>NZ_JBMOUF010000007.1:0-397707 GCF_049319705.1 Janthinobacterium sp. Mn2066 | reverse complement strand
GCATTACACCAAAACAGAAGCTTGCCCTGGCCGCTTAACCTCTACTTTTAGCGCGCTCTAAAAATGGGGGGATTACCGCCTGCTCTGCAAATGAGGCATATAAAGTTCTTTTATTGACCCCGATGCGGCGGGCAGCTTCCTCTACCGAGATGCAAGGCGTCTCTGCTGCAAACCGTCCGAGCTGGGCGCTAATTGCGTGGATGTTCAATTTTTGGGCTTGCTGCCGCTTTTGGGCGGGAGTACAGTCACGTGGAATATCGAGCAGTCTCCGCATTTCGCCCGTGAAAATATCTGCAACTTCGCAGCCCAAGACATAGGCCAAATTTACTACTTCGGCGAATGGGGGAATGCGATTTTCGTTGAGCCATCCATGGACAACTGACTTTGATTTCCCAATCATTTTCGCGAAGGGGGCGTATTGTCCATCAGCATGCTTTTGACAGGCATTCCATATGAATTCGGAGAATTTAATAACGGGAAGCCCCGTTGTTGAGTAAGGAGTATCCAAAAAATCATGGACCAGTTGAGCCTTTATAATCTGTGAATCGGCTGCGGGTAACAACTTTCGCTGCGTACCCAAATCCGTTCCACACCGTTCGCAGATGTTTGGCAAATATTTAGCTTGAGAGCAATGCAAACTCGCCTCTCCAGCGCAATCGCATCCCGAAACTAGTTGTACTCTGTGAATAGGGCAAGCTTCGACAGCTCGCACTTCCCAAAGCAATCGGCCATACGGCGTTCCCGACTTTGCATCTTCACCCAAACAGCATGGGCACCATTTTCGGTGGAGTGAGGTCAGGAGGGTCGTTGGCACCATGCCCCGTAGCGGCAAGAAGGTTAATTCTTGAAGTTTTCGATGACCAGTCAGTTGGTTCAGCGCATTGGACCAGTTTTCAGCAACCGTGCCTATGTTATGAAAATACGATGTCTTCCAAGTGTCATCTATGCCTGAGACTTGACGACGGGCCACCCCCAGTAGCGGTGTAACTACCTCTCGGGCCAGGAGATGCGGTGATATCGCATGGGCATCAGCAAGTCGTTGAAAATAGCTGGCTAAACTTTCCCGGGTCGCGCCCTTAAATACGGCAGGTGCGAGCTTATAAAGTGTTAAACGGGCGGGAAGCTTTACTCGCTCGACTACGCTGTAGTCATCAATATTCATTCCTCCTCCGCGATAAGTCGTTTTTTATGGGAGTGGCGTGTAACCATATTTTCTCCTTTAAGCGTTTCAGCGAGCATGGATTCAAGTTGTGCATCGGTGAGCAAGGCATTTTCAAGATGTGCCATTTCGAATTCGCCGCTGGCATGCAGAACGTTGGTTAGCATCCTAGCGAGCGTTTCCTGCAAGCTGCCGATGCAGCCGAGTGTTTGCTTTTGCAATGACTTCGCAAATTTTGAAAGGTCAGGAATTGTCGTAATTGGCATACTGGCCTGCAATGCTTGAAGCGTTTTCTTAAACGCTAACTCGTCTGCAGGGGTTCCAACCATGTAGCGGTCTACATGCACGATTTGTGTACGGCGCATGATTTGAGCGCTAAGAGCCAGTATGTCAAAAAGGTCATATGAGCCAACCACGATTAAGGTCACCTGATTTTGATTGCAAAAGGATTTCAATGCATTGAAATCCTTCTGCAAATATGTGGGATTGCTTTGCAATAGATGCGCCGCCTCATCGATGATAAGTGCTACGGTCTTACGCTCTTTCATCGCAAACTCAACGCTTTTTCGGAGACTTACGATATCCGACGTAGTTTGTGGCACGATGGACAGTCTGGAGTCAACTTTTCGCGTGTCGACTTTACGATGCATCAAAGGCTCGTTTAAAGCCCGCCCAACAGCGCTATAGAAAACCCACCAAGGTGTAGATTTTTGGCCCGTCTCTTCGGCTTCCACGCAGACAATGGGCACAAGGCTTGTATCGGCCTCAATGAGGTCGTGATTTTCGCTGAGAATCTTTGCCTCCAAGAGATGGGCCAGCGTCGACTTGCCTACACCCGTTGGGCCGACTAGCAACACGATATTGGTGCCGCTATGGGGACCAATCATGCGGTGGATACGCTCAAACGCTGCATTGATTTTTGGATGCCGAACTTTGACCTTCTCAAAAGCCTTCTGGTGT
Source organism: Janthinobacterium sp. Mn2066 (assembly GCF_049319705.1). Taxonomy (NCBI): domain Bacteria; kingdom Pseudomonadati; phylum Pseudomonadota; class Betaproteobacteria; order Burkholderiales; family Oxalobacteraceae; genus Janthinobacterium; species Janthinobacterium sp. Mn2066. Next base: position 395,588 of record NZ_JBMOUF010000007.1, on the reverse strand, counting down.
TGAGTAATACCTTCAGAGTTCCAAGGAGGTTCGATGCCAATTTTAGAAATAACCATATTCGTCATCGCTGTAATGAGCGGCAGGCGGTTGCTCCTGCTGCTGTTGGGACTCAGCATGGCGTAGCTTGTCCAAGAGGCTGTCGTTGGCAGCCGGGCGTGGGTTAGTTTTTTTCACTCGTGGCGGCTTTGGAGCCGCGCTGGAACCGGCTTGGCCGATAAGGTTCTCAGGCTCGGAAGTCAGTGGCGAATTCTCGCCCACGGAGGCGGCATAAGCCGCCTCCGGACGCCGAGGGGCGTCTGGTAATTCGCCAGTTGAATAAACCGATACTTCTTGGTCTAAATCGATAGCTTGGCTACTTGTAGCCTGATGCGAAAAATCAGCATCATCATCGACCGATACGCGGAGTACGGGATGCAGCAGATTATCGCGTTCGATGCTTCCTATACCCATAGGCTCGTAGAGGTAGCGCATTTCCTCGCTCTCGGCGGCAAGGCGGGCGTCAAAGTTGGACGCGACGGCCACGTACGTCCATTTCTTCAGTAGCTCGGGCGTCAGTTTCTGCCCCTTGGTGAGGAATTTTTTGCTCGTTTCAGCTACGGCATACTGAAGTTCGAGTGCAGTGCAGCGCCGTAACTCGCCGACCAGCTTAGAGCGAGCAGTGTGCCAGGTGCTGTCAATGAGCACGTAACAGTATCGAGGGTCCCATGGGTCCGGGCGTACAAGAACCTTTCGCTGTTTGGACTTCAGGCCTTTGAAACCGTCGTGCCAATAGTAATAGTGTTGAACCTTCACTCCCCGCTGTATATCAACAATACGGGTTTCGTCGTCGACCGATGGGCAGGTTTCGATTAGAAATAGTCTGTCCAGCTTCACGTGAGTGTGATTGCGGGCTCCAGTCTCAGCTAAAGTTTTCTTCAAATGTGCGACGGGCTCCTCGCCGTGAGCCGGATGAGGCTTGGTACCATATAGCTCACTGAAATACATATCCAAAGCGCCATGCAATGCGGGCAATGTCCATTCCACAAAGTTTTTTGGATTTACTAGCTTTGTAATGGCGCGATTTTTCTTCATCAGCCGAGTATTTCCTTCTAAGGTATGAATCAGCTGTGATTGAGTGGTGCCAAAAACGCGTTCCATAACCGTACCAAATCGAGGTTTTCCCTTTGGCCTATATTTCAAATTGCATCTATAGGCGGCACAAACTCTATGAAAATTCTTTGAATGAAACTCTGGCCCATTATCAACAACAATAGTTTCCGGTAATCGATCATGACGGCGAACAATATCCCGCATAACCATCATGCAAGACCGATAACTTGGCGATTCGGTAGTGAGGTAAAACCCAACAATTGCTCGTGACTTCGCATCAATTGCCAAAGTTATCCAAACACTGGTTGCTATTTCCTTAAATGCCAAACTGTGGATTAAAATTTTAAGCGGCGTATGGTCAATATGAACAATTTCAAAAGGCCGTACACCATGAATGGGAGCACCAGCGTCAAGATACAAAACAATAGGGGCAGTTTGATATTCATTTCGACTGCCGTCCCGCTTCAAAGTCGAGCTTGCAGACGCTATCAACCCGAAAAAGCTTTTTTCCGAGCAAGGTTTAATTTTCTTTTCAAAGCATATCGCTTCAAATGCACGAAAAGCGGCACTTTTATTTCTCCCTGATGGCCGCTCATAAATGTCTTTCCGAGTTTTGTCTATGGTAGCCAGTACCTCGTCGGATAACTTTGGAAGATAATTCCCTACTCGCCGCTTTGGCGCTAAGTTAATTATCTGTTCGCTAGCACTTTCTGCGATTCATAGGTTTTTTTTTCCAACGCTGGATTGTTCTTATTGAAACACCAGCATTCAACCCTTGGTCGTTCTTATCAATTTTTTCGCGTCTCTTAATTGCAGCATCTACTTGAGAGGGGGAAATTACCTCTGTATTTTTGTTTGTCTCGGTGCTTTCAATATTGAGAGGCTCAATTTTTCCAGTACGATAAAGATGGAGTAAGGTAGTATTCGACATTTCAAGCGGATTTTCGCTTGAGTTATCAACCAAACCATTAAAAGGCGAAATTACGGAATTTTTATCGCCAACGAAGGTTAGGATATAATCAACACCCTCATACTCGATACGAGTGCCACTCTTCAAAGTGAAACCCGTTGAGCCTGATGGATGGACTGTGGGTATTTCCGGTAGGCTGTTAAACATCTCCATTGCCGCCAAGTCGCGGAACACGTGAGTACGATGCCTCTCGGCTAGGTCATCATTGTCCAGGTCTACCACAAGCGAACCGTGCGCAATGGCCCAATAGATATCATCGGCTGAGAAAGACAAGGGCTTGATTGCCTGTACCCCGACATGTTTTTCCATATCTTTTGTCAAATTGACGAGGTCTTGTAGAGAAATAATCGGGTTTTTCTCAAGAAACTCCTTTAACTCCATCATTGCCTCGCCAGAGGCACGTGGGCACGAAGGTAAATAATAAGCGCGCAAGAAACTCAAATTTCGAATCTTTTGCTGATTAACTTGCTCAGGCGTACTCAAAACATACTGCATGCCTAGTTCAGCGAAATGGGCCTCCATAATCGGAGCATGCCATCCACCACCATATGCGGGCACATATCGTTCGGGATTGGCTTTTGCGAGATTATGCAAACGCTTATCTTGCCGCCATTCCTCGACAATGATTCCATCTTTTTTGAGCAATAAGAAGTCGGGAATGTGCTGCCACCGTCCATCTGGATATGCCACGTCCAATTTCATCGGTTGCGCGTAATACTCCAGAACGTCAGAGTCAAGCTCATAGGAAATTATAGCGGGCAGCTCGACGGTATGACTTTCCGCCGCAATAGACACACCCATTTTCGCGCTTTGGAAAATATTCATAACGTTCGCGCCGGTGCCACGAACGTCTCGTACTGGAGATCCGCGACGAGCTTTCCGGATAGCTTCCTTACCTTCGTTCGGAAGTCCAAGCTCATCAAGATACTGTTCCAGTTCGTAGTTATTCAAATAATTGCCCTCAAAGCCCATCAAACTAACTGTTGTAATCCGTCACAAAACGTATCAAAAACGACACGCGGGCGGCGATTCTATTTAAATGGTTTTAAAATGTCAATATTAAAACCATTTAAATGTATTAATAAAACTATGCCAGATATTCTTGACGAAGCTTCCAATATCCTGAAAGCTGAATTGCGCAGACGAGCAATCACATACAAAAATCTTGCAAAACTGCTCGAATCGCAAGGGTTAAAGGAAAACGAAACTCAGCTGCGTACAAAAATCAACAGAGGAGCATTCTCGTTCCATTTTTTGATTCATGTACTAAGGGCTATAGGTGCAGATAAGGTCGATATCTCAAACAAGCAACGGTATGAGAAGTGAACCGTATGCTTTTTGCGAAGTTACTAGAGAAACGAAACAAGCCGCAATAACGTTTGACTCTACATTTTGACCGTGTGCGAATCACTAGTAGCTGATGTGTGAATCACTAATAGCTCATGGGCGAATTACTAATAGCTCATGTGTGAATAACTAGTACTTCAGAGGAGAGTAAGTACAAACGGAAAAACCTAGCCGTTGTATAAAAGCGACGGGATTCGGGCAATATGAGGGAGGCAATCCCTGCGGAGTACGCGGCACTGCGGCGTTCGAGAGCGGTGCAAAAATGGAAACGTTTTAATCAAATTGCGATGTGCATCTGCGGATGCTGCCGACGTTGGGAACGTTCGTTGGAGTCCTTCTGCACCCATCCTCCGAGTCTTCGTTTCGGTCCACGCTTGCTTAACTGCCATCTTCTTCCCTGTCATTGGCCTGGTTGCCTAAGCCCTTTACTTAGTGGAAAAAACAAGAACGAGTTTCATATAAAGCATCTAAAAATATCGAAAACGGTATATTGATATCATATATGCGATTTATGTAGCGTTTTCTAAGCCATGTCGGCGAAGATGATGGTCTTTATCAAACAACGTTGCAAATTATCAACATGGCAGACTGGAATTTGGAGGCTAGCCGAATCTTGCGCGGCGAGCTGGTTCGCAGGGGAATCACCCACAAACGGCTTTCTCAGTTGCTGGCAGTGATTGGTGTCGACGAGTCCTCAAGTGCTATTACGAACAAGATGTCTCGTGGGACATTCAGTTTTGCATTCTTTCTTCAGTGCATGAAAGCGCTGGGACGAACCCATGTAGAAGTTAGCCTGGAGGAAATAGGGCCTAACAGACCTCTAGAGTGAGCACTAAGGGATAGAGCTACTGTTATGCAACTGTGGCAGTAGTGGCACCATCCTCAGCGGGATGTGCCGTAATTGCATGAAAAGCAATTGGCAAAACAGTTGTCAAGGTACAATAGATAGTCATCATTGAGTGATGACGTAAGCGAGCTTATAGGCAACATCTGCCAGGTTGGAAGTGAGAGAACTATGAACAACATCGACGAAACCAAACAACTGCTTCGTGAGCAATATGAAGCCGATAACCGACCATGGGTCGTTGCCTACTCTGGAGGCAAAGATTCGACTCTCGTTCTCCAACTTGTGATGGAGTTGCTGCTCGAGCTTGGGCCTGCTGCACAAAAGCCAGTCTATGTGCTTTCGAGTGATACAAAGGTAGAAGCACCTATCGTATCCGAGTACGTCATGGATGCAATGAAGCGCATTGAGGCTTCAGCACGCGCACGCAACCTGAATTTGCACACTCAGCTGGTTTTCCCAGATATGGACGAAGGATTCTGGGCAAAATTAATCGGTAAAGGTTACCCGCCTCCTAGCCGCTGGTTCCGGTGGTGCACGAGCAATATGAAAATTAAACCTTCACGACGTGCGATTGATACGATTGTCGCAAAAAGCGGAAGCGTGATTTTGTTATTGGGCTCACGTATGGATGAAAGTTCCTTGCGTGCTCAGTCAATTCAGTCGTTCACGAATAGTGAACGAAATTTGAATCCGCATCACGAGATACCTGACGCGATGGTGTTCAAACCTATTGTTTCGTGGTCAACTGATGAGGTGTGGGAATATCTATATTCCAATCCCCCCGCTTGGGGAGGCAGCCACGATAAGATTATTCAATTGTATCGTCAGGCAAATGGTGGGGAATGCCCTGTGGTCTTCGACCTGAATACGCCTTCTTGCGGTGGGAGTCGTTTCGGCTGTTGGACATGCACTGTAGTAAAGCAGGATAAATCCATGGAAGGATTTATTGCTACTGGTGAAGAGTGGATGAAGCCACTTAACACATTCAGAACGCACCTAATTGAATACAGAGACGCAGAGGGGATGCGGAGCCCTGTCAAACGGGATGGAACGCCTGGGACAGGTCCCTTTACCGGCGAAGCCAGAAAACAAATTTTGCATGAACTCTTGGAAACAGAAAAGCAAGCTGGGTGGGAGCTGATTTCTACTGAGGACCTCACTAATATTCAGCGAATTTGGAATGTGGAGTTTGATTATACAAAGGCGGAAGTCTTAAATATTGCGAAAAAATTTGGTCGCACTCTCACTGCCGATTACCTCGAACATCCGGAGGAAGCGGTAAAGGCGTCTGCAATTGATTTTTTGGAGACTGCGGCGCTTGAAGCGGACGTGCCAGCTGAGTTATTGCATGCCATTTTACATCTGACGAAAAATAAGTGGTCATCGCTTGAGATGTATGGTGCCAAAACAGGCCTAGAACGCGACCTCGAACAAACATTGATTTTAGCTGCGAAGCAGGTGGAGCAAGCCGCCCCATGATTTTTAAAAATATTACAATAAAGAATTTATTTTCCTATCGCGAAGGCGTTTTTAATTTCCCGAGCTTGAACAAAGAAGGCCGAAATGTCATTCTAATTCATGGTAGAAATGGATTTGGTAAGACTAGTTTCATTAATTCGCTGATATTATTTTTTGTCGGCAGTGGTGACACTGAATTGCGAACCGTTTCGAAAGGAAAACAATATACTTCGCGAGAATACATGCTCGGCCGTGGTGCAGAGTGGGAGGGTGTATTCAATCGAAAGGCTCTCGCAGCCAAAGAAAAGGAATGCAGTATCTCTGTAACTTGGGAAGAAGCGAGAGGAACGGTCATCGCAACCAGGTCCTGGTCATTGGAAGGAACTTCCACGATTGTAGAGACATTGGTAATTCAGCCGAGTTTTGTAACTGACGAAGACGTCCTCGATGATGCGGAGCAACGGCAAGAGTTTTTGAACCGCCGACTTCCCCGGTCGTTAGTTCCTCTTTTCATATATGATGCCGAGCAGGTCCAAAAGATTGCAGAAAGTAATTCTGAGGCCGTATTGGAACAAGTCGAGCGTCTGCTTGATATTACCTCTATCAACACAGCTGATAATTATCTAAGCCGCGTTCTTCAAAAACTTCGCCGGGACAGTAATGCTCGTCAAGAGCAGTTGCGATTAGAGCAACTTCGTGGGCAATATGAAGTGGAGCGGTCCAAGCGCTCTCAAGTTGAACTTGAGATTGATAGCTTCGAACGTGAAGATGTTGACCTCAAACGTCGAATAAAGGAACTTGAAAAGCGTCTGAATACTTCTCGGGCGGCCGTGAATGAACAGAGCGAAAGCATTGTTAAGTCACAAATTGCAGAGAAAAAAAGCGACTTAGAGAGTAAAACTGCTTTATTCATAGACTCTTTCCCTGGCGTTGCCCCCTTAGTATGTCATCCTAAGCTTCTCGCCGCGACCATAGCTAAAATAAAAGATAGCTCCCAAGGTAAAGCGGAGTTAGTTGAAGAGCTGCGGGCAATTATTTCTCGCTTGCCATCGCGATTGTTCGACGAGCCGCAACATCCAAAGCCGCAATTGACAGAGTCGCAGACTAGATTCTTAAAACAAAAAGCCGAGCTATTAATTGAGTCGGAAATCGAATTGGCTAGCGCGTCAAATGATGAGGGTGCTTGGAGAGTTAGTGTTGAAAGGGCTCGAAAGATTGAGTCCGTGCTTCGCCCGTTTACTACCAATGGGGTCGTGCGTGAAACTTACACTTCACAGCTCCGAGACATAATCAAAATTTCTAGGGATGAGTTAGCACTTTCAGCGCAGCTCGATGACCTAAGTTCACTTCCTGAGACCGAGCGTGAGCGGCAGCTGGCTCGCCGTTCAGAAATTGCCGATTTGGCTGGCCAATCTGAAAAGCTTCGCGAAAGAATAGGTTCTCTTAAAGAGAGTCTCAATCCGGCTGGTCGTTTAATTGAAAAATTGAAGACTGACGTAAATGTTCAGGAGCGAAAAGTTAGTGAGGCCACTCGAAATCAAGTTGGCGTCGAAATAGCTGAGAAGGCTCTGAACGGAATTCGATTATACCGAGGTGCGCTTAAGCAAGCTCGCCAAACTGAAATACAACAAAAAATGAATGAGCATTTTAAAGTGCTAATGGATTCAAATTCATTAATTCAAAGCATTGTCTTTGACGAAGATTATAAAATTAACTACCTGGATGCGGACGCAAAAACCGTTGGTATGGGAAATATTTCTGCTGGTATGAAGCAACTCGCAGCGCAGTCGTTTCTTTGGGCACTCAAGGATGTCGCGGGGATGCCATGTCCTGTCGTAATCGATACGCCCTTAGCTCGTATCGATGCTGGCCATCAAAAGCTGCTGATTACTAAGTTCTATCCGGCCGCAGCGGAACAGGTGATTGTTTTACCTACAGACTCCGAGCTTGATGCTGCAAAGTACACTTTACTCAAACCCTTCATTGCTGGCGAATTCTGCTTGAGCAATCCCAAAGGCGATTCGACTGTCGTTACCTCGGGAGTACCGATGCACTCAGCTGCGGGAGCCGTTCAATGAGCAAGGTTTACATAAGTGAAGAAGATGAGTTGCTCGTCCGAAAAATCTTAAGAAAGGGTCTTCTTGCAGAGGACCGGGAACCGAAGTGGAAGGCCCTACGGTTGGCGTTAGCCTTGTCGTTTGCTCGCTCAGAGCCCCCATCTGAAGAATACGATGATTATCGCCCACGGGGTGGCGAATACGCTTGGGAGCAGTTGCTTGGGAAAGAACCTGAGGTCAATTACGAGGATTCGTATAGAGCCGTTCTATCTGTCTATCATGACTTGGACTTATTCGATGCAGCACACGATGAATTTGGTCGTTTGCTCCAACGCCATATTCGGAGGGGGCTCGCGGAAATTCGCACTGGATGGCGGGAAACTCATAATTTCTACGAATTTCTGTATCAGGAATTACTGAGCCGTGTCCAAGTTCCTGACGCAGTCGAGACGGACTTGAGTGGGCCACTAATGGCTGCTCTGACTGAGTTGGGTATTGCGGCGCAAATTGCTAAGCGAACCGACGGCCCGCGCCTACAGAGTTTTGATTTGATTCTGGCTGATGCAACACAGCTTCGCGCCCTACAGAAGGCAAATGAAAATCTGGCGCTTATTCTGGGCACGGGTCCTATTTCGTTTTCTTTGCCAGGTACACCACGAACTGTTACCGCACACATTCCGAAGCCTAAGGATGCCTGGCATACAGTCACGTGGGGCCAAATTTCCAATGAAGTCCCCGATGAGTCAGATGCACAACTAGGCGTTTGTCTGGGTGTTGACCCCACGGGTACGGCAGTCAAGTTTGATTTGTGCCAGGCGCCGCACCTCTTGGTGGCAGGTACTACGAATAGCGGTAAAAGCGTTACCCTGCATGCGATTATTTGTTCGCTACTCGTGAAGAGCGGAACGGATAAATTGAAATTGTCGCTCATTGACCCCAAGCAGGTCGAGTTTGCCGTGTACAAGGGATTGGCTCACCTTACACCTGAAAGCCCAATCACGGATATGACAGTTGCCAAAAAGCATCTTGAAGATATCGTGAACGAGATGGGCGAACGTGAAGCGAAGCTTGCAGAACTGGGGTTCAAAAACCTCCTGGAATGGAGAAAGCAAAGGACTGATGCGCCGCCTTACCATGTGGTTTTCGTGGAGGAATTGGCCGACTTGATTATGCAACACCCCGAGGCGGAAATGCCGTTAGTTCGGCTGGCTCAAAAAGGGCGTGCTAGTGGGATACATCTGGTATTGGCGACACAAAGGCCTGATAGCGTGACGCTGAGTGGGCTGTTGAGAACGAACGTCCCAAGCCGAGTAGCTTTGAGTGTGCAAAAAGCTTCCGAATCACGAATTATCTTGGACGATTCTGGTGCTGAGCTCTTGCTTGGGCAGGGCGATGCGCTTGTGAAAATTGTAGGTGAGGAAGTGAAGCGAGTGCAGTGTGCATTCGTGGATAATTCCGATATTAAATCAATCATGTCGGGTCGGCGCTCTTAAAAAGGTAGAAATGGACAATTCGTTTATATTGACGGAGTTTGTACCACTCGGGCTCACATTGGAGCGAATTGGTCCTTTTCAGGATAGGGTTGAATACTTCGACTTCAGAGATGAGCCTGGTGAGCCCAGCAACTACTTTCTATTTTTGAGTGGAAACGGGCGCGGTAAAACCCATATTCTTGAAACGATGGCCGCGCTTATGGGGGTGCTGGGTAACCATCCAGAGCGCCCAGCGTATCCGTTTGGATTTGAGCCTCTGGATGCAGGAGAGGGCCGCGCTCAGCTTGATTTCCGGGCGTCGTATGCTAGCGAAGGTGTTTCACACACCGTTGTCTTTTCTATTTTTGGGGGCCGTGCTGAATCGGAGGTCTGGTTCAAACCTTGGTCTCAGGATATGTTACTCGAGGTGCGAGCCGAGAGCTGGCATAACGTAAGCGTCATCAGGCGAGGTAGTAGTGATTTCCGCTGGGCAGGTATGGCCGATAACTGGTCCAAGGAATTCGTTTCATGGATTGCAGATAGTGTCGGAGAGAACGTGGAGGCGTTTGCCAATTCTCCGTTATCTGCGCCTACGATGATTTATTTCCCGGCCTATCGTGACATTGTGAAGTTGCCTACATCAGAGCGCCGAGCAATTGAACCGCCTACAGACTGGAACTACCGCCCATTGCATGTGTTCCGCCAAGAGGGCCGCAGCTGGACTGAGTCGTTGGATAATCTGCTCGTCTGGATGCTTTGGCTGGACGATGGTAGATACGACGCAGCACTGGAATTCGTGAACGAGTTCATGTTTGCTGATTCTGATAAAGAATTGTTGGGGATTCCTAATCGTAACGAGTTGGTTGCCAAGGTGCGTACATTAGGTTCTCAACCTTACCGCCTGGACCAGTTGAGTAGCGGTGAAAAGTCGTTGATGCAAATTTTCCTTCGGGTAGGTGCACATATGACTCGGAATACAATACTGATTATTGATGAAGTTGATGCCCATTTGCATACGCAGTGGCGTTCGCGGATTTCCATTAGATTAAAGGAAATGATTCATCGAAATGCTGGCTTATGTGTATATCTCGCTAGCCATGCTATGGAAATAATAGATTCACTGGCCATAGAGGTCGAGGAAAAAGGTCTCCGAAAGTCTGCTGCTATTTTGGAAAGTCCTGAGGAAGAAGAGCGAGCACAGAAAATTCAAGAAGAGGTAGCTTTCCTCAAACGTAGCTTTGAGGAGGGAACTCATGGCTAGTATACGTGGGCGCGGGTTTTCGACGTCACAGATTAGAAGTCGCTACGCCAATCGTGTTGAAATTTTTGTAGAAGGTCAAGACGACCTCGGTGTTTACAAAAACTATTGGTTTGCGAACATTTCTGATAAAGCGGTTTTTAAACTATCAGAAACTGGACCAATCCCTATTTCTGGTTGTGTTGGAGTTGAGCGAAATGTGCTATACCAGCGAGCTGCGGGCATTCAGGCGTACGGCTTAGTAGATAGAGATTCCCTGGAGGATTTGGAGTTCTCATGCACGCCTGACGATGCCTTATTTTTGTCTGAAAACCAAAATAAGAACCCCAATATCTACTATACATTGCGATGGGAGCTTGAGAACTATTTGATTGACGCGGTTGCCTGGGAGCAGGAACGTGTTAATGCTAAGACTAAAGGTGATGGGCGACGCTCCACTGATGAGGTGATGGTCGAAATTTTATCTCATTGCGATATTCTTGTTGCGCATGCAGCCGCTAATGCTTTGTTACATTCCATAGGCAAGGCCAAGATTGGGGATGGATTTGGTTCGCACGTAGATAGCCGGGCCGCCTTCGAGCAGCTTTTATTGACCGGCCCCTTTAAAGGATTTGATGAAAAACAACTCGACGCCTACGCGTCGTGGAAACAGAAAATTGAGGCATTTGATTTACCCAACGGTACCGTCGAACAGCGTGTTTTTGCTATATCTCGTCGTATTCATGGAAAAGCCTTGGTAGAGAGATTCTTTAAAAAATATAGTATTCAAGACGATAAGCGATTTAGTGTCGCTGGCCGAATATCTGGACGTATCCCTCAGGAAATTTCTGCCAGAATTCAGGAGTGGGTGCAAAATATTTAAGTAAATAGCGATTGAATTTTTTGAAAGCATTGAGACTGCTTATATAAAATTATTCAATCGCTTTTCATTTTACTGATAATGCGACAACTCAATCTCTGATACGCTAAATGCGTTTCTATTCTTGTTATCCCATATTTTCCTATTAAAATCGCTCACCTCATTTCGGCTAATTTTTTTCACTGATTTAATAAAGTAATTGCTTTTTAAGTTATCCTTTAGGACCTGTTCTTTTAGATTTTTTTGCTCTTGAGGATGTAAGATTGAATCTTCAAGAAGAAGCGCTTTGTTCGGGCTGATTGGCCAGTATAATTGAATATTTTTGTCCTGTGGCGTTTTAAGATTTAACACTGGGCAGTCATTGGTGATGAACTTTAAATCAGTTTCATTTTCCAATATAGTCAAAGTACTAAGCTTTTCAATAGCTGCCAAAGTCATTCTCTCGGAAAGAATCAAACTTGAGATGATATGATAAGCGTTGAAGTCGATACCTCTTCCTTCTAAAATTTCTGCAATTTCTCTTTTTATATTATTTTTTGCTTTTTGCGTTCTTGTTAATTGGTTAAACATAAAGCGAACAATATAGTTGTACTCCTCTATATCGATATTTGAATATTCTGCATTTAGTAGTTTTTTGTGCGCAGATGAAACACAATCTTCAACTACGCAATAGAATTCTTCGACCAAATTAGCTTGTCTTGCCTCCAGATTAATTATTTCACCGGGGCTTAATGGAAGTGCTTCTTCTAACCTAAAGAATAGACCTGCATCTATAATGGTTTTTAAGAGATTTCGCGTGGGGATGTTGGGTAAAAGTGAATTTTCACGAGTAAGTAAATCAAATTCATTTTTGTTTAAACTTTTTATTCTATAGAAGTAATTTTCCGCCGCAATCTCTTTTGTTGTTTTTGGGTGAATTTCGCTTCCTATATTTGTGTAAAGTTTTTCCTCCGTTTTTGCCCATAAGAGCAAATAAAACTGGCTAACAAAATGGTGTTTCTTTTTCTTTTCCATATTTTCATTACCTATAAATTATTGCATTGCTACCATTAAAAATGGTGCACTCAATGTCCTTAAATTTGACAGGGTATGCACTGCGCTACCCGTTACGTAATGCTGAGGTTTAAATTCCGGCTGCTTTTCCGTTATACCACTGCCAACAAAGATACTCTTCGAATCTGACTAAATGTCGACGCTTATTATCCAATAATTTCATTTCTGTAGATAATTTCTCATAGTGCATTCCAATTTCCTCAAATTTTTCGACCGCTTCCTTTATAAGAAATTTTTCAATTAATTCATCAATAGAAATGGCTTTCCTAGTTTTCGCCATATGCAAATTGCCAAAAAGTGTTACTACAAAAAGTAGCGTATCGGGTAAATTAAAAGGCGCGCCAGGGTTTTCGTTGAGGTAGCGTATTTTTATCGCATGCAACATAACCATTACTCTGGCAGATATAGGCGGATGAGAACGAGCGTCAAGAGCATCTATTTTTTCTGACTCGAAGTTATTTATTAAACAAAACAAACCGACCGCAACACCAGCGGTTATTGCAAACCATCGTTTGTTCTTATTTGTTAAGATGTCCTTCCATACAATGCCTTGGCTGTCGTCAAAGCACACTTCTTTTTCTAAGAACTTTCTTTGTTGAAGCTGCATAAATTCGATAGTATATGCAAGCGCATTTAAGTCCGCATCGGCTTCCAATGCTTGACCGCTAAGCGATGGTGAACCATCTGCATTTTGCGCTGCTGGAGCACACATTCGGGATTCATCAAGAGCTAAAACCTCTTCTTCAATAATTGAGTTTGCGTTTGACGATAAAATGCCTCCCAGTATTGCTTCATGTCCGAGTCCAATATGAGCCAGTTCATGGTGTACAACAAAGGCATAGGCTATGTGTGCGAGAAGGCCACCGAAGCTCTCATAGTCTCTATTTTCGTATGGCATTCCTGACCATAAATCTCTCATTAAATTGGGCTCTCCAGTTGGCAGTCTTTCACCTTGCCTCATTAGGGTTTCTACTTGACCGCATGTTTCTTGAATGTTTTTCGCTAAAGCTGTTGTCACCAACACCGCATAAAAATCAGCTGGCCAAATCGCCCAGGCATTAGAAATCTCGTTAACCACCAACGAGAATTTAATTTCCTTTGGATGCAACATTGCCTTGAACATACGTGATATCAACATCTGGGCTAGTTGCTCAAATTCTTCTTGTTGTGCGTTATATTTCGAGGTTTCACCCAATAAGCGTGGTGGCTCTACCAATTTTTCGTTAATTTTCTTAAAATATTTTTTAAGCCAAGCATGAAGCTCTTTTTTATTTTTTGTGCTATTAATCAAGTTAACTCCCTATATTTAATCGACGATTGGCTTGGGCAGTACAATTTGGGGAATCTGACAAGACAATGTAGCATGACTTAGAGAGGCGTGCTAGCCAGATTACTTAAGAATGTTTCCTAGCTGAAGTAGTCCAGTATGCCGATGACTTTGTGTAGGGGATATTTGTGATGGATGAAATTTATGAGAGGTGAGCTTGGCCTGTTGAGGCGCGTTTAAAGTACGGTTACCATGAAGCCGTTGAACTATGCGATTAAACGCTTAACACGCGCTGGAGCTATCTTGTATAAAAACAGTATCTATACAAAAAAAGAGTCCACGGGGGTGGGCTCACTTCCTATTTCACCTTACGGCAAACAGGGCATCAAATTACTTATCAACCACTTTTTCAGAAGAAAGTGTAGTGGTCAACCCATTCCGGACACTCCGTTAAGTTTTTCTTCGGCGACGGCCGGTGCCAATCCGTGATTGAACTGATGTGGCCGTATCCAGTTATACCGGTGCATCAGATAATGACTGATGTCCCGTTGTGCTTCCTGTGCCGTCACGTAACCGGTTGACGGCAGCCATTCAGTTTTGAAGCTGCGGAACAGCCGTTCCATTGGGGAGTTATCCCAACAATTTCCCCGGCGGCTCATACTCTGTCGTATCCGATAGCGCCACAAGCGCTGACGGAATTTTCGACTGGCGTACTGGCTACCTTGATCCGAATGAAACAGTAGTCCCTGCGGTCGACCTCGCTGTTCGTAAGCCATTTCCAGCGCTTGCACAACAAGGTCGGCATCGGGTCGTAGCGAGAATGCCCAGCCCACCGCTCGGCGAGCGAACAGATCCAACACCACGGCCAAGTAATACCATCGCCCCTGCGCCCAAATATATGTGATATCGCCGCACCAGGCCTGATTTGGCGCTTCCACCGTGAACTCTCGGTTGAGGTGATTCGGAATGTCGATCCGCTCCACTGTGGCCTGCTTGTAGGCGTGCCTGCCCGGTTGTTTGCAGACCAGCCCTAACTCTTCCATCAAACGACTAACTTTGAAGCGGCCAATTGCCGCGCCTTCCTCGCGCATCATGCCCATGATGCTGCGGCTTCCCGCCGAACTGCGACTCTCGACGAACAGCTCGTGCACGCGGCTACGCAATGCCATGCGCTCAACATGAATGTGCCGGGCGCGCTCCCGATGCGCATACAGGGATGACCGCGCTACGTCGAACACCGCGCAGATCAACTCGATTGATTCGTTACCGCAAATCTGATCGATTACCTCGTACGTTCTATCCCTTCCGACATCAAGAGCGCGGTAGCCTTTTTTAAAATGGACTTCTCCCGCTCGAGACGCTCAATGCGTGCTTCGAGTTCCTGTATTCGTTGCTGATCAGGCGTCATTGCCTTACTCTGCGGCGTGATGCCTTGCCGCTCCAACTGCAGCTGCTGCACCCAGCGGCGCAGCACTGATTCGCCGATGCCGACCGACCGGCTTGCCTCAGTATGGCTATATCCTTGATCCAGTACCAGGCATGCCGCCTGCTGTTTGAACTCGGGGGAAAACGTACGTCTTTGCTTGCTCATCAAACACCTCTCCATGGCGAGCATTCTCGCCTAAATTAGTGTCCGGGTACATTAAAACACTACAAACTCATGTTTCTGAGCTTTGTGAATTTTCGGGCCTAAATTTCACAAAAACGACAGCTCATGCTTCGCAAAAGCGACAACTCATGCTTCCCCGCCACATGCGGGACTTCTGCGAGCGCAGCTCGCCGCCGCAAAACCGGGTTGCGCTTGCAAGCGCAACCCCCTCCGATTCCTCTGACCAGGTTTTAGGGCGCGGGCTGCCACCCCTAAAACTCCATCCAATACCCAGTCAGTATCAAAATGGCAGAACTAGCCCCGGCTCCCTGTCTAACGATGAAATCCACCAGCCAACCACCATCCCCCCCCCCAATGCTATAGTGCCGGAAATATACACACCAAAAGAAACTGCCATGAAAAACAACGCAACCACCCGCCCGCCAGCACCCCAAACCCCCGCCAGACTCAGCAAAAGCGACTTCGTCACCGCACTGCGCAAGCTACTGCAAGAAGAAGCAAAGGCCGGCAAGTCCAGCGTGGACGTACGCGCTGCGACCCTGCACACCGACGTCGGCATTTATCCCGCGCGCGGCCACTCGATGCCCACCTGTTGCACGGTGATGTATGAAGAGATGCAGCCGGGTGACGAGATACTGCTGACGCCAGTCGGCGGCAAAGGACCTTCGCTGCTGGTACGGTATAAATTACCGCGCTGAACATCGCGGTCTTCAGCTACTGGTGGCGATGCAGGGCGCTAATCGGCGCCGTCTGCCTCCGCCCCAAAACGGACATTGCTCAGGGATTTGTGTGCCGGAGCTTTTCCAGTTCTTCCGTCGCGTGGCGATTGCCTGGGTCCAAGGCCAATACCTTGGCATAGCCGGCGCGAGCGCCTTCTCGGTCTCCCGATACAAGCAGGGCTTCAGCCAGACTATCGTGGACGTTATGGCTAAGGGGATAGGCTTCTGCATTCCAGCGAAAGACCTGGATAGCCGCTTGCAACTGGTCCTTGCGTAGCAGGCTATAGCCAAAAGCGTTGAGTGCAGATTCACTCACATCGTACATTGTGGATTCGCGTGCACCTAAGCGGAGGTAGGCGGCACGCATGGCGTCCAAGCCCTCACGAAACAAGATCGGACCGAGGGCAGCCTGCAGGCTGCGTCGCGGCAGGGCCACCGGTTTGCCGTGCACAAGGTCGGCAATGTCTCTTGCCATCGCGACCACCGTCGCCCCCTGCCAGGTATTGTCAAGAACGACGATAGCCACATGATCGGATAAGGAGCGCACAAATATACTCTGGTAGCCAGGAATGCTTCCGGTATGCAGCACAACGGGAAGTGGCGTATCTGTGCGTACGGCCCAGTTCTCGACCTCCCAGCCGTAACCATAGCCCTTGCCTCTATTGGCAAACATTTCGCGCTGGGACGTCTGGCTGAGCAGACGGCCACCCGTCAGCGCCGAGTCAAAGCGCACCAGGTCGAGCGCCGTCGAATATAGGCCAGCTGCAGAATAAGATACGGATGGGTCTATATAGGAAGGCAATACGCGCGTGCCATCGTCGGCCTGGACGGTTCCCTGTGCGAGTTTCGGGATAATTGTGCGGCCATCGAATAGACCACTATCTTGCATGCCCGCCGGCGCAAAAATATATTGTTTCATATTCTCGGCATAGCTCTTTCCGGTGGCCGCTTCAACTATCATTCCAAGCAAGTAATAGCCGTTGTTGTTGTAGCGCCAGATCCCGGGTTCGCTTGCCAGTGCACCGGGAATCCATGCGCTTGCGAATTCTTTGGGTGTGTAATGAAGGCGTGCGTCTCGGCTCCAGAATGTATCTGTGTAGCGAGATGGCACATCAGCCAGGCCGGACGTATGCGCCAGCAGTTGTCGCACCGTGATTTTCCCCGCGTTCGTGCCTGCATACGCAGCCGGGAGGTAGCTGCCAACGGTTTCATCGAGCTTGATACGGCCAATCTCCACCAGCCGCATGACCAACGTCGCAGTGAGCGGCTTGCTGAGTGAGCCGATACGAAACACGCTATCGTCGCTGACCGCTACCTTCCAAGCCGGCTGTGCCATGCCAAAAGCGGCCTGGTAGATGGGCTGGCCATCGCGCGCGACCAGCACGACGCCGCTAAAGTCGCGCTGGTCAGCGTAAGCGTGAACGAGCTGGTCAAGCGTGGTGGCCTGGACATTCACAGCGGCACTCAAGGCGAATACGACCGCACATAGTAGACCTATCGGTTTCTGCATTACTTCCCCTTATTTGGCAGCGGGTACCCGCCGTCTATGATGAAGGATTAATAATACGACATGCTTTTTCACCGCCTGACAGGCGTGCGACGGACCGTTCGAAAAGAGGTACAGAACGCAAACTGGCCAGATATATGGAAAGTAGACCGCAAGCGACGGGGCCTTTATTTTTGATCCTACGCGCCGATATCCGGGACTCACATCCCCGTCCGGTACGGGCACGAGGGTTTTGCGAGAATTCGGCGATCACAGCTCGCCGCCACAAAACTTTGTTGCGCATACAAGCGAAGCCCTCCTGTCCAATGTGCAGCTCAACCTCTCTCGTCCCCCAGCTTCGCCCTTATAATGATCATTAATTAACAACACTCCCGAATATGCGCCTCTCTATCCTGGCCCTCATCCTAGCCCCCTTAACCGCCTGCTCCCAAGACCCCGAACCAGCTCCTGTAGCTCCTACCGAAGTACCTGCAGCACCCGCACCCACGCCTGCCCAGGCACCAGCGCCAGCCACAATCGAAACCCCAACAGAATTCAAAGCCCAGCCACTTTCACCGGCCGAGGAAAAACGCCTCATCAAGGCTGTGCAGAACCAGAAAACAGATGACGGCGCAACCGTCCTGCAGGTACTACAGCACGCAGAAAAGATGCGCCCCAGGCAATTCAAGCTGGCGGGCTTTGATATTTTTTACGCATACGATGGCAAACCGGCCAGCGTCGGCATTTGCTACTGGATAGGTTCGCATCGCCTTGATGACGATAAATACTGCGATATTGGCTATACAATATCCGCCGACCATCAGACTCTGAAAGCCGACATCGGCTCGATCACACCTGAGGAAGAACAAGAGTTAACGGTTTCCAAACTCAATCGTGGTCGTGATAGATTCCTGAAAGAGGTCGACGAACGCTATGAAAATGAATGCATAGACTACGACACCAAGAAAAAAATTTGCTAACTGTGATTGAGTAGCACCCAGCCGCTAAAGTCCCCCATGCTCACCGCCCTCGACACCCACCTCTTAAACACCACACCCCGCAACCGCCTGCGCGGCTTACCCCGCTTCCTGGCCGAATTTCTCTATTTCGGCATCAAGGAGGCGCGAGCCTGCCTGTTCGTGGGGCTGTTTTTTGCTGCCGTGTTCCTGGTGCCGCGTGCCGGCCTGTTTGGCTTGCCGCGTTATGACGTGCTGTTGCTGGTGGCGCTGGCGATCCAGGCGGCGATGGTCTGGAGCGGACTGGAAACGTGGGATGAGTTGAAAGCCATCAGCCTGTTTCATGCGGTCGGTTTTGCGCTGGAGGTGTTCAAGGTGTCGGGGACGATACAGTCGTGGAGCTATCCCGATTTTGCCTACAGCAAGGTGTTCGGCGTGCCCCTGTTTTCAGGCTTTATGTATGCGGCCGTGGGCAGCTATATCATCCAGACCTGGCGCCTGCTCGATATGCGGATTCGTCACCATCCGCCATACTGGATGGGCGTGCTGATCGCCGTGCTGATCTACGCCAACTTTTTTACCCATCACTACATCGGCGACTATCGCTGGTATCTGGCGGCCTGCGCGCTGGGCTTGTATGCGCGCACTACCGTGGTGTTCCGCCCGCTCGACCGCGACCGCAGCATGCCTTTGCTGCTCGGTTTCGTGCTGGTGGGATTCTTTATCTGGCTGGCCGAAAACATCAGCACCTTCTTCGGCGTATGGCGCTATCCGAACCAGCTTGGCGCCTGGTCGGCAGTGCATGTCAACAAATGGAGCTCATGGTCGCTGCTGGTGGTGATGACGTTCACCATCGTGGCCCACCTCAAGCATATCAAGGCCAGCGTCCACGTCGCTGAACCCTAGGCGGATAGGGGCATCAGGCGCGCCACTCCTCCAAACTCCTCCGCCACCACCTCCACCACAAACTCGATCACCGCCCTCAGCAACGGTGCATGCCGCAAGTCGACATGCACCACCAGCCAGATTTCCCTGAAAAACGGCTCGCCATCGAACGGCAACCGTTGCAGCTCCGGGTCGCTGTCCCCGATAAACGTCGGCAGGTTCGCCACGCCGATTCCTGAGCGAACGGCGGCATGCTGGGTGGTGATGTCGCTGACCTCGCAGACTATCTTGCGTTTTCCGATGGCTGCGAGCAGCCATTTCTGGTTGGGCATGTCGGCGAATTGTGCATCGAAACCGATGAATTCCCAGTTGGCTGGCTCCTCCAGATGCAGGTAATTCCGGCTGGCATACAGGGCAAATGGCATGGCGCCCAGTTTGCGCACGACATTGCCGGGTTCGCTGGGCCGAAACAGGCGCACGGCGATATCCGCTTCGCGCCGGCCGAGCGATACGCTTTGCGCCTGGCTGGCGAGCGATAGCTGTATGTCCGGGTACAGGCGCCGGAATGCGGACAATTGTTTTGCAAAGAAATTGTTGGCCAGCACGGGAGGCACGCTGAGCGTTACCTTGCCCACCATCGGCGACTGTTCAGCACGCGCGACCCGCTCTACGGCAAAGGCGGCCGTGTCCATCTCCCTGGCAATGGTGAAGATTCTCTGCCCCAGCGCGGTCAGTTGACACGCACGTGGCAATCGATCGACCAGGCGCGCCTGGAGTTCCGTTTCAAGCGCACCCAGGCGCCGGCTGACGGTAGCGTGATCGACTTTCAGCACGCGCGCAGCAGCAGACAGGCTGCCGGCCTGTGCAACGGCGAGAAAGCAGCGGAGGTTTTCCCAGTCAAACATCTGTGCATTTTCTCCAGTTTGCTATGCAAATATAGGGAATATTCGCACAGATCAAACATTCTTACACTGTGGCCTACGTTATATAGAGAGAGGCCACATGTCCAAACCATCCCCTGATCATTCCCGCTTTGTCCAGATCGCCACCTGCCTCGGCTTCGTACTTGTCTTGATCGATGTCAGCGTCGTCAATGTTGCGCTGGAAGCCCTGCGTACCGCCTTCCATGCCGATCTGACCGGCCTGCAATGGGTCGTCAATGCGTATGCGCTGGTCTTCGCGGCATTATTGTTGATGGCCGGTGCGCTGGGCGATCGCCTGGGCGCGAAGCGCGTCTTCATGGCCGGTTTTGCGATCTTCACGCTGGCATCGGCCGGCTGCGGCGCCGCATCGGGCCTGCCGTCGCTGATTGCCTGGCGCCTGGTTCAAGGACTTGGCGCGGCGCTGCTGGTGCCCAACTCCCTGTCGCTATTACGGCAGGCATTCCACGACGACCGGCAGCGCAGCCGGGCGATAGGCTGGTGGGGCGCCGGCGGCGGCATCGCCCTGGCCGCCGGACCGGTCATCGGTGGCCTGTTGATCAGCACGCTGGGCTGGCGCAGCATATTCCTGATCAACCTGCCTGTCGGCCTGATCGGCTTGTGGATGACCTACCGCCATGCGCCGGCATCGCCCACCCAAGCCGGCCGCAGCCTGGATCTGCCCGGTCAAATGACGGGAGCAGTCACCTTGGCAACGTTCACATTTGCCTTGACGCAAGCGAGCAGCCTCGGCTGGCAAAGCCCGCTTATTCTGGGCACACTGCTGCTGTCGATCCTGCTTGGCGCCCTGTTTATCTGGCTGGAGGCACGCCATCCCTCGCCGATGCTGCCACTGGCATTATTGCGCGATGCGGCAGTCAGCAGCGCAACCGTGATCGGATTGATCGTCAACCTGGTGTTTTACGGCATGGTATTTAGCTTCAGCCTGTTCTTTCAAGCGGTGCAGCACAGGACACCGCAGCAAACCGGCCTGGCTTTTCTGCCGATGATGGCCATCCTGATGGTGATGAACATTATTGCTGGCAGGCTGGTGAGCCGGATCGGGACACGCCGGCTGGCCGTTGCCGGCCTGCTGGTGTCTGCCATCGGCTATCTGTTGATGCTGCCGGCGCTGGCGGCACAATCCTACTTGCCGCTGGTCTTGCCCATGTTGCTGGCTGGCAGCGGCATTGCGCTGACGATACCAACCATCACCAATGCAACCCTGGCCGCTGTTCCCAATACGCAGGCCGGTATTGCTTCGGGCCTGTTGAACGCGGCGCGCCAGGTGGGCGGCGTGATCGGCGTGGCCATCTTCGGATTTTTTGTCAGGCACACAGAAACAGCGCTTTTCATGCATGGCATGCACCTGGCGCTCCGCACTGCCGTGGCATTGCTGCTGATCGGTGCAGCCGTGGGATTTGGGGGATTCAGGCGGCGCCAGCAAACTCCATCGCTGTAAGCCCGTCAAAACTTTATCGGACACTTCGACATGCTCGCCTGCCCAAAACCGGCCCATCCAGCCTTGGCAGAACCGTTCTCGGCAATACTGGCCTTGTCAGCAAAAAACACGCAATATTCGCCCATAGCCGTTGTCACACGGTAGATGCGCTTGGGGTCGTTGGGGGCGCTGAACAACTCGATGCGCGCGGCCTCGTTCCACTTGGGCCCCACTGCCGCATGCGCCTCTGCAAATCCTCTGGCCAGGCGCGAACTGGCGGTGTCTGGCGGCGCGGTAAATTCCTGCTTGTGTTCGGCACGCAACTGACGGTCTATCGCGCCGACTGCCTTCAAAGCCCGCTGCAGCATGTCGGCAGGCGGCGTACTGGCTGCCGCTGGCTGCGCAAGCAGCGCACGCTCTTCGGGATCATCGGCTACAGATGCCGGTGCCGTCTGTGCGGCAGGCGTTACAACCGGGCCGGCTGGCTGAGGGGGGGCGATGGAAGACGCTGGCGTATGCTGGGGAACAAGCCTGGGCTCCGGGCGCGGATCAAGCTTGGGCTCATCGACAGTCTTCCTGGGAATAAATACGGGCAGTGTTGGCTGCAGTAATTGCAGCCACACCCGGTTGTCGGGCACTGCGGGTATCTGTGACGGCCGGGCGACGATCCACAGCAGCCCCAGATGCAGCAATACAACGAATGCGATACGGAACACGGCCTGACGTGGCCAGCCTTCTCCTTTATCGCCAAATACGATCGGGCTTACCGTGGAGAACAGCTTCATTAATGACCCGGGCTCGACTGAAGATGATGCTGGATAGTATGGCATTTTCATTGAGGAAATACTATCCAATTATCACCTTCGAACTGTGATGAGGCGGTGCCATATCCGATATCAGACAGGTCGAACTTCAACTGACACTAGTTATCAATTGCGCTATAGTTGCATCCCATGACGCCATTGTCCGGAAACAGCCTGTCGTCTTGCGGCTACACGCACTCTGGCCTCCTGGAATTTCGTATTCATGCACCGCGCCCATGGCGCCTACCTCCTCATCCGAAGGGAATTTATGAAGTTTGCAGTCCACGCCGTACTGGGTTTATCGCTGGTCTTCACCGCCCCCGCCTTTGCCGCCAGCACGGCGCCCGCAGCACCGGTTGTCGCATCCAACCCCACCCACCTTCAAGCCGTGCAGGATCTGCTGGCCGCGATGCAGATTGAAAAGGCCTTGAAAGGCGTGGCCGCCCGCAGCCGCTATCCGACTGAAGCACAGAAGCAGGCCGTATTCGCCAAGCTCGACAAAACCCCGCCGGCAGAGGTGTACCAGCGCCTGGCGCCAACCCTGACGAGCGCGATTTCCGCAGACACCGCCATCGAAATGACCCGCTTCTATAACACCGCTTACGGCAAGCAGGTCATCTACAAGAAGTACAACTCCGGCGCGCAGCTCATCATGGCGGGCATGACGACGGCAGTTGCACCGGAAGAAAAGAAAGAGCGCAAGCGCCCCGCGTATGTCAAGGCAAGCAAGGAACTGGCCGATGCAGAACCGGCAATCGAGCATGAAGCGTTCAAGCTGCTGCAAGTGATTAACAAGGAAAAGCGGTAATAACTATCTCCCTGATCCACCTGGGCGCCGTTGTCGAGGTGGATGGGAACAATGCGTACCGACAAGGCATGCACTTGATCAGCGTCAACAGTGAGCAGCCATGCTGGTCACATCCATCGCTTACCCCTTCAGCACCAGCTGCGCATACCTTGCGCCCATCCGCTGATGCGTCGCCGCATCCGGGTGCAAATTATCCGGCAGCGGCAATTCTTGCGCATCCGCCTCGCCATACAATTCACGGCCATCGAGGTAAAACAGATGCGCATCGTCCGCCGCCCGTTGCTTGACGATTTTTTCCAGCTCGGTGCGGATCACGTTGAGGGTCAGCTTGCCGGCTGCCCGTTCGGCCGGGTTGCCGGCCGCGTAGAAACTCAGCTTGCCGCTGCTGAGCGCAGCCATGTCGGGCAGGCTGGGGCCGGGCGTGTCTTCGTGGATCGGGCACAGGATAGGCGAGATGATGTGCAGCGGCGTGCTCGGATGGCCTTCGCGGATGGTGTCGATGAAGCCATGCACGGCCGGGACGAAGGCGCGCAAGCGCATCAGGTCCAGGTTCACCAGGTTGATGCCGAGCTTGATGCTGATCAGGTCAGCTTTGGTATCGCGGATCACGCGGGCGACGAATGGATCGAGCAGCGCGCTGCCGCCGAAGCCCAGGTTGATCAGCTCTACCTTGCTTTGCGCGGCCGCAAGCGCTGGCCAGGTGGTGCTGGGGCTGGCCGCATCCGTGCCGTGGCTGATCGAGCTGCCGTGGTGCAGCCAGACCTTGCGGCCTTCGTCCGCGACCGGTTCGATCGGCGCATCGGTGCGCAGTGCGAGGATTTCCGTCGCCTCGTTGTAGGGCAGCCAGATCTCGATGCGCTTTTCGTAATTCGGCAAGCCATCGAAGCGCACCGTGCCGGCCGGGCCCGTGTCCATCTTCATCGATCCGGCCGCCATGTCGATGGTCATCAGCTTGCCGCCGCTGACGCTCTGTTGCGCCACCAGCTGGCCGTCGACGATCAAGTCATACAGGCCATCCGGACGCGCCGGCGCGCCCACATACACGCGGCGCGTGCAGACGGCATCGAGTTCGATCACGGTCGCTTCGCTGCGGAAGACGAAGCGCACGCCGGCTGGCTGGGCTTCCACCATCGCCAGTTGCGGGTCAGTGCACTGCTTGCGCGCCCATGCGGGCAGGCGATGCGGCAGCACGCCCTGTTCGGTCGTCTCCAGCTCGATGGCGCCGCGTAAAATATCGGTGGTGATGGGATGGTTTTGCATGCTGCCTGCCTATGGGAAGTCGATGGGTGTGATTGCGCACGCATTATAACTTTCCATCGGCAGGCCAGCTGGCAGCCGCAATAAGTCCGCTTCAATAATCAAGCGAATATGTGAGGCCGATGCTGCGGCCACGGCCTTTGTAGTCCAGCGCCTGGGCGGCGATCAGGCTGCCGTACAGGATCTTGGAACGCTGGCCCCAGGTGGTGGTGTAGTCGCGGTCCAGCAGGTTTTGCAGACCAAAGCTCAAGGTCCCTTTCGGCAGCTGGTAGGCTCCCAGCAAATCGAACAGCGCGTAACCGGTGAGGCGCTTGCCGCTGGCGTCGGCGACTGCGAATACCTGCGTGCCCTGCAGGCGCAGCGCCAGTCCTGACTGCTTCCAGCCCACATACGAGGTCAGTTTCGATGGACTCGATACCGTCACGTCGCGCTTGTTCCAGTCGCCATTGGCTTGCTGCTGCGTGATGATGGCCAGCCAGTTGGCGCCCGCATCCCAATGCTCGTCAAGACTGTAATTGAGCTGCCCTTCCAGGCCGATATTGCGCACTTTTTGATTCACCACGCTGATGTCGAAGGTGCTGCGGTTGACTTCGATCGCCTTGTCCGACTGCGAATAAAACAGCGCCACCTGGGCCGACAATGGCCCGCCGCGATGGCGCCAGCCCGCTTCCAGCTGGCGCGTCTTGATGCCGCTCATCGGCGAGCCGCTGACGTTGATGGAATTGAGCAGATTCCAGCTGCCGGCCGCGCCGCCCACCAGCGCGTAGTTGCCCTGGCCGTAGTATTTGGCCGGGTCGGCCAGCTCGAAGCCTTCCGAGTAATTGGTCCACAACTGCTGTTGCGGCGACAGCTTGTACAGCAGGCCAGCGTTGAGCAAAGTAACGTCGTAGTGGTTCTTGCCACCGGGGATGGCTTGCGCCGAGCGGCCGATACCCACGGCGATCAGGCGCTGCTGGGCCGCCTGCACGAAGTCGTCGACTGCGATATTGGCGCGCTGGTGGCGCAGACCGGCCGACAGCGACAACACCTCGCTGATGCGCCAGTCAGCCTGGCCGTACAGCGCATAGATGTCGGTCTTGAAGCCTGGATAGCGGCCCAGTTCTGCGATCTGATTAAACACCAGGCCACCGCTTTGCAGCGCCTGCGCCGTGTTGAACAAGACCTGCTTGCCCTCGAATTTCTCGTGGTCGTAATCGAGACCATACGTCAGTTTCACCTTGTCAAACTGCTTGGCGAAGACGGCCTTCAAGCCCGAGGTATCCGTGTTCTGGCGCGAGGCGGCGTAGTTCAGCGAACGTCCGGGCACGCCACCCACCGCAAAGTTGTCGATGCCGGGAAACGGATAAAAGTCCAGCTTTTCACTGCGCGTATAGGCTTGCAGATAAAAGTCCTGGCCGCCCGGCACATTGGCCGCATGGTAGTCCGCCGACAGCATGTGGCGCTTGGTGCGCGGCTTGACGCTCGATGCAAAACCGTCGCGCACATCGAGCAGCGCCGGATTGACGGGCGCCGCCGTCAGCTGGATCGCACCGCCCAGGTTCGGTCCCAGGTACAGCGCCTTGCCCGGCTGGAAACCCGAATCGTACACTTGCGCCAGCAGCTTCAACTCCTGGCCGGGGGCCAGCTTGATATCGAGGTTGCCCAGCAAGTCGATCGACTGGTTGTATTGCAAATCGGTCTGGGTGATGTCGGGGATCACGGCCTTGCCATTGCCATCGTAGCTGGCGCCCGTCTTGCCGTACACGAAACCCAGGCGACCGAAGACTTGTTCATTACCGCCTGCCACCGATTGCGCCACGTGCCAGTCCAGGTCCTCGCCATTGCGCAAGCCGCTGCGCACGCCCGCTTCGCTGGTGAAGGCCAGCGCGCTGGACACCGCACGCTTGGTGACGATATTGATCACGCCGCCGGTGGCGTTGCCGCCGTACAGGGCGCTGGCGCCGGATAGCACTTCGATGCGTTCGATATTGAAGGGGTCGATCGAATCGAACTGGCGGCTCAGCGCGCGCGAGCCATTGAGCGACACGCCATCGATCATCACCAGTGCGCTGCGGCCGCGCAGGTTCTGGCCAAAGGCCGTGCGGCCTTGCGGGCCGATATCGAGGCCAGGCATCAGGTTGCCCAGCATTTCCTTCAGCGGTACGCCGGCGCGCGCCTGGGCGGCGATGCTGTCGCTGCCGATGATCCAGGCCGTGCTGGGAATTTCCGTGATCTGGGTCGGCGTGCGCGCGCCCACTACCAGCACTTCGCTGAGCACAGGCGCGGGAGCGGCCACGGTCGCTACCGGCGTAGCAGCATGCGCCACCGGCTTGCTGGCTGCGCGCTGCACCAGGAAACTGCCATTGCCCTGCGCCGCGGCGGCCAGGCCGCTGCCCTGCAATATCGTCTCGAAACCCGATTGCAAGCCGTAGCTGCCATTCAAGCCTGCCGAGACCTGCCCCTGGACCAGCGCCGGATCGAAGGCCACGATCACGTCGGCCTGCTGCGCAAATTTATTCAACACCCCACTCAAAGGGCCGCCAGCAATGTTGTACGAGCGCTGCGCTGCAACGGCGCCAGCCACCTGGGCCTGGGCTATCGGCGCCACCAGCAAGGGGGCAGCGACAGCGGCGCACAGCAGTGTCAATCGGGCCGCCAGGCGCAGCGGGGGTAATTTATTTTTCGATGTCATGTCGGTTCCTGTAGGTTGATGCAGTCGCATTTTTTCTTGGATACAGTAACCATGACGTAGCAGAACGGCGCAAGGACAGCGGCGCGGCAAAAAATGTGAATTATTTTTTAGTCTTCACCGATACCACGGTCAAAAACGGCGTGTAATGCTCGACCGTGATCGGCAGCAGCGCCTGCAAGGTGGCCAGGGTGCGATCGCCATCGTCGAGGGCAAACACGCCGGACACGCGCAGCGTGCCCATGTTGTCCGCGTCATAGCGCAGCAGGCCACGGCGATAAGGCGCCAGCTCGGCCAGTACTTCGGACAGCGGGGCGTTGTCGGCCACCAGGCGGCCGCGCACCCAGCTGGCCGCCTGCCCGGCATCGACCGCTTGCGGCGCACTGACGGCGTTGGCGCTGATGCGCACGCGCTGGTCTGGTAAAACGGTGCGCGACGCATTGCCGTCGGCACTACCGGCCCGCACCGCCGATTCCAGCACCGTCACCACGGTGGCGCCAGGTTCGCGCCGCACCAGGTAGCGCGTGCCCAGCGCGCGCGCCTCGCCATCCCCGGTATGCACGGCGAACGGCCGCGATGCCGCGTCGCTGATGTGCGCCACCTGCACCAGCACTTCGCCGGCCAGCAAGTCGACGCGGCGCGCATGGCCGTCGTAGCGGATATTGACGGCGCTGCCGCTGTTCAAGGTCAGCGTGCTATGGTCGGCCAGTTCCACCACGCGCCGCTCGCCTGCCGCCGTGCGGTAATCGGCAGTCCAGTACCGCGCTTGCGGCCATGGCGATAACAGACCGCCACCGGCCAGCAGCAAGGCCAGGCTCAAGGCCAGCTTGAGCGCCTTGCGCCGTGGCCGGCGCTGGCTCTCCAGTGCGGCGCGTGCCGGTTCAGCCGGCAAGCCGTCAAAACGCAAAAAGATGCCTTCCAGCCGGTGCGCCGCCAGCGCGTTTTGCGGATGCTGCGCGCACCAGTCGCGGTAGGCGCGGCGCTCTTCCTCGCTGGCCAAGCCCGAGCTCAGTTGCGTCAGCCACAGGATGGCCTGGTCCACGACCGCGTCGTCGGGTTCCGGCGGTATGCTGTCAAACGCGCTGTTGGCCATCATGCGGCTACCGGATACAGCACGCGGTAGCAGTGACCGAGCGCGCTGGCCAGGTATTGCTTGACCATGCTGGCAGAGACCCCCAGTTCGGTGGCGATTTCCGCGTGGCCCAGGCCATCGAGGCGGCTCAGTAAAAATGCGCGGCGCGGTTTGGCGGCCAGGCCATCGAGCATGCGGCTGATGGTCTCCAGCGCCTGCACGGCCTGCATGATCTGTTCAGGGGAGTCGGCGCTTGCAGGGTCATCGCCCTGCAGGCGGTACAGGGCTTCCAGATAGCTTTGCTCCAGCACGCGGCGGCGCTGTTCGTCGATCAGGATGCGCGTGGCCGTGGTGACCATGAAGGCGCGCGGCTGCGCCAGCTGGCGCGGGTCGGGCAGCAGCAAAATGCGGGCGAACGCCTCCTGCACCAGATCAGCCGCGCGGTGCTGGCATCCGGTCTTCTTGCGCAGCCACGCGGAAAGCCAACCGTGATGGTTGTGAAACAGCAGGCTGAGAAATTCCTTGCGCTGGATGCTGTCGGCGGACACGCCCACCTCCCGAAAGTCGTCGAAAAATCGTTAGGGATTGTGCTTGCCGCGTTCACCGGGGCCATGCCACTGCGCCCGCATGCGGCGCAGCACCACAAAAATCGGTGCGGCCAGACCCACCCAGCACAGCCAATCCCAGACGCCATCGCCCAGGATGCCGGCGGCCAGGCCGCCCAGGCTCAATGCCGCCAGCAGCAGCGGCCAACCCCAGGTACCGTTCATGTTTGTCCTCCCCATCCATCGGCCAGCGCGGCCTCATTGCGGCGCACGACCACTGCGCGCGTGCGTTTCATCCAGACGATAAAGCCGCTGACGGTGACGACGGCCGTCAGCAAGGTCAGCAAGGCCCACAGGATTTTCAAAGGCAGGCCCGCATAGTCGCCAAAGTGGAAGGGACCGGACAGCAGCAGGGCTTGCATATACCAGGGCATGCCGCGCGCATCGGCCACCGTGCCATCCTGGGCGTCGACCACCACGATGCTGAACAGACGCTGTTCCAGTTCGCTATGGCCGCGCTGCACCACCATGTAGTGGCGCTCGGTGGCGTATTCGGTGCCGGGATAAAACACATAGGCGAGATCCTTGCCGGGGGTGCGCAGGCGGGCCTGGGCAATCGCCTGGTCGACGGGCACCATGCTGTGCGGCCTGGCGGCCGGCAGGGTGCGGATGATGTCGGCCAGTTCCGTCTTTTGCCACAGGCCGATGATCAGCGGCGAAAACGCCAGGAAGGTGCCCGTCAAACCCACCACCAGCGCCCACACCATGGTGGTGACGGCAAACAGGTTGTGCAGGTCGGCCTGCACGATGCGGGCCTGGCGGCCGAAACGCAAGATGCCGAACACCAGCTTGCGCGTCAGCGGCGCATAGATCACGATGCCGCTGACGATGCTGAGCACGAAGATCAGGCCGACCAGGCCGATAAATAGTTGACCAGGCAAGCCGAGGAACAGGTTGACGTGCAGTTTCAGCAGAAAACCTGTCACCGTTTCCACGTTGACGGGCAGCGCCTGGCGCATGCCATTGTCCAGATTGAAGATGATGTTCTTGCCGCCGCGCAGGCTGGCCGAACCGCGCTCGCCCAGGTGCATGGCCACCAGCGACGGTTCGTCGGGCGGGAAAAACATCGATTGCACGGTGTAGTCCGCATCGCCCTGCACTGCGCTGTCAGCCAGGGTTTGCAGACTCGGTTTGGGTGCCTTGCCGACGACGGCAGCCACCGGCCGGTGATCCTGGCCCAGCGCCGCATCGATTTCGTCGTGAAACACCAGCAGCAGGCCGGTCACACACAACATCAGCAGATTGATCGTGCAAATCAGGCTGCTCCAGCGGTGCACGGCATACCAGCCACGCAATACGGGCGCCCTCATGCGGCGCTCCTGAAAGGCGCCGTATTGGCTCCTGTCATCATTTTTTTCATTATGTATCCCCTGCGCTTCCGCCAGCCGGAGCGATGTGGAAGGGGATTATAAATGAGAATCATTACCAACAATAAAAATATTATTGGTATTCAGGCAGTACTGGTCTTGCTGGTTTTACGCTGGCCTGCGGCTCAGGGGCACATACTCTCCAGGCAAATGCGCCACTTCCAGTGCATCGGCAAAGGCCAGCAAGAACTTGGCGGCGCCGTGTTCTGAAAGCAACAACGAAGCGCCTTTGTGCCGCAGTATCTGCTGCACTTCCTGCAGATGCGCCTGGTATTCTTTGGAAGCACCATACGTGGCCTGGTACATTTCCAGCGCTTCCATCGCCTTGACTGCCAAGATGAATTCCGGCTTGTCCATGATGCCTCCTCCTGATTGCGTGGAAAAGTCCATCATACGCCGCATTGCCTGTTTTACAGCGCCAGCTTGTAGCCTTCATGACTGGCCACAAAGCCCAGCCGCTCGTAAAAGCGGTGCGCGTCGGGGCGGCCCTTGTCGGTGGTCAGCTGCACCAGGTGGCAGCCGCGCGCGCGGCATCGCGCAATCGCCCATTCGAACATTTGCTGGCCCAGGCCCGCGCTGCGGTGCGTGGCGGCGATGCGCACGGCTTCGATCTGGCCGCGCCAGGCGCCACGGCGGGCGATGCCAGGGATGAAGGACAGTTGCAAGGTGCCGACGACGACCTCGTTTTCAACGGCGACCACCAGTTGCTGGTTTGTGTCTGCAGCGATGGCCTTGAAGGCGTCGAGATAGCAGGCGGCGGGCGGCGAGCCGGCTGGCGTCACGGTCTCGCGCTGGGCGCCCAGCGGGTCGTCGGCCAGCAAGCCGATGATGGCGGCCAGGTCGCTGGCCTGGGCAGTACGGAAAATGACGGGGTCCATGATCGCTCCGGTAAAAACACGATTGTACGGCCTGCATGCAGCAAGCGCCTGCCGTGCCGGCGGTGAAGTCCGGTACCATGCCTGCTTTGCATCAAAAATATGGAGTTTGCCCATGCCCCGTTCCCGATACGCCCTGCGCTGGCTGCGCGCCGCCGCGCTGGCATTGCCGCTGGTCGGCCTCACCGCCTGCGCCAGCCAGCCCGCCCGCGAGACCCTGTTCCTGGCCACCACCGTGACGGCGCCGCACTCCTTCACCAAGGGCATCGAAGGCCCGGCTGTCGATGCGGACGGCAATGTCTATGCCGTCAATTTCGCGCGCCAGCAAACCATCGGCAAGGTCAAGCCCGACGGCAGCGGCGAGGTCTGGCTGACTTTACCTGGCGCCAGCATCGCCAATGGCATCCGCTTCGGCAGCGATGGCCAGATGTATATCGCCGATTATGTCGAGCACACGATTTATAAAGTCGATCCGGCCACGCGCGCGCTGTCCATCCACGCACGCGAGCCGCGCATGTCGCAGCCGAACGATATCGCCATCACTGCCGGCGACGTGCTGTATGCCAGCGATCCTAACTGGAAGGACAACACGGGCCGCGTGTGGCGCATAGCTCCCGATGGCACGGTGACCCTGGCGCTGGACGCCATGGGCACGGCCAATGGCATCGAAGTCAGCCCCGACGGCAAGACCTTGTACGTGAATGAAAGCGTGCAGCGCAATCTGTGGGCCTACACCATCGCCGCCGATGGCAGCCTGACGGACAAGCGCCTGCTGATCAAATTCGACGATTTCGGCATGGATGGCATGCGCGTGGACGTGGACGGCAACCTGTACGTGACGCGCTATGGCAAGGGCACGGTGGTCAAGCTGTCGCCTGCAGGCAAGGTACTGCAAGAAATCATCCTGCCGGGCGCAAAACCCAGCAACATCGCCTTCGGCGGCCCCGATGGCCGCACGGCCTATGTGACGGAAGTGGTGCAAGGCCGGCTGCTGCAGTTTCGCGTCGACCGGCCCGGCCTGGAATGGGAACGCGCACAGCAGCGCCAGCGTTAAGAATGGTGTACATCTTCATAAAACAATGCTTGACCCTCACGCAACGTCAGGCGCCATGCTGTCTGTACGCCCACGAACAAGGAGTATTCCATGCTGTTGAAAATCGGTGAACTGGCCAGGCGCACGGGCTTGACCGTGCGCACCCTGCACCACTACGACAGCATCGGCCTGCTCTCGCCTTCGGGGCGCACGCAGGCTGGCTACCGGCTGTACCAGCACAGTGACATGGCTCGGCTGCACCGGATCATGGCGCTGCGCAGGTTCGGTTTGTCGCTGGCCGAGATCGCAACTTCACTGGCCGGTCCGGACCTGCCGCTGGCGGCTATCGTGGCGAAACAGATCGCCGCACTCGATAGCCAGATTGCGCAAGCCGATACCTTGCGCAGCCGTTTGCAGCAGTTGCAACAGCAACTGCTGCAGGGGCAGGAACCGGAACTGGCCGACTGGCTGACCACGATGGAGCTGATGACCATGTACGACAATTATTTTTCACGCGAAGAACTGCAACAGATACCGATGCTGACCGATGCCAAGGTGGAACAGGAATGGAAGGCGCTGGTGGCCCGCGTGCGCGCCGTCCAGGCGCAGGGCGCCACGCCCGACGATGCTGACGCGCAAGCGCTGGCCACCGAATGGATGGTCAAGGTAGTGCAGGACACCAACGCCCACGCCGGCCTGTTTGCGCGCCTCAATACCATGCATGAAACGGAAACGGCGCTGCAGGCATCCAGCGGCATCGATCATGCGCTGATGCAATTCATTATCCAGTCCTTCAATGCCTCGCGCGTGGCGCTGTACCGTCCCTACCTCGACGATGCCGAGTTTGCCTTCCTGAAGGACAACTATGGCAAGCGCGCCTCGGAATGGCTGCCCCTGTTTGCCGCCATCCGCGCCGCCATGGATGCCAATGCCGCCCCCACCGATGCCCTGGCACTGGAACTGGCCAGGCAATGGCTGGACCTGTTCCAGTCGTATGCGGGCCGCGACCCGGCCACGCATCTGAAACTGCGCACGGCGCACCAGCAAGAGCCGCGTTTGATGGAGGGCAGTTTCGTCACGCCGGCCATGCTGCAATTCCTGACGCCGGCGATGGCTGTGCTGGCGCAGCAAGCGGGAGCATGCCAGTCGTAAGCGCTCATGGTGAATGCAGCATGTAAAATCGGCCATCATTCACGATAGCAAGGAAACACCGATGCGCCGTCTCTTGTTTGCGCTCCTCTGCCTGCCCGCTCTACCGATGACCGGGCAGGCAGCCACCAGACCCGACAACGACGAGCTGGCCGGCGTCTGGCAAGGCAAGCTGGGCAATGCCGAGATCACCGCCTGTTTTAATTTCCCCAGCACCTACGACAACAAGGGCAATTATTACTACGCGCGCCACAAGACGGCGATCAACCTGAACCAGCCGGAAGGCAAGACCGCATGGGTGGAAAGCGTGGACGGGGAAAATCCCAGCGGCAGCTGGGAATTGGCTAAGCCGCAGGATGGCAAGCTGGGCGGCACCTGGCATCACCCGTCGAATGGCAAGACCCTGCCGATTTCCCTGATCCTGGTGCGCCCGCCGGCCGGCAAGGAAGAGCCCTGCGCCAGCGCTGCCTACAACCTGGCGCTGGAAGAGTTTCCGGCGCTGCTCACCAGCCGCCCCATGTATCTGGACAAGCGCAAAGACGTGTCCTTCCGCAGCCTGCGCATCGCCGATACCATCACCGCCGAGCTGACGGGGCCAGGCAAGGGCATTGCCGCCATCAACAAGCAACTACGTACCGAATTGCCGCAAAACAAGCACGATCTGGTCGATTATTTCGAGCGGCGCCGTAACTTCCTGGGTACGTATGGCGTCGCCATGGACGATGAAGTGCACGCCGAACCCACGTTCTGGTCGGCGCGTTACGTGACGATCAATTTCTACCGCTGGGCGGCAGGCATGGGCCGCAACGGCATCAGCATGCGCTTTCGCACCTGGGATTTGCAGAGCGGCAAGGAAGTCGATGTGTGGCGCTGGTTCGGCAGCAAATCCGAGGAAGGCAGTTACGACATGAGCGCCCTGCCCCTCAGCCTGCGCCAGGCCCTGTTCAAGGGCGTGACTGTCAGCGACGATTGCAAGACCGATTACATGGGCCGCGGCCTGTACCATCTGAGCTTGACGGAGACGGGCGTGAAATTCTGGGAAGAAGCGTATGGCAGCGGTTGCGAGCAGGAGTTCAGCTTGCCCTATGCCAAGCTCGCCCCCTTCCTGACAGCCGAGGGCAAGGCGGCACTGCAGCCTTAAACACAGCTCAGTCCATCGATTGAACCACCTGCGCCGCCACCGTTTCGGCCGTGGCGGCCGCCAGGGTCCAGCCCAGGTGGCCGTGGCCCGTGTTATAGAACACGCCCGGCGCCTTGCCCCGTCCCACTTTGGGCAACATATCGGGCAGCATGGGGCGCAAGCCGGCCCAGGGCACGACCTTGCGC
Organism: Janthinobacterium sp. Mn2066; assembly: GCF_049319705.1. Taxonomy (NCBI): domain Bacteria; kingdom Pseudomonadati; phylum Pseudomonadota; class Betaproteobacteria; order Burkholderiales; family Oxalobacteraceae; genus Janthinobacterium; species Janthinobacterium sp. Mn2066. The sequence continues at coordinate 360,932 of NZ_JBMOUF010000007.1, read as the reverse complement.
GTGCTGACGTTGGGAAAACATTGCTCTACCCACGCCAGCAGCGGGCGGATGCGGTCGGCGCGGATGTCGCGGTTGCTGCCATTAAATTCTGCCGTGCCAGCCACGCGCAAGCGGTCGACACCGAGGCGGCTGCTGACCAGCTTGGTCGCATCGTCGAGCAGGCTGACGATGGGCGCCGCCGCCTGGCTGGCGGCATCGTCCAGCTGCACGGTGATGGAATAACCTTTCACGGGATACACATTCACATGGTCGCCCAGCATGGCCGCCAGCTTGCGGCTGGCCGTGCCAGCGCAAATGACGACGGCGTCGAACACGCTGTCATCCTCATTGGTGCTGATGCCGACCCGCTGGTTTTCACTGGCGACCGCCGTCACCGTGATGCCGTAACGGCAGCGCACGCCCAGGCGCAGGCAGGCGGCGGCCAGGCCGCTGGTAAATTTGTGGATGTCGCCGGTAGAATCGCTTTCCGTGAAATAGCCGCCGTAAAAATCGCCCATCAAGGCCGGCTCGATGGTGCGCATTTCTTCGGGCGTGACGGGATGGCGCAGTAAGCCGCCCTGGGCCAGCAAACGCGACACGCGGGCCGCCCGCTCAAAGCCGGCGCGGTCGCGGTAGATATGCAAAATGCCGGTCTGGCGATGATCGAAATCAATCCCCTCTTCTGCCGCCCACGAAAACAGATGCTTGCGCGCGGCAATCGCCATGCGCACGGTGGCCACCGTATTGTCTTCATAGGACGGCATGGCGGCCAGGAATTCCGCGAACCAGCTCAGCTTGTGCCAGCCAGGCCGCGGGTTGAGCAGCAGCGGCGCGTCGCGGGTCAGCATCCATTTCAGGGCGTTGACGATGGTGGCCTTGTGGTTCCACACCTCGGCATGCGAGGCAGACAATTGCCCGCCATTCGCAAACGAGGTTTCCATGGCGGCATAGCGGTGCCGCTCGATCAGGGTCACGTGCACGCCCCGTTTCGCCAGCGCATAGGCCGTGGTCACGCCCGTAATGCCGCCGCCGATTACCGCCACCCTGCTCATGGCCTTGTCCTCATCATGTGATTTTTTTCACCAAGGTATCACCCGCCTGCAGCACGCGTCCATCGGGCGAGCGCACCAGCATCGCCTGCACCGGCGCGCCCGTATTGCGCTCCAGCAAGGTCGAATGGACTTCGCCCGCCTCGAACAGCTGTGCCTCGCTCCACTGGCGCAGTCCCACCACGATGGGAAACAGTCCCAGGCCTTTTTCCGTCAGCACATATTCCTGGTAGGCCGTGCCATCGGACGCCGGCTCACTCGTAAAGATACCCTCTTCCACCAGGGTATGCAGGCGGTCGGCCAGGATGTTGCGGGCCACGCCCAGGCTCTTCTGGAATTCGCCGAAGCGGCGCATTCCATCAAAGGCGTCGCGCACGATCAGCAGCGACCAGCGGTCGCCGATCACGTCGAGCGCCCGCGCCACGGGACAGGGATCGGTTTTCAGACTCTTGCGCTTGGCCACCACACTCTCCTTTGTTTGTGGTTGCATTTTAAAACTATTCGGCATAGACTCCAACTAGTTTCACTTTAAAACCAGATTATTCATCCCTATGCGCGATAACAATATCAATAGCAACAAGACCCTGCCCGCCTCGCTTGTGTGGCTGTTTGCCGCCGCCAGCGGCCTGAGCGTGGCCAATGTGTATTACGCCCAGCCGCTGCTGGCCACCCTGGCGCAGGAATTCGGCTTGACGGAGGCGGCCAGCGGCATGGTCATCACGGCCACCCAACTGGGCTGCGCGCTGGCCCTGCTGCTGCTCGTGCCGCTGGGCGATATGCTGAACCGGCGCCGCCTGACCCTGCTCCAGCTGGTGTTGCTATGCCTGGCCTTGCTGGGCTTGGGATCAGCCACTTCCACCGCCGGCTTGCTGGCAGGCATGTTGATGGCGGGTTTGCTGGGCACGGCCATGACGCAGGGCTTGATCGCCTATGCGGCCAGCGCGGCGGCAGCCCATGAACGTGGCCGGGTGGTCGGCATGGCGCAGGGCGGCGTGATGATCGGCCTGCTGCTGGCGCGTACCTTGTCGGGTCTGGTGGCCGATATCGCCGGCTGGCGCGCCGTGTACCTGGTCTCGGCCGCCATCTCGCTGGCCTTGCTGGTTTTGCTGTGGCGCATGCTGCCACCCTCCCCGCAAGCGGAAAAACGCCTGTCGTATGGCGCGCTGCTGGCCTCAATGGTGCACATGCTGGCCCATAACAAGGTGCTGCAGGTGCGCGGTGTGCTGGCGCTGCTGATGTTTGCCACGCTGAGCATTTTCTGGAGCACGCTGGTGTTTCCCCTGAGCGCGCAAGGCTTTAGCCATACGGCCATCGGCGCCTTCGGCCTGGTGGGGGTGGCAGGTGCCTTGGGGGCGGCGCGCGCTGGCAGCCTGGCCGACCGGGGCCGCGGACAATGGACCACGGGCGCAGCGCTGCTGTTGCTGTGCTCCGCATGGTTGCCGCTGGGCTTTACCACGCAGGCGCTATGGCCGTTGATTGTCGGCATCATCGCGCTGGACCTGGCGGGGCAAGCCATCCACGTTACCAACCAGAGCATGATCTTCAAGCACGATAGCGATGCCCATAGCCGCCTGGTAGCCTGCTACATGCTGTTTTATGCGGTGGGCAGTGGCCTGGGCGCCATCGCCGCCACCAGCGTGCAGGCGCTGGCCGGCTGGTGGGGCGTGTGCGGGCTGGGCGCAGCGGTCAGCCTGCTTGCGCTGGTGTTCTGGCGGCTGACCTTGATTCCAGGCCCTTCTCAGGGCAACTGATACCGCTGCACCCGGTGATGTTGAGTTCCCAGCCCCTCGATAGACAAGGTGACTTCATCGCCTTCCTTGAGCCACTGGGGCTGGGGTTTCATCCCCATCGATACACCAGGTGGCGTACCGGTGATGATGACATCACCAGCTTCAAGGGTCATGTAGCGGCTGCAGTAGGAAACAATCTCGGCGACACTGAAGATCATGGTACGGCTATTGCCCTCCTGGCGGCGCTGCCCGTTCACCTCCAGCCACATCGACAAATTCTGGGGATCAGGCACTTCGTCACGGGTGACAAGCCAGGGACCAATCGGACCAAAAGTGTCTGAACTCTTGCCCTTGTCCCATTGTGAACTCTGAAACTGAAAGCCGCGGTCGGACACGTCATTGGCAACGCAATAGCCTGCCACATGACTGAGGGCTTGTTCCACTGCTACGTACTGAGCCCGCTTGCCGATCACCACGGCCAGCTCAAGCTCCCAATCGAGTTGATGGGAATGCGGTGGTTGAATGATGGGATCGTTGGCGCCACTGATACAGCTAATCGGCTTGAAAAAAACCAAGGGTTCAGAGGGGATGGGTAAGTTTGCCTCTTCAGCATGGTCCCGGTAATTGAGGCCGATTGCAATGAATTTGCCAATGCTGCTCATAGGTGGCGCGTAGCGCACGGAAGATCGTATTTCAGGCAACAACGATGTATCCAGCTCGGACAGACGGGCAAGTTCTGCGTCTGACAGAACATCGCTGCTCACATCACCGAGATGGGCGGACAAATCCCGCAGCCGCCCGGATGCGTCAACAATACCCGGGCGAATATCGCCCGGTTCACCATAACGAAAAAGTTTCATGGGATACTCCATAGTGTAGCGAACTGTACGCTTTAAATAACTGTTGCCAAGCGTATTAATTTACGCATGGCCATGTTTGCCTTTAGCAGATAATAGGTTGGCGAACACTGAAAGGCGATAGCGCGGAAGTCACTATGCTTATACCTGGCAGTCATCAATGAACATGCCGGCGCACGGCTTCTGGAAGGCGTGCGTATCATGGCGGCAGGCAAAACCTGCCCAGTCTCGTGGGTACGCGGAGGAATGAAGCGTAGTGGTGAAGCTGGAGCACCGCCAGCATGCAGGCGCTGGCGGACTGGTGGAACGTATGTGTGCGTGCCGCCCTGCTATTTTGGCGGCTGACCTTGCCCGCTAGCCTAGTTGAGCAGCGGCGTGACTGAACCGTGGCGATAGCTTTTCAAGGCGTCGGACTGGATCTGGATCAATGAACCGCTGACTTTGATCAGATGCAAGTCCGTCAGTTGATGCAGCACGCGCGACAGGGTAGCCGGCGCCAGGTTCAGGAACGATGCCAGCAAGCTTTTCTTCAAGTCCAGCTTGACCTCGTTGCTGCGCTGCTGGTCCGATGCCTGCAGCAGATACTCGACCACGCGCTGGGTCGCATTTTGCACCGAGCAACGCTCGACATTGCGGATGAAGCCCATCAAATGGTGCGACAGGCTGTTCATCATCTGGCGGGCGATACGGGGCGACTGGTCCAGCAGGCGTAGCAAGGCATGCGGCGGGATGCGCAGCAGCAAGCAGTGTTCCAGCGCTTCGGCGCAGAAGGGATACGGTTCATCGAGGAAAATCATGGCTTCGCCAAAGCTTTGGCCGGGACGTATCAGTTCCAGCACCTTGTCCGTGCCTTCCATCGAAAACACGCTCAGCTTGATGAGGCCGAAGACCACCACATACGCGCCTTCCGCCACTTCGCCCTTGCGGAACAGCACCTTGCCTTTTTCCACTTCGACCCGCACCACGTCGTGGCGCAATTGTTCAAGTTGGGATGGCGAAATATGGCGGAACAGAGCCTGGCTCGACAGCAAGCCATCGACGTTGACCTTATGCATGACACTCTCTTCTGTGGATTAGCGAATAGCTAAGTGTAGTGTGCCGGCAGCGTCAAGGCCATACGTCAAAGGAACTAGGATCATCTAGGCAAAAACGCTACCCAGATCAATTATCCACGCATTTTTTTGCGGGTATAAGGTCTAACAAAACCGTAGCGAGCGGCAGTGATTTGTGGCTAAGAAGCGCAACCGTGCTAAAGCACGGTGAGCATCGCAGGCCGCAAAGCGCGACGCGCAGTAGGTTTGGATAGGCGTTATTTGCCTAATCCGCGCTCGACCGCGTAAACGGCAATTTGTACGCGGCTGCTGAGCTTCAGCTTTTTGAGGATGTTTTGCACGTGGATCTTGACCGTGCTTTCCGCCACGTCCAGTTCGCGGGCGATTTCCTTGTTGCTCTGCCCGCGCGCCAGGCACGCCATGGCTTCGCGTTCGCGCGGCGTCAGCTTGTCGTAATCTGCTTCGGGCGCGCCCTGGCCGGCGCGAAATTGCGACACCAGCTTGGCCGTCATGGCGTCGGCAATTACCGATTCGCCGGCGGCGGCGCGGCGTATCGCCTGGCCCAGCTGCTCGGCCTCGATATTTTTCAGCAGGTAGCCACGGGCGCCCGCGCGCAAGGCCGCGCCCAGGTCGCTGGCGTCTTCCGATACGGTCAGCATCAGCACCACCGTGTGCGGCCATTGCTGCAAGATTTGCTGCAGCGCTTCCACGCCCGACACGCCGGGCATGTTCAAATCCATCAGCACCACGTCGGGCTGTAACTCGCCCGCCAGCCTGACGCCGTCCTGTCCGTTCGATGCCTCGCCGACCACCTTGAATTGCGGATTGCGCTGCAGCAGCAGCTTGACGCCGCTACGCAGCAGGGTGTGGTCATCGACCAGCAAAATATTGATAGTTGCGTTCACTATATCCGTATCTATGTTGATGCTATATTTAGCTAAAAGTTCATCAGGCGGCCAGGCGCCGCGCTTCGGGCAGGGCCAGCGACACCGTGGTGCCTTCGCCGGGCGTGCTGTCGACGGTCAATTGCGCGCCCAGGCGTTCCGCCCTTTCCTGCATGATGCGCAAGCCGATCTGCACTTCGGCGCGATTGCCCCGCAGGCCAGCCTCGAAACCGTCGCCATCGTCGCACACGCGCAGCGCGAAATCGCGGCCGTTGTCCACCCGCAGCAGCACGTGGCTGGCCTGCGCGTGCTTGCGGATATTCGACAGCGCTTCCTGCACGATGAACAGCACCTGCAATTGCTGTTCCGGCGCCAGCGGCGCGCCATGACCGCGCACGTCCAGCGCGCCCGCGATGCCAGTTTGCTGTTCGAACCTGGCCAGCACTTCGCCCAGCTTTTCCTGCAAGTCGCTGCCCTGCCAGCGCGTACGGAAATTGACCAGCAATTCGCGCACATCCTGGTAACTTTGCTCCACGCCCATGCGCATCAAGGGCAGCACTTCAGCCGCCTCGCCCAGTTCGCCCCGGCGCACGGAATCGTCGAGCATCTGCACTTGCAGGCTGATGAAATTCAAGCTTTGCGCGATACTGTCGTGCAAGCCTTCGGCCAGCAGGCTGCGTTCGCGGGCCACGGCGAATTCTTTTTCGCGCGCGATCAGGCGCTGGTTTTCTATCGCAATGCCCAGGCTTTGCGCCAGGGTTTCCAGCCAGCCATGTTGCTGCGCGCCCACTTTTTTCGGCTGCGCAAAATGCAGTGAAAAACTGCCCACCACTTGTTCGCGCACGATGATGGGAATCACCGTAATCGCGCTAAAACCTTCGTCCTGGCAACGGAAGCGCTGTTCCGTATCGCTAGAGCGAAACTCGCGGATCTGGATCACGCCCTGCGCCACGGCCGCGCCGCACAGGCAATCGTTGTTCGGGATGCAGTGTTCTTCCTCCACCATCGCGTCGGAGATGCCCTCGTGCACGATCATGTGCACCGTGTCTTGCTGTGTATCGAGAATGCGCACCGTGCCGCCTTCGGCCTGGGCGAACTGCATCACATGGCGCAGGAAGCCACGGCACAAGGCGTCGATCGCGTGCTGGCCGGCCAGCAAGGTGGAGATAGCGTGCAGGGTGGCCAGTTGCCGCTGCTGCGCGGCGCTCAGGCCGGCTGGTGTGTGTGCCTGGCGGCGCTGGCGCCAGCGCGAGGCGGGAAGTTGTTTGCGGGAGGGATTGCTGCGCGGCGCTTGCATGAAAACTCGAATCAAAAGAAAAACATACCCGCCATGCCGGTCACGGCGTGGCGGGCCAGAAAATAATCATGAACAATTACAAACGGATTTCCGTGCCCAGCAATTTGACGAACTGCGCCAGCCACGCCGGATGCGCGGGCCAGGCGGGCGCCGTCACGAACTGGCCATCCGTCACCGCTTCCGTGACGGCGATATCGGCATACTCGCCGCCAGCCAGTTTGACTTCCGGCGCGCAAGCCGGGTAGGCGGAAATGCGCTTGCCGCGTATCACATCGGCGGCGGCCAGCAATTGCGCGCCATGGCAGACGGCGGCGACCGGCTTGCCCGCTTCGGCGAAATGGCGCACGGCGGCGATCACCCGGTCGTTCAGGCGCAGGTATTCGGGCGCGCGGCCGCCGGCAATCATCAGCGCGTCGTAGCGGGCTGGATCGATTTCATCAAACGCCGCGTTGAGCGTGAACAAATGGCCCGGCTTTTCCGTGTAGGTCTGGTCGCCTTCGAAATCATGGATGGCGGTCCTGATGGTGTCGCCGCTCTTCTTGCCAGGGCAGACGGCATGCACGGTATGGCCCAGCATCAGCAGTGCCTGGAACGGCACCATCGTTTCATAATCCTCTGCAAAATCGCCCGTCAAAAACAGAATTTTCTTCGCTGCCATTTGGTTCTCCTATGAAAGATCATCCCAACATTCCCGTTTGCAAGATACTGCACAAGACGTATCTTACCGCCACTTGCACGCCAGTTACGAGAATATCAAGATATTTATCTCACAATTCCCGCGCGATAAGTTCAAAAGCAACTCTCACACGCAAGCGCAAACCATGGCAAGATAAGCGTTCTTCCCCTTCACACCGGAACTATCCATGATTTTTGAAATTGCCCATATCCAGATCAAACCCGAGACCCACGCCGCCTTCGAAGCGGCTGTCGCCAAGGCCGTGCCGCTGTTCAAGAACGCGCGCGGCTGCCAGGCCGTGCACCTGGAACGCTCGATCGAAAACAGCGAAGGCTACCGCCTGGTGGTGCGCTGGGCTACGCTGGAAGACCATACCGTGCACTTCCGTGGCAGCGACGCCTTCCCCGCCTGGCGCGCCCTGGTCAGCGAATTCTTCGCCGCCCCGCCGCAGGTAGAACACATGCAGACCGTGCTGACGGGGTTTTAAAAAAGAAAACAGGTGTACTCACGCGGCGGGGTGATGGAATACCTGTCGTAGGTAGGCAAGGAAGGTTTCATCCTTGCACAAGGTCTTGCCCGGCGAATCGGACAGTTTCGCCACCGACTGGCCGTTGCAGCGCACCAGCTTCATGACGATGTTGAGCGGCGTCAAGCCGACGTCGTTCGTGAGGTTGGTGCCGATGCCGAAACCCGTCATGATGCGGTCGGCAAAATGCTGGTACAGGGCAAACGCCTTGTCCAGGTCCAGGCCATCGGAAAACACCAGGCGCTTGGTATTGGCGTCGATGCGCAAGGCCGCGTAATGGGCCAGCGCCTTTTCACCCCACTCGACCGGGTCGCCCGAATCGTGGCGCAAACCGTCGAACAGCTTGGCGAAGTACAGGTCGAAATCGGCCAGGAAAGCATCCATGCCCACCACGTCCGTCAGCGCGATGCCAAGGTCGCCCCGGTATTCCTGCACCCAGTCTTCCAGCGCGGCTTTCTGGAAATCGCGCAAACGCACGCCAAAGGACTGGAACGATTGCATGTATTCATGCGCCATGGTGCCGATCGGCACGATGCCCAGCTTTTTCGCCAGGTAGACATTCGAGGTGCCCTTGAAATACTCGGGCACGGCGCGCGCCAGGGTCGACACCACCTCATCGTGCCAGGCGCCTGAAAAACGGCGGCGCACGCCGAAATCGGAAAATTCAAACGGATGCTTGCGGCGCGGCAGCTTGCCGAATTCCTTGACGGCCGCCACCTTGCTTGCCAGGCGCTGGCGCCCTTCGCGCAGGGCCGCATCGAGGTCGAAGCGGCGGAAATACAGTTCGTTGATGATGTACAGCACGAAAATCTCGAAGCCCATCACATGCACTTGCGGGCCGGCCGCATGCACGACCAGGTCGTCGCCATCGGTGCTGACGTCGATGAATTTGCGCTGGAAGCGGAACACCGTCAGAAAATCGACGAAATCGCTCTTCATGAAGCGCAGGGTGCGCAGATAGGCCAGCTCGTCCTCGGCAAACGACATGGAGCACAGGTGGTCGAGCTGCTCTTCCAGCTCATGCTTCAATTCGGCCAGCGGGAACACGGGTGTATTGCGGCAGACAAATTCGTATTCGGTATGGGTATTCGGATGACCGTGCAGCAAAGCTTGCCACATTGTAAATTTATACAGATCGGTTTCCAGCAAACTGCGCACTATCGGGGTCATGTGTAATTTTCTCCAACTTCCTCAAGCCAAGATAGTACGCCACTGCAAGCATTTCAGCAGAGAGCGGCTTATAAATGTGTCACCCGGCGGCATTTTGCTGCAGCTCAGGCAAGACCTCCGCTGCCGTCGCCAGCTGCGCCCCGCGCGCCTGCATGGCGGCCAGGAAATCGCGCTGCTGGACTTCGAAACCCGTCACCGGACTCATGCAATCGGTCAGCAGCACCAGACGCGACAGCGCCTGTTTGCCCTGCTGCTGTTCCAGGTAGTCGGCGATATGTTCGGTGCTGGCCTTGACGCAATGGCTGGCCGCCTCGCCGCAGACATAAATGCGCTCGGCCGGAATCAGGGTATCGAGGAAGGCCAGATTCAACTGCGTGGCCGGATCTTCGCTGTCCGGCACTTCCGCCATGACGGCCGAGTAATGCTCGGTCCACGGATTCGATCCCTTGCTGAGCTTGGCAACCACTTGCAGCTGGTCCACTTCCCAACCGTTATAGGCGGCGCGCACGGCCGCGTGGATACTCTGGCCCCAGGAACCGATTTCGCAATGCACGGGCCACACCATCAACTGGTAGCGCCCGGCTTGTTCCAACGCATCGAGATAAGCGAGGGCGCGCGGCAAGGCTTCCGGCCGGCGTGGCAGGTAGCGGCCAGCGCGCACATCGGCGGCGACGATTTGCGTGAACGGCGCCACCGCAGCGCCATCTGCCGCGCGCCAGAAGGTGGGGTGGGCGATATCGTAGCGGTGGTGGGCGTCGAGGGTCACGCTGATCTGCGTCAAGCCTGCGCCGCCCTGCTCGATCAGGCGCGCCACGCGCAGCATGTCGGCATGCGCGCCCGGCACGGGCAGCGCTGGCGCGGCGCCTTGCGGCAGCCAGTCGGCAGGCAGGTCGCAAAAATCGTTTTGCGGGTCGATGACGAGCAGGTGCAGCGAGCGTTGCATGGTGATCCTCGGGCGTGGTGGAAAGGAGATGATACGGGCAAGCTTGCAACCGCGCAAAGCTCCATCTCAATACGATGGCGGCTGGCGCAACCGTTCCAGTACTGCCAGACCTTCGGCCTGCGCGGCCTGTTCCGCCTCCGCTTCCGTCATGAAAACATGATCGGCCAGCACCCGGTGCTTGGGAAACACATTGTCGCGATGCATGGGACTGCCTGAGGGCGTAAAGATGGCGACGTAAGCGCCCCACTGGCGGGTACCCCGCAAGGGTTCCGCCGTGTAATCGACTTCATAGTGATCGACAAACGCTATTGGCACAGCACGCCTCCCAGCCGCCTTCCACTGCAGACTACCACGTCTGTGAAACAGTTTCAGCGCGGCTGACATGGACGGGCGAGCGCGGTGTACACTTTATTCTTTGATAAAAAACAAAACAAGAACCCATGGATCACTACGTCAAGCAAGCCATCGCCGCCCGCCATGCCGGCCGTCACGATGCAGCACTGCATTTGCTGCAGCAGCAGTTTGATCACCTCAGCAATAGTGCCGGACATCTCAAGAGTCGCCTGTTTATCACGGTGTTCGAGTGGGGCCAGCTGGCCGAGGTTTATCCTGCCGCCCATGCGGCGCTGGCCAGCGCGCGTGACGGGCAAGCTGCGCGCCTGCTGGCCGGTGATGAATTCTTCGGTCTGCCTGGCGAAGCGTGGCCGCGCCCGCGCTTCCAGCTGATACTCGACATGAATGCAACACTCGGGGAGGAGCGGGCCAGTCATGACTTGTTTATCCAGCTGCTATCGGGATTGCCGGAGCTGGCGCAGCGCGTCGCCTTGCTGGCATTGCCTGCGATCGTGGCGGCGGGCGATTTTGCGCTCGCTGAAGCTTACCTGCCTGACCCGCTGGGCCAGCTGGAAGCCTTGAACCGGGTGGCAGATGAGCTGCCCCTGTTCCCGCCGCAAAACGAAGCACCGAGGGTCATGGCGGAATTGAATGGTTTTACCCGGGACGTGAGCTTGTGCGTAGCGACGCTGACGGGACTGGGACGCGCGGACGAGGCCGCCAGCTTGCGCCAGGCGGCGCTGGCAGGCCTGGACTCGCCCGCATTGCGCGCATGGGCGCAGCGCGAACTCGATGCTCCGGGCGCCGTCTTTCGCGAACTGCAGGCTAAGCAACTAGCCCCGGAAACGATCGCTTAAGCCATCAAGGATGCAGATAGTAGCGGCGCCGGCGGCGCTCGACCAGCTTGACGGCGGCCTCGCCCGCGACGGCGATGGCGTCGGCTTCCGTGGTGAATTGATGGTCGGCCGAGACCCTGCGTTTTTTCAGGATATTGGTCCTGTGCATGGGATTGACCGAAGGGGCGTAGACGGCGACATAAGCGCCCCATAACTTGCAGCCGCGCAAGGGCTCGGCCATGTAATCCACTTCATAAAAATCAACATGCTTTATTGGCACGATGTTTGCTCCAAAAAATGACCGGCTAGTTCGTCTCTAAAAACTGGCCCGGTGGTGGGTTGGAAACCATGCGATCGCGCTTGCTCAGGATACTTGGCTCAGCTATTTATTTTTATGACGCGGCACAACTTAAAATGATGAACGATCAGTTCATCTTGCTACAAGATGGCGGCAAGGTGTTGCTTTAGCGCATCTATAGAAAGTATAAACGATGCAAAAAAAATATTGCAACGCGACTAGCTATTGAATCGAGGACGCGTGCAATGACTGCGCGCCGCAACGGGACCACGCGCCGTGTCCGTGCGCGTCATTGCAGATGATGTGGATATGGCCGTTATCGGCCAGACGATGTGCGTGCCGCGTCGGCGATGACGGCAGCGTGCTGCTGATGGGGAGCGGTGGCGCGGAGCGCGCCAGCGGGGAAATTCCGGGCAATACTGCCCTTGCCAGCTTGAACATGAGGATCTTTCATGGCGAACCGCTCGCCGGGCTGATGCGGAGCGCATCGCCGGCAAGCTTATGTCAACCATACAAGACTGGCAATCCTCCTAAAGAACTAGTTTTCCGATTTGCAACGCCTAACAAAACCGTAGCGAGCGGAAGGGAGAGGTGGCTAAGAAGCGCAGCCGTACGAAGTACGGGGGCGCCGAGCTGGTGAGCATCGCAGGCTACCTATACCGACGCGCAGCAGGTTTTGTTAGGTGTTCTTAGGCTGCCAGTGCAGCGATCGAAGCACGGGTCTTGGCCAGCGCATTGGCCAGCGCTTCGTCGCCGCGCGCCACGCCTTCAGTCTGGATGAAGCTGACGTCGGTGATGCCGAGGAAGCCCAGCGCCGCGCGCAGATAGGTGCTCAGGTGGTCGTAGGCAGCGGCCGGACCTTCGCTGTAGATGCCGCCGCTGGAGGTAAAGATGTAGGCTTTCTTGCCCGTTGCCAGGCCGACCGGGCCGGTTGCCGTGTATTGGAAGGTGCGGCCCACGCGCGCCACATGGTCGATCCATGCTTTCAGGGTCGATGGCACGGAAAAGTTGTACATCGGTGCAGCCAGGACCAGCACGTCGGCGGCCAGCAGCTCATCGACCAGGGTATCGGACAATTTCACGGCGAATGCCGCTTCTGCGCCGCGTTGCTCGGGTGGCGTAAAGAAGGCGCCGATCACGTCTTCCGTCAGATGCGGCACTTGCTGGGTAGCCAGGTCGCGCTCGACGACGGTATTGCCCTGTGCCGCCAGCTTGGCGACGAATTCGCCTGACAATTGACGCGACAGGGAACTGTTATTGCGTGCGCTGCTATTGATGTAGAGAACCTTGGACATGAATCGCTCCTTCAGAGAAAGTGGATGTGGAATGCCGCAATTGCTGCACTTGCACATATCATAGTTCGGGTCTACTATCGACGAAACCAGTTAAATTTAAATGCTTAGCATCGATTTTGTAGATATCAGATGGAAATGGAGTGGCCATGAGAGAACCAGGACAACCTTCGCTGGACCAGTTGCGCGTGTTTGTCGCCGTCATCGATGCGGGCGGCTTCGCCCATGCGGCGCGCCAGCTGCACCGCACGCAATCGGTAATCAGCTACACCATCGCCAACCTGGAAGAACAGCTGAACGTGGTGCTGCTCGACCGGAGCAAGCGCAAGCCCACCCTGACCGATGCCGGCCAGGCGCTGCTGGCCGATGCGCGCGCCGTGGCGCTGAAAATCGACGCCATGCGCGCGCGGGCCAAGGCGCTGGCTGGCGGACTGGAAGCGGAAGTGTCGGTGGTGGTGGACGTGATGTTTCCCACCTGCGTGCTGGTGCGCATCCTGGAAACCTTCCAGGTGCAGTTTCCCACCGTCGCGCTGCGCCTGCGCATCGAAGCCATGGGCGCCGTCTCGCAACAGGTACTCGACGGCCATTGCCATCTTGGCGTGGGCGGCTGGATGTCAGCCAATTCGGACGCCCTCGAACGCCTGGCCATCGGCCATGTGCGGCTGATGCCGGTGGCCGCTCCCGGCCATGCGCTGGCGCAGCTGGCAGGGCCGATCCCCATCGGCCTGGCGCGCGAACATGTGCAACTGGTGCTCAGCGACCGCAGTTCGCTGACGGAAGGCCAAGACTTTGGCGTGCTGGGGCTGCGCAACTGGCGCCTGGGCGACCTCGGTTCCAAGCACGCCCTGCTGCGCGCGGGCCTGGGCTGGGGCAATATGCCCGAAGCGATGGTGCGCGAAGACCTGGCCTCGGGCCGGCTGGTGCACTTGCCGCTGATCGTCGACAAGACCGCCAACTACCCGATCTACCTGATCCAGCGCACCGGCACGCCGCCGGGCCAGGCCGGCAAGTGGCTGACGGAGCGGTTTGCGGAGCAGTTGCCGCTGCTGCTGGAGCAGGGGTATTAGAAGAATACTGGTAGAGGTATGATACCCATCCCAACCCAAACGCAAACCCTGGGATCGGCCCCTCAGGGTCCGACCCCGGTACTTGCGGGGTTTATTTAGCAAGACACAATAGCAAAGAGAATCACATGGCAGGCATCGACGACTTCGTCAACAAACAAAAACCTGGCGCGCGTTTCGTCATCACGGCGCAAATGCTGCGCATGACGCCGCAGCAATTCGACAGCGTGGCGCAGGAATGGATGGAAGACGGCGGCCCCGGCTTCGACGTGGCCGGCATTCCGCACCGGGTGGTGGTCGACGGGCAGTTTTATATCAGCCGGATCACCGTGCAGCGGCACGGCGAACCCGCCTGAGACTTTTGTTTAGTCGACACCCAGCACATGCAGGCGCCGCTTCAGGCGCGCCACTTCTTCGGACAGGTCGACCACCAGCGCCGCCAGGTCGGCATTCGCATCGAACACCGATTCGATTTCGCGCAGGCGGCGCGCGCGCACCAGGTCCAGGCTGGTAAAACGCCAGGCCGTGAGCTGTCCTGGCGGCGGCCCGCCATGCAGCAGCACGCCCGTCTGCACCCTTTGCACCACCCAGTCAGGCTCCACGGCGCAGGCGCGCGCCAGTTCTTCCAGGCTCAAGGCCGAGTCTTCCAGCAGTACGCCGATGAGATTGCTCGTCATGATCATGCTCCCAGCTTCTGGCGCGGATTGAAAGCCATCTCGCGCGCCATGGTTTCATACAGTTCGCGTGCCTTCGCATCGTTGGCAGGCGGCAGCACCACTTCCAGCAGCAGATATAAATCGCCGGGCTGGGCCGAAGGTATGCCGCGCCCCTTCAGGCGCAGCTTGCGCCCCGTCTGCGAATTCGGTGGCACCGTCACGGACACCGTGCCCGATGGCGTGGGCACGTCGATGGAACCGCCCAGCGCCGCCTCCCACGGCGCGACGGGCACCGTTTCAAACACATCGCGCCCTTCGACCTTGTAGCGCGCATCGCTCTGGAAGCGGATTTCCAGGTACAGGTCGCCGGCTGGCGCGCCGCCACTGCCCGGATGGCCCTGCCCTTTCATGCGCAGCTGCTGGCCTTCGGTCACGCCTTTCGGTATCGTCACTTCCAGGGTGCGCTCGCGCGTCACCACGCGGCCCTGCCCATCGGCTTCCGGCACGCGCAAGACGATGGTGCGTCTGGCGCCGTGGTAGCTGTCGTGCAGGCTGACCTCGATGGCGGCGTGGCTGTCTTCGCCCTGCATCTGGAACTGGCTGTTGGCGCGCCCCCGCCCACCCACGTGGGCGAACAGGTCGGCAAAGAAATCGCTGTCGTCGGCGCTGGACGATTCGTAGCCCGAACCCCAGTTAGGCGGCGGCCGGAAAGGCTGGCCCTGGGGCTGCCCCTGGGCGCTGCGCCCCAGCTCATCGTAGGCAGCACGCTTTTCCGCGTCGCCCAGCACGCCATAGGCTTCGTTCAGCTCCTTGGTGCGCTTGTCCGCATCGGGCTCCTTGCTGACGTCGGGATGGTATTTGCGCACCAGCTTGCGGTACGCTTTCTTGATATCGGCCTCGCTGGCCGTCTTTTCGACGCCAAGCTCCTTGTAATAGTCCTTGTAATCCACCGTGCATGCTCCCCATGGTTGACCCGCCTGTGGAAAGAGTACACGAATTGAGCGGAACTATGGTTGCGCACAATACAAGCAGAAGAGTTAAGGCCTGGCTTTCTGACGCGCAAGCAGCCACGCCCGGACATCGGTCGTGGGGATGCCTTTTTGCGCGTTGTAGGTACCCGCCTTGTCCCACCACATGCCGTGACCCAGTGCGAAGGCGGCGCGGTAACGCAGCATGACATCGTCCGGCTGCTGCAGCAGTTGCACGGCTAGCATGTCACGGCTTAACAGCTCGCGTTTAACCACGCGCCCCGTCACCTCGCCGACGATATCGGCCAGCTGGCCATAGGAAATCGTGTCGCTGGCAACGAAGACCACCTGATTGCGGATGCGCGGCTGCTGCAGCAGGATTTCGGTGGTCAAACGGCCGATGTCTTCCGGCGTGGTCACCGTCACTTGCGTTTCCCAGGTCCCCAATCCGCGCACGATGCCGGCCTCGAAATCGACCAGGCCCGTGCCTGGCTCGAACAGGAAACTGGTGAACATGCCAGTCGAAATGATCACCCATTCGGTCCCCGATTGCGACCGCAGCAAGCCCCGCACATCGTACTGTTCATCGAACACGGGCTGGCCGCTGCCCTTGCCGATCACGTCATAGTCCACCCCGAACTGCCATGGAAAATAGCGGCGCACCCCGGCGGCAATCGCGGCTTCCGTCAGCCGCATCTGCGTACCCGCGCCGGCCACGAATCCCGTGCAGTTGATCACCGTATGGAATTGGCCCAGCAAGGCGATCAGATCGGCATTGCTGCGCCCGGCCAGGTCGAACGGCAGCAATTGCACGCCCATCGCATCCAGCTCGCGCTGGCGCAGCAGCTGCATCGGTGTCGGCGAGACCAGCGATTGCGGCGTCACCAGCACGGACAGCGCAGTACCCGTCTGTTGCAGGCGCGGCGCCAGGCTGCGCAAGACCGCCATGCCCAGTTCTCCGGCGCCCAGCACCAGGGTATTTTCCATTTCCACGTTGTGCTTCATCTGCGTTTCCTTTTCAGCGATTAGTCTGTTTTTTGATCCAATCTGCAGAGTATAAAATTGAAGCACCACCTACATAAGCCCCCAGACGCTGCTTTCAGAATTGCAAAATACGGGATAATCTAGCGACTTATCAGCCAGCAGGAGAACGCCTTGGACAGAATCCGCGCCATGCACATATTTGCCCGCGTGGTGGAATCGCACAGCTTCGCCGGGGCCGCGAAGAGCCTGTCGATTCCCCGCTCCACCGTCAGCAGGACCATTCAAGACCTGGAGGCGTTTCTCGGCGCCAGCCTGCTGCAGCGGACCACGCGCACGCTCAGCCTGACGGCCGCCGGCAGCCTGTACTACGACCACTGCCTGCGTGTGCTGAGCGAGGTGGAGGCGGTGGAAACCCGGCTTGCCACGAATGCGAGCCAGGCCCGCGGCAAGCTGCGCATCGACATGACGGCGTCGTTTGCGCGCCAGATCGTGTTGCCGGCGATCGCGCAATTCCAGGCCAGGTATCCCGAGATCGATCTGGTGCTGACCCTCGGCGACCGGCCGGTCGACCTGATACAGGAAGGCGTGGACTGTGTGGTGCGCAGCGGCGTGCCGGAAAACTCGGCGCTGCTGGTGGCGCGCAAGGTGGGCAGTTTTGTATGGCTGGTGTGCGCCTCGCCCGACTATCTGGCGAAGCATGGCAAGCCCCGGTCGCTGGAAGACTTGCAGCAGCACCAGCTGATCGAGTTTCACTCGGGACGCAGTGGCCGTTCAATCGACTGGCGCTTTATCGCCGACGGTCAAGAGCGCACGATCGCCGTGCGGGGCAAGCTGGCCGTCAACGATACCGACGCCTATCTGGCATGCGCGCTGGAGGGACTGGGCCTGATACGCATCGCCGATTACCTGGCGGCGCCGCACTTGCGCAGCGGCCGCCTGGTGCAGGTGCTGGAACAGTATCCTGGCCCCGCCGTCCCGCTCTCGGTGATTTACCCGCAGAGCCGGCACCTGTCGTCGACGGTGCGAGCTTTTACAGAGTGGATGGCTGAGCTGTTAAACGATACGGCAGTATCTACCTAGCGTACCCTGCGCACCGAGGAAATGCGGCGCTCCATGCCGTGCAGGCGGCCGTAGCTGCCCGGCCCCATGATCATGCAGCGGCCACGGTAATTGGCGTCGGCGCAGAATTCCCAGCGGCCGTAGTTGACGACGACGGAAACGGTGCGGTCATTGAAGCCGTAGCGGCTCAAGTCGCGCGCTTCGCGCTCCAGGCGCACGGGCCGGCCGCGCATGCCCACATCGGGAAACAGCAGCACGGCGCCGCGCATGTCGTCCGGCGGCTGCGGCCTGGGGGGTGGCGGTGGCCGATGGCCGCCGTGGCCAGGCTTGTTCACTTCACGGACCGAGGAAATGGCGTCATTCATGCCGGGCAGGCTGCTGTAATAGCCCTGGCGCAGTACGCGGCAGCTGCCCCGGTAATTGGCGTCCCTGCACACTTCCCAGGAGCCCGAACGCACGATGATGCTCGACGCCTTGTCATTAAAGCTCATGCGCGACAGGTCGCCCACGTCGGAGCGCACGGTGACGGCGCGGCCCCGGAAATCGCTATCCTGGAACAAGGTCAGCTCGCCCGCCTCGGCGGCCAACGGAACCAAAGGGGCCAGCAGGGTGGCGGCGCACAGCAGCGCCGGACGGAAAGCAGCCCGCATCTCAGCGCACCCTGCGCAGGGAGGAAATCTGGTTTTCCAGGCCATTCAGGCGGCCATATTGTCCCGGCCCGATGATTTCGCAGCGGCCGCGGTAATACGAGTCGCTGCAGACTTGCCACTGGCCGTCATTGACGACGATGGACGAGGCGCGGTCATTGAAACCATATGGCACCAGGTCATCGGCATTGCGGTCCAGCGCCAGCGGTTCGCCGCGCATGTCGCTGTCCGGGAACAGCAGGATGGCGCCGCGCTGCTGATACTGCGGCTGCTGCGGATACTGTGGCTGATCATACTGCTGCTGGCGGCGCGCTTCGCGTTCATCCACCATGCGCGCCGACGATACCCTGCCGGACAAGCCGCGCCCCAGGTCATCGTAGCGGCCAGGTCCGAAGATGCGGCACACGCCGCCGTAATTCGAATCACTGCACAACTGCCAGTAGCCGTTGTAGATGATGATGCTGGTGGTGCGGTCATTGAAGCCGATATTGACGAAGTCGTCGGTGTCGCGGTTCAGCCGCGCCGAGCCGCCATTTTGCCCCGCGCCCGAATACACTTCCAGCACCGAGCCACGGCCATAGCCGCCGCCATAACCACCACCATTGCCACGGTCAGGATCGCGGCCCGGACGGCCGGTGTTGTAGCCCATTTCGCGTACTGAGGAGAGGGCGTCGTTCATGCCCGGCAGCGAAGGGTATTCGCCCGGCCCGATCACCTTGCAGTTGCCGCGAAAGCCGCCATCGGTGCACACTTGCCAGCTACCCGAACGCACGACGATGCTCGACGCCTTGTCATTGAAGTCATAGCGCGACAAATCGTCCGTGGTTTCACGCAGGGTCACTGCGCGGCCACGGAAATTCGAGTCTTCAAATAAGGTGATTTCGCCGGCGCTGGCGCCCAGGTGGATCAGCAAGGCAGCTGCGCACAGCAGGCTGCGTTTCAAACGGTACAACATAGTTCACTCCATTTAATATTCGTCGCGCATGCATGGCGGCCGCCCGCATGCGCTTGCATTCTTCAAGGTTGCCGGCTACTGCGTCAATCAAGGCGGCGCAGCGAAGAGATACTCTTGTCGAGTCCCTTCAGGTCGGGGTAATTCCCCGGCCCCATCACCTCGCACTTGCCGTTGTACTGGGAATCCTCGCACATCTCCCAGGTGCCCTCATGGACCACGATGGAGCTGGCCTGGTCATTGTAATTCATGCTCACCAAATCACGGACGTCGCGGTTGACGGACAGGCCTGGCCCCCGCATGTCGCTGCGCGCATACAACACCACCAGGTTATCGCCGCCGCGCGGCCGGTTGGCCTCGCGCGGATCGACCAGGCGCGCCGACGACACGCGGCCATTCAGGTCGCGGCCCAGGTCATCGTAGCTGCCAGGCCCGAAGACCTGGCAACTGCCTCTGTAATTGGAATCGCTGCACAACTGCCAGTAGCCGCGCTCGACGCGGATGCTGTTGGCGCGGTCGTTGAAACTGATGGCCATAAAATCGTCGCGGTCTGCATTCACGGGCGCCGACGCGCCGCGCTGGTTACGGTCAGAAAACAGCTCCAGCGCCGGGCGCGGGCCGCTACCGCCGCCGTCGCGTCCCGCTTCGCGTACCGATGAAATCTTGTCGTTCATGCCATCCAGCGAGCTGTAGTCGCCCGGTCCCAGGGTGCGGCACTGGCCACGGAACTCGGAATCCGTGCACACTTCCCAGCTGCCGGAACCGACCCGGATGCTGGAGGCGGTGTCGTTGAAATTGATACGCGACAGATCATCGCTGGCGTCGCGCAGCACCACCACGCGGCCACGGAAATTGACATCGGTATACAGGCTGATTTCACCTGCCTGCGCGGCGGCGTGGGATAGCAGGATGGCGGCACAGACCAGGGCGTGTTTCAGCGTACGGTTCATCGGTGGGTCTCCTGTAGTAAGAACTTAACAACATGGCGCCAGTGTAGCCGTCACACGAAAAAAACGGTGTAACAAAATATGAGAAATACACAAGAAATTGTTACTAAAAGCAATAATTGACAACCTGACAGCAGCCTCCCGCTCAAGGCCATGTCGCGCCCTTTCTGCCGGCGCGGGGACAAGTTGCTGCAATGTCAGTAAAATGCCCTGTTCCGTCATGTCGTCACGTCTGCCTTCAATGCCCCATACCACCTCGTTCACCGTCCCCGCCATCCGCAATGAAGTGTCCTCGCTGTGGAAGCTGGCCTGGCCCATCCTGATCGGCCAGCTGGCCACCGTTGGCATGGGCGCGGCCGACGTGGCGATGACGGGCCACACCAATCCCGAGGAACTGGCCGCCGTGTCGCTGGGCGCAGCCATCTGGTCCATCGTGCTGGTGACGGTGAGCGGCATCATGATGGCGATCAATACCCTGGTGGCGCATGAAATCGGCGCCGCGCGCCACGACAAGGTGCCGCACATCGTGCGCCAGGCGCTGTGGAAGGCGCTGGCCGTGGGCCTGGTGGCCTGCCTGCTGACCAATATGGCGGCGCTGGTGTTCGACCACCTGATGCTGGAACCGGCCGTGGCGGCCAAGGCCAAGCTGTTCGTGCACATCATCAGCTGCGCCCTGCCCGCCTTTGCCGCCTACCGCGCGCTGTATGGCTACAGCACCAGCATCAACCAGACCAAGCCGGTGATGGTAATCGCGCTGGCCGCGCTGGGCCTGAATATCCTGGTCAACTACCTGCTGATCTACGGCCACTGGGGCATGTCCAGGCTGGGCGGCATCGGCTGCGCGGTGGCCACCACCACCTGCGTGTGGATGATGCTGGTGGCGATGGTGCTGTGGATACGCCACGCCCCCGTCTACCGCCCCACGTATCCATTCAGCCACTGGGAAGGCCCGCAAACGGCCAGCATCGCCCCCATGCTGCGCCTGGGCCTGCCCATCGGCGTGACGTATTTTGCGGAAGTGAGCGCCTTCGGCATCATCAGCCTGCTGGTGGCGCGCTTTGGCGTGATCCAGGTATCGGCGCACCAGATCGCCCTCAATTTTTCCTCCGTGGTGTTCATGGTGCCGCTCACGTTCGGCATCGCGCTGGTGACCCGCGTGGGCCACGCAGTCGGTGAAAACAATCTGCGCCGGGCGCGCTTCATTGCCTGGGTAGGCGTGGCCATGTCGCTGACGGCGGCCGTGGTCTCGGCCATCGTCATTACCGTGTTCCGCCACCAGATCGCGCAAGCCTATACATCGGACCCGCAGGTACAGGCGCTGTGCGCGCAGCTGCTGCTGTTTGCCGCCCTGTTCCAGTTGTCCGATGCAACCCAGGTGGCCGCTTCGTGCGCGATCCGCGGCTACAAGGTGACGCGCCAGCCGATGCTGATCCAATTGCTGGCCTTCTGGGGCTTCTCGCTGCCGATCGGTTATGTGCTGGGCCTGGCGCCGCAAGGCTTCTTCCTGTCGCCAGCCGCGCCGATGGCCGCCACCGGTTTCTGGATCGGACTGGTGCTGGGCTTGACGGTGGCCGCCGTGCTGCTGACCTGGTATCTGAACCGGCTATCGCTGCGCCGCATGCACGCGGCCGTCTGAACGCAGGAAGGCGCGCAATTAATGCGGGCCACTCTTGCAGCTGGAAATACAAAATATCGCTGACCCTTGGCTTACACCGAAGTAAACAAGGCAATCACGGCCTTATTCCGTGCCCTGCCCTATCGCATTAAATGCCGTGCTCTGGTATCGTTTGTGGTCAGGCTTAGCGCTTGACCACCTCTTTTACTATCACCGAGACATCCATGCGTTTTCTTCTTTGTTTTCTGGCCGCGATGGCCAGCGTTCCTGCGGCAGCTGAAAAGCTGACCTTGGAACGCATCCATGCCGATCCGGCACTGTCCGGCCCCGGCGTGCGCTATCTGAAAGTATCGCCCGATGGCGAGCGCGTCACCTTCCTGCGCGGCCGTGCCGACAACCAGTTCCAGCTCGACCTGTGGGAATTCAAGCTGAAAGACAAGAGCACCCACCGCCTGGTCGATTCCAAGGCGCTGGTGCCGAATGAAACCATCTCGCCCGAAGAGCAGGCGCGCCGCGAGCGCGAACGCACGGCCAGCCTGAACGGCATTCTCAGCTACAGCTGGTCGCCCGATGGCAAGCAGCTGCTGGTGCCGCTGGCGGGCAATCTGTACCTGGTCGATGCGGCCAAGCCAGACCAGGCGCGCCTGGTCGCCAAGGGCAATGTGCTCGATCCGAAAATCTCGCCGAAAGGCCGCTACGTCTCCTTCGTGCGCGACCAGAACCTGTTCGTGATCGACCTGAAAACCAATGCCGAGCGCCAGCTGACCACCGACGGCAAGGGCACCATCCATAACGCCGAAGCCGAATTCGTGGCGCAGGAAGAAATGGGCCAGCGCACCGGTTACTACTGGGCGCCGGACGATAGCGCCATCGCCTACAAGCGCTATGACGAAACGCCGGTGCCGGTGGTGCGCCGCTTTGAAATCTTCGCCGACCGCACCGATGTCGTCGAACAGCGCTACCCTGCCGCCGGCGATCCGAACGTGCTGGTGCAACTGCGCATCGTCTCGCCGGAGACGGGCGTGCAGCGCCAGGTCGACCTGGGCAGCAATCCCGATATTTACCTGGTGCGCGCCGACTTCAGCGCCGACAGCAAATCGCTGGTCTACCAGCGCCAGTCGCGCGACCAGAAAACGCTGGACCTGGTCGCCGTCGATACGGCAACCCTGGCACAGCGCACCCTGCTGACGGAAACCTCGAAGACCTGGGTCAGCATCCATGACGACCTGCGCTTCCTGTCCAACGGCACCTTCTTATGGTCGTCCGAGCGCACGGGCCGCAACCACCTGTACCTGTACGACATGAGCGGCAAGCTGCTGCACGCCGTCACCAGCGGCGAATGGGGCATCGACAACGTACTGGCCGTGAATGAGAAAACCGGCAAGGTCTACGTCGCATCGAACCGCGACGCCGTGATCGACAAGCAAACCTACGCCCTGGCGCTGGACGGCAGCACGGCCGACAAGCCGCAGCGCGTGACCAAGGCCGACGGCTGGCACGACACGACCTTTGCCCGCAACGGCGCCGTCTTCGTCGATACGTATTCCGATCCATCGACGCCGCCGCAAGTGAGCATCCGCCGCCCTGACGGCAGCATGGTGGGCTGGCTGGAAGAAAACGCCCTGAACGCCGATCACCCCTACGCCAAATACAAGGCTGACCACCTGCCGACCGAATACGGCACCCTGAAATCGAACGATGGCCAGACCCTGTATTACTCGCTGGTGAAACCGTCGAACTTTGACGCATCGAAGCATTACCCAGTGTTCCTGTCGACCTATGGCGGCCCGCATTCGCAGCACGTGGCCCGCCGCTGGGGGAATACCTTCGACCAGTACATGGCGCAGCAAGGTTTTGTCGTATTCCGTCTCGATAACCGTGGCTCTTCGCGCCGCGAACGCGTCTTCACCGACGCCATCTACCATAACCTGGGCGCAGCGGAAGTGGCCGACCAGCTGGTGGGCATCGACTGGCTGGGCAAGCAAAGCTTCGTCGATCCGAAACGCATCGGCGTGTTCGGCTGGAGCTATGGCGGCTTCATGACCCTGCGCCTGCTGTCGGCTGCGTCCGACAAGATCGCCATGGGCGTGTCGGTAGCACCGGTGACCGACTGGTCGCTGTACGACACACACTACACGGAACAGTTCCTCGGCATGCCGAAGGAAGACGCAGACGGCTACCAGAAGAGCACAGTGTTCGCCCACCTGGACGGCCTGAAGTCGCCGCTGCTGCTGATCCACGGCATGGCGGACGATAACGTGCTGTTTACCAATACCACGCGCCTGATCGATGCACTGGTCAACCGTGGCGTGCAGTTCGACCTGATGACCTACCCTGGCGCCAAGCACGGCATCTCCTCGCGCGCAGGCCAGCGCCACGTGTACGCGAAGATCGCCGGCTTCTTCAAGAAAAACCTGGGGACCGAGGCAACCAAGTAAGCTGTTTTAACCCCAAATAAAAACCGCCGCCTGTCTCGCGACAGGCGGCGGTTTTTTCATGCGTACCGAAAATTATGGCTTGCGCGTGACGGTCTCGACCGCATCTTTCACATCGCCAACTTTCTTTTGCACTTTGCCTTCAGCCTGGTTGGCCAGGCCCTTGGCTTGTTGTTCCTGGCTGCCGACCAGTTTGCCAGCTTGCTCCTGGATTTTGCCGCCGACTTCCTTCAGTTTACCTTCGACTTGATCTTTGTTCATGATGGCTCCTCACTAGGTTGTACATCTGACGACGGCTCGTCAAGAGCCGTCTCGGGGGCTGACACTGCTAGTCGCGTGTCCATGAACAAATAGTATCTGTCGACGTTTATTGCCTCTGTACGGTTGCTAACACAGCACTGACAATCGTTTTTTCAGCGCTCCTTGCGCCAGACGGTCGCCAGCCACGGCTGCTGTTCGCGCGGCAAGCCGGCGGGACGATAGTAATGCTCGAGCAGGCTGAAACCGGCCGCCTGCAGATGGGCAAACCAGGTTTCTTCATCGTAATAACTGCCGTAGCGGGGACCGTTCCAGCCTTCCTGGTTCTGTCCGCGCGGGTTGGAACTGAACAGCACGCCACCAGGTTTCAAACCGGCGTGCAGCGCCCGCAGCACGCCGGGCAAGGCGGCGCTGGGCACGTGGAACAGCACGGCGTTGGCAAACACGCCGTCGAAGTGGCCGGCAGGCAGGTCGAGGTCGACGAAGTCCTGCTGCCAGACGGTGCAGCCGCTGTAGGCGCGCGCCATCTCGACAAAGCGCTGCGAGCCATCGACGCCGGTGGCGTGGTGGCCCAGCTCGGTGAATGCTTTCAGGTCGCGCCCGGGGCCGCAGCCCAGGTCGAGCAGGGAAAACGGCGCACTGCGCCCGCCCGCGGTTATCGCGTTCAGCAGCGCATCGATATTCTGGCGCACATCGTGGTCGCGCGTGCCTTCAAAAAACTGCTCGGCAGTCGCCTCGTAATGGGCCAGCGTGCGCTCCGTGATGGCGTGCAGCGCATCCTGCGCTGAGGATGATGTGGAGGGCTGATCGTTCATGGTATTCCTGTCGGTGAGCCCTCCATTGTAGCGTGCTACCAGACGCGCACGCGCTGCTCCGGCGCCAGGTACAGGCGCTGGCCCTGCTTGACGTCGAAGGCTGGGTACCAGGCATCGAGATTGCGCACGGTAGCGGCGCGGTATTGCGCCGGTGCGTGGCCGTTCGTCAGGATCTGCTGGCGTTCGGCCGCCTCACGCGCCTTGTTGCGCCAGCTGATGCCATAGCCGGTGAAGAACTCGCGGTCCGCGCCAGGCTGCACCGGCTTGCCCTGCTGCGACAGGGTGAATGCATCGTAGGCTGCCGACAATCCCGCCAGGTCGGCCAGGTTTTCACTGAGGGTCAGCTGGCCATTGACGGCCAGGTCAGGGAACGGTTTATAGGCAGAGAACTGCGCCACCAGCTGTTTCGAGGCCGCCTGGAAGTGGGCCAGGTCGGCCGGGGTCCACCAGTCGCGCCATTTGCCCTGGGCGTCGAACTGCGCGCCCTGGTCATCAAAACTGTGGCTGATCTCATGGCCGATGGTGGCGCCTATGCCGCCATAGTTGGCGGCATCCGACGCGTTCGGGTCGAAGAATGGCGGTTGCAAAATGGCGGCCGGGAAGTTCAGCGCATTTTGCAGCGGCAGATTGACGGCATTGACCAGCTGCGCCGGCATCGCCCATTCGGTGCGGTCGACCGGCTGGCCCAGCTTGGCCAGTTGCTGCTGATAATGGAATTGCTCGGCGCGCTGAGCATTGCCCAGCGCATCGCCGCGCACCACTTGCAAGCCTGCATAGCTGGCCCAGTGGTCGGGATAAGCCACGCCCACGTACAGGGTTTTGAGTTTTTCCTGCGCCTGCGCCTTGGTGGCGGGCGCCATCCAGTCCAGCTTGTCGATGCGGCGCGAGAAGGCAGCCACCAGCTTGCTGACCATCTCCTGTACGCGTGCTTTCGATTCAGGCGAGAAATAGCGTTCCACATACAGCTTGCCGACGGCGTCGCTCAGTGCGTCATTGGTGGCGGCCAGCGCGCGCTTGCTGCGCGCCGATTGCTGCGGCGTGCCGCTCAGGGCGCGGCCATAAAAGGCGAAGCGCTGATCGGCGGCGGCGCGCGGCAAGGTGGTGGAGAAATGGTTGATGGCGTGGAAAGCCAGGAAATCCTTCCAGGTGGCCAGCGGCACCTTGGACGCGAGGGCCGCGCTGCCCGTCATGGCGCTCGGATGCCAGACGATGAAATCTTTTTGTCCCGACAATCCCGCGCCTTCAAAGAACGCGGCCCAGTCCAGGCCCGGCGCCTTGCTGGCGAAATCCGCAGTCCGCCAGACGTTGTTGCCCTTGGCGACATCGGCCGAATCTTCGCGGCTGGCGTGGCTGGCGGCGATCTTTTGTTCCAGCGCAAACACGCGCGCGGCGCGGCCCTGCGCATCGCTGTAGCCGGCCAGCTTGAACAGGGTGGCGATATGCTTCTGGTATTCGCCGCGCAGCTGCTGCATGCGCGCGCTGTTGTCCAGGTAGTAGGCGCGGTCGGGCATGCCCAGGCCGCCCTGCAGCAGGTAGGCCACGTTGCGCGTGGTGTCGTTCAAGTCTTGCGCCACCCACAGGCCGAACAGGTTTTCAGTGAAAAAATTGGTCGAGTTGAGCGGATCGACATCGGCGCGCAAGCTCTCGCCCAGCGCGCGCGCCAGGCTGGCCTGGTCGTGCACGCTATCGATTTTCTTCAGCAGCGGTTTCAACGGCGCCCAGCCTTTCGCTTCGATAGCTGCTTCATCCATGTAGGAGCGGTAAAAATCGCTGATCTGGCGCGCTTCGGCGCTTTGCTCCGGCTTGGCTGCCAGGCCTTCGATCAGGCCGATGATGCGTTTATTGGTCTCGTCGGACAGGGTGGCAAACGAGCCCCAGCTGCTGCGGTCGGCGGGAATTTGCGTGTTGCGCACCCAGTCGCCATTGACGTAATTAAAGAAGTCATCGCCGGGCAAAACAGCCGCTGGCGCAGTGGCGGCAGGGGTAGCGGCAGGCGCGGCAGGACTGGCGGCAGAAGCGGCGTGGGCCGGCACGGCCAGGGCCAGCGCGAGGGCGGCGGACAGTGGGGCAATGCGCCAGGATGGGCGGCTAGCGTGCATGGAAATCCTTTCGTGATGGTCTTTGAAATCGTGGCTGAAATCATAGCCTGTTTGGCGACAAAAAGCGTTGTCGATATTTTTTGCAACAAGTCAAAAAAACGGCATATAGTTTCGTGACAGCCCCGCCGCTTGCCGCGCGAACAACAAGGAGAGTGCCATGCAACTTGAAGCGCTGTTTCAACACCCTCACGCCCTGCCCACTGCCCCCAAAATCGTCGATGAACTGGTGCGCAGTTTCGACAACCCTGCCGTTTCCACCGAAGAACTGGCCCGCAAGCTGGGCGCCGACCCGGCCCTGAGCGCCAAACTGCTGCGCCTGGCCAACTCGGCCTATTATCACGTCTCGCGCAGCATCGGCACGGTGGAAGACGCGGTGCTGATGCTGGGATTCGTGACCGTGCGCACCCTGGTCATCAGCTCCGGACTGGTCAGCGGCTTCAAGGCCGTGCCGGGACTGAACCTGCAGCAATTCTGGCGTTACAGCCTGCACAGCGCCGTCTCGGCCCGCTGGATCGCCAAACAGACGGGCGACAATACGGAACTGGCCTTCACCATCGGCATGATGCACGCCATCGGCCAGCTGGTGCTGCATGCGGCTGCGCCCGAGCAAGCCATGCAACTGGACAAGATCGCCCCACCATTCGACGCGCGCCGCCTCGATGCCGAACGCGTATCGCTCGGTTACAGCTATGCGGACGTGGGCGCGGAACTGGCGCGCCGCTGGAAGTTCCCGCCCGTTTTTGCCGACACCATCGCGGCTTTTCCCGATCCGCTGGCCGGCAACTCCCTCAACCGCATGGCGGCCGTGATCCACCTGGCCGCCTGGCGCGCCCGCATCGAGGAAAATCAGTTGAACAACGAAGAAATCATCGCCTGCTATCCCGGCGAGGTGGCTGAAGCACTCGGTTTGCCCCCTTCCATCATGGTCGACAAGATGCCGCCGCCTGCCACGCTCAGCGCTGGCCTGGAAGAGCTAGTACGCTAAATATTACTCGAAGGAAATCTTGCAAACCCCAGTATCCATGCGGCTTGCCGGGGAGCCGGCCGGTTTGATGTTTGTTTGAACACTACTTACACTTTCTTTCAAAAAATCACTCAAGTTTTCAGCCGCTTCGCCGTTATGCTAGCCATGTAGCACTTTTCCGTAACTTACCTGGAGAGGCTCATGACTCCCAACGACGTTCTCGCGATGTATGAAAATATTGCCGGACTGACTAATCAAATGGTCGCCGCCGCGCGGTCGAGCGACTGGGATGGTTTAAGTATCCTGGAAAAACAGTGCTCTCAAGAAACGAAATCAGTTCAGGCTGGCGCCGTGCCGCCACTATCTGCCGCAGCGCGCCAGCGCAAGATTGACTTGCTGAAACAAATACTGGCGAATGACCGTACCATCCGCGACATCACGGAGTTGCCCGTCACGCTGTTGCCGAACGGAATGCACAGGCTGCCAAACTGACAGACGAAAAAAAAAAGCGCCCGGGGCGCTTTTTTTACGTCTGCTCAACGCCTTACTGAACACCTCACTCAACGCGAAAATGGCGATGCCTCAGTCTGCGCCGGCGCATCATCCACTCCCTCCGTGACCTCGTCCACTGTTTCCGTCAAGACAGGCACTGGCGGCCGGCGAAATGGCTTGCGCAGCAAGACCCAGTATTTCGATGGCGGCCGGTCTGCGCCCTGCCCCTTGCGCTTGCGCCAGACATACACGATCACCGCCGTCAGCAGCAAAAAGAGCAGGACACCGAGTCCCAGCCACCACAGGCCGCCGCCGGACGGTTTCTTTTCCTTCACGGCTGGGGCTGCATGCAGGGGCTTGGGCTTGGCGTGCGGCGCTTCGGCGGCGGCTGGCGCGGCGGCAACAGCAGGAGCGACAGCGGGCACGGCCAGCGCCTTTTGCAAAGCGCCCACCTTGCCTTCCAACTCGCCCAATTTGTCATTCAAGGCGGCATTCTGTTGATTGAGCGCAATACAGCTTGCATCGGGTGCGGCAACGGCTTGCGGCGCGCAGGATGCCGCCGCCGGGATGGTCCGGCGCAGCGGCGGCCGCGGCAAGGGCACGGCAGGCGGCACGAACACGGCAGGCGGACGCAGCATGCCCTCGGCGCGCGCGCGGGCTGCCAGTGCGGCCGCATCGGGGGGCGGCGCAAGGGGCTTGGCCGGCAGGGCAGGTAATACGGCAAGAGGCACTGGCGCAGGAACAGGCGCAGCCGGCGCCGGTGTCAGCCAGACCGTTGCCAGGCGAACATTGGCGCCGCTACCGCTGCCCAGCACGAAATACAGGTGCACATGGCCCGCCGTAATCGCTTGCTGCGTTGTCACGTGCACATGGCGCCGGCCATCGCGCACGGCCTGGCTGATGGCCAGTCCTTGCAGGGCCGGGTCCATCGTGATGCCGCCGCCCTGGTACACATCGGGTGACGCCAGGCGTACGGGCAGGCCATTGGCCTCGTCTGGCGCCAGCGCCGTCAGCTCGATATCGGCCGACAGGGGCTGGCCCACGTGCGAGAGCGCGCTGATATCACCGAGTTCGGCCGCAAAAGCGCCGGGCATGGCCATGCTGGCGGCGGCACAGGCGATCAGGATCCGACGGGAAAATACACTGCTCTGCATGGATGAATCGCTTTGACAACAGGGAAAGGGGAGTACGTCCCCTATTAACGGCAGGAAATATGCAAAATAAAGGCTGAGCAGCACAGTATGGCCACGCCCTGTGCGTTTTTGGCGTCTGGAGTACACTCGAAGGACCAAAATCGATGAAAGGGATGCCATGAGTAGCAGAATCGAACGCGATAGTTTCGGCCCGATCGACGTACCCGCCGGTCAGTTGTGGGGAGCGCAAACGCAGCGCTCGCTGGAGCACTTCCATATTTCCACGGAAAAGATGCCGCCCGAACTGATCGCCGCCCTGGCCACCGTCAAGCGCGCGGCCGCCCACGTCAACCTGGACCTGGGCTTGTTAAGCGGCAAGAAGGCCGTCGCCATCACGCAAGCGGCCGATGAAGTGCTGGCTGGCAAACACCCCAGCGAATTTCCGCTGGCCGTCTGGCAGACGGGTTCCGGCACGCAAAGCAATATGAACATGAACGAAGTCCTGGCCAACCGGGGTTCCGAGCTGATGGGTGGCTTGCGCGGCGCCGAGCGCCTGCTGCACCCGAATGACGACGTGAATCTGGGGCAATCCTCGAACGATATCTTCCCCACCGCCATCCATGTGGCCGCCGCGCTGGCCGTCGCCAACACGGTCTTGCCCGCCCTGCGCCAGCTGCGGACCACCCTGGACACCAAGGCCACGCAATTTGCCGACATCGTCAAGATCGGCCGCACCCACTTGCAGGACGCCACGCCGCTGACCCTGGGCCAGGAATTTTCCGGCTATGTGGCGCAGCTGGACTTTGCCGAACATGTCATCACGGCATCCTTGCCACCGCTGCTGCAACTGGCGGCCGGCGGCACGGCCGTTGGCACGGGCTTGAACGCCCATGCCGAGTTTGCCGAGCGCATCGCCACCGAACTGGCGCGCCTGACGGGCCAGCCCTTTGCCAGCGCCAGCAACAAGTTTGCCGCCCTGGCCGCCCACGATGCGCTGGTCGCTTCGCATGGCGCACTGAAAACCCTGGCCACGGCCCTGATGAAAATCGCCAACGACGTGCGCTGGATGGCGTCCGGCCCACGCTCCGGCCTCGGTGAAATCACCATCCCTGAAAACGAACCGGGCAGTTCCATCATGCCGGGCAAGGTCAACCCTACCCAATGCGAAGCGCTGACCATGCTGTGTTGCCAGGTGTTCGGCAACGACGTGGCCATCACGGTGGGCGGCGCTTCGGGCAATTTCGAGCTCAATGTCTTCAAACCCCTGATTGCGCACAATTTCCTGCAAAGCGCCCGCCTGCTGGGCGATGGCATGCGCAGCTTCGACGAGCATTGCGCACACGGCATCGAACCGAACCGCGAGCGCATCGCCGAACTGATGGAACGTTCCTTGATGCTGGTCACGGCACTGGCGCCGCATATCGGCTATGACAAGGCTGCGCAAATCGCCAAGCAGGCACAGCATGAAGGCACGACCCTGAAAGCCGCGGCATTGGGCCTGGGCTTCGTGACAGAGGAGCAATTTGCAACGTGGATCGTGCCACTGGAGATGACGCGCCCCAACAAAAGCTGATGCCTTGCCTGCATCCCAGACGGCTTGATGTAAACTAGGCGTAACAAATTGGTTGATATTGTCACCCAGTGCCAAAAACATATTATTGCAATAAGGGATACAATGCAAAAAGTAAGCTTTGATTTGACCTCCGAATTCATCGAGCTGAACCAGCTGCTCAAGCTGGTCGGCTTGTGTGACAGCGGTGGCGCCGGCAAGGTCATGGTCGACAGCGGCGTGGTGAAGGTCGACGGCAAGCAGGAATTGCGCAAGACCGCCAAGATCCGCGCAGGACAGGTGGTCAGCGTGGCCGACATCCGCATCACCGTGGTCGGCTGACGAACAAAGACTGGGGCGCAGCCGCGCTCCAGGACGGGCGCCGGCCAGTACGTGTTTATGTAGACTAATCGACATATATGCATCGATATTGCGGAAGGGGGAAGCCATGGACCATCCCGAGCACGGTACGCACGATCAGGAGCGCCTGATCGCTGACTTGCGGCAAGTCATAGAAAATGCGGAAGAATTGCTCCGCAACACAGATAAATACACGAGCACCCTGTATCAAAGTGCACGCGCCAGGCTGGAAGTAGCGCTGGTGGCCGCCATGGCGGAACTGAGCCGCTTCGAGGAAGAACAGCTGACGCGCATGATGGCCGCCACCGAGGCCGCCAACGCCTTATGCCACGACCAGACGGGAGAAGCGCGATTGTTGCGCGCTTTTAGCCAGCCTTGACAGCGTCTTGGCGCATCTCCGTCAAGACGGCGTGATCCAGCCAGTGGCGCAGCTGGGCGCCCAGGTCAAAGTCTTCATCGAGCTCAAACGCTGCATCGAGCGCCGCGCCAAAGCTTTGCCCTTGCTGCAGCAGCGACAGCGCGGCGTGGCCAGCCGCATCGAGCGCCACCGCCTGCGCCTTCCATTGCGGCCGGCATACCAGCACATAAGTATCGCCAGCCAGGTTTTCGGGAAACACGCCCTTGCCTTCACCCTCCTGATGCGCTTGCCACAAGGCCAGTACTTGCCATGGCGACGCAATCAGCGTGCACGCCGGATGCACGCCAAAGCGGCTCGTTTCAAGCTGGTCGGGCGTCAAGGCCGCCAGCATGCTGGCCGGCAAGGCTGCCGCATCGGGCGCGTAATGGGCACGATGCAAGGCCCACTCCAGGCGCGCCATGTCCGGCAAGTAGGGCAACTCGGCCGCAGGCGGGAAGCCCTCCAGGAAGGTGGCAAACTGGGCGCCGAACTGGTTCAGGTCAGGATCTTGCGAGGGATAAACCTTGCCATAGGCGCGGGCCAGGCCGCCAAAGAATTCCTCGCCCACCAGCGCCAGCACGACGGGATAGGCATGGCCCAGGGTACGCCGCCAGGTAGCGCCCAGGTTGCCCCGGTATAGGGCCAGGCGTTCGGCGGACGATGCGGATTGCATCTGCGGCAAGACGGCCTCGCTGTGCGCCATGTCCAGCAGTGCAGCGGCAAATGCTTGCTGGCTGGCTTCCAGCGCCGGGGCCGGCAGCGCGGGCGTTATCGGGACACGCGATACTTGCCAGGGTGCGGGCGGGCGGTGCGGCGCCATCAGGCTGCGCGCCTTGTCCGCTTCGTCGAGCAAGACTTCCAGCGCGGGCACATCGGTATCCCATTCGATCAGGGTCGGCACCTGACCAAACCGCTGCAAGGCTGCCGCATACAAGGCCCACACGGGTTCAGCCACGCGCGCCCCATGATGGTCGATCACGGCGTGCGGCGTGACGAGGTGGCCGGCAAGGTGAAATTCGCCCACGCTGCCCGGAGCGATGGCCTGCAGGGCAGCGAGCGCATCTTCGCCGTGGTTGCACTGGTTCACATACAGGTTATTGATATCGAGCAGCAAGCCACAGCCACTGCGGCGGGCCAGTTCGGCCAGGAATTGCGCTTCGCTCATGCTATCGCCATGAAAGCGCAGATAAGTGGAGACATTCTCCAGCAAGATCGGCCTTTGCAAGGCATCTTGCACCCGCCCGACCCGTTCGCACAGCAAGTCCAGCGCCGCGTTATCTAGGCGCAAAGGCAACAAGTCATTCAGTTGATGCTGGGCGACAGCGCCCCAACACAGGTGTTCAGAAACCAGCGCCGGCTCGATCTGCTCTACCAGCTGGCGTACGCGCACCAGATGCCGCTCAGAAAAACCGCACGCCGAGCCCAGCCCCAGGCCGACGCCATGCAGGCTCAGTGCATAGTCCGCCCGCAAGGTGGACAGCACTTGCCAGTCCCAGCCAGAGCGGGCCAGATAATTTTCCGTGTGCACTTCCAGCCAGTCGACGGCGGGCCGGGCTGCAAGGAAGTCGCGGTAATGGCTGGCGCGCAAGCCGACGCCCACGCCGGCCAGCGCATGGGTGGGCAAAAGCGGGCGGGCAGCGGCGATGATTACTTGGCCTTCTTGGCGGCCTTGACAGGCTTCAGGGAACCGCCCGCCTGGGTGCACGTGCCCTTGGCAACATAGGCCCACTCGCCTGGCAAGTTATCCTGCGTTGCCTGTCCGGCGCAGGAATGGGCGCCATCGGCAGAGGCGCAGTCATTCTGGCCTGCCTTGGCGACGCCGTAGCATTTTTCCTTGTCGCCAGCAGTGGCGGGCGCATCGTGCGCAGCTGCACTGACGGCGCTGGTGGCGCACAGGCCTGCGAGAGCAGCGGCGACGAAGGCTTGACGTTTATTCATGGTGTTCCTCTTGCAAGTGATAGATAAATGGGAGCAGGCGCATGCCAGGCCAGGCAGCCACGCTGCCGCCGGCACAGTGATTCTACTGAATTGGCGGCGTCGTGGCGAACATTGACGCTTTTAATCTACGCGGGTACGCGGGCAAAAGCTAAAACGCCCACGCGCCACCGTCAACAACGGTGGTGTGGGCAGGCTGAAGCCAGCTCAGGCGCGGGGATCACGCCTGATGACGCGCTGTCAGGCGGTCGTATTGATGCGGTTACCCAGGTGAGCAGGCAGATTCGGCGCCGCTGGCACAGGCGGCAAGGCGGCCAGCAAGGCGGTGGCGGTGGAACTCTGCACTTCCTGTGCTTTTTTCAGCACAGACAAGCCGACGGCTTGCCGCGTTCCTGTCTCCGCGATCGTGGTTGACAGTTGAGCAATGCTTCCGACGTCCATGGCGTTCTCCAGTAAGGGTCTACCTGTATTAACGGGCAGCTCGGGCAATACTTTAGTCTTATTTTTCCAGCCAGTCCTGATGCCACTGCAGCAACCAGCCCAACACGTCCCTGGGCGCATTCAAGTCCAGCCAGACGAGTCCGGCACGCAAGTCGTCCGGCGCCGGGCTATCCGAGACCACGGCGATCACGTGCGGGTCGTGCGGGTACAGTGGCATTTGCCCCACTTCAACACGAAATACCTCCAGCTTGGGAATGGGATCCTGCTTGAAGCCTTCCACCAGGGTCAGGTCTGCCGGCCCCATGCGGGCCAGCTGCTGGACCAGGGTCGGTTCGGGCGCGCCGCGCAACTCGTGCACGATGGCGTAACGATACGGCGAAGCCACCATCACTTCGGCCGCGCCAGCCAGGCGCAAGCGGGCGCTATCCTTGTGCGGCGGCTCCAGCGCCAGGTCATGGTGGCTATGCTTGACCAGGTTGACACGCAGGCCACGCGCCGCCAGTTGTTGCACCAGATACTCCAGCAAGGTTGTCTTGCCGCTGCCGGAACGGCCTATGACGCCCAGTACCGGGTGTGCGGGCATGGATACTTGCATGATTGTCGTCCTCTCGTCCTCTTTTGTCGGTGAGTGCAGCTTGCTGTGAGTGCTTGAGTGCTGCTTAGCGTGAATGCACCTTATTATACGAGCCGCCTGACAGTTTCTTCCGCCACTCAGCCACTGCCCTCCCCGTCGTCCAGCAGCGCCATCCTCGCTGGCACATGCACATCGGAAAGACCATGCTTTTTCCGCCGCCGGCCGAGCGACTGCGCTCCGCCACCTTTGCCACTTTGCCCACTCTTGCCACCACTCCTGCCGCTCTTGCCACTTTTACCATTGGCCGCCAGCGCATTTTTCGCGCCGCGGGCCAGTTGCCGATGGGCGGCGATCGCGCCCGCCTCGGCATCCGATATGGCTGGCGCGGACGATACGCCCGTCAGCCTGGCCACGGGCGCGAAATCGGCGGCGCGCAGCTCTGCTTCCCAGCACGCGCGCTGGGCTGGCACGCTGTCGGGCACGCCAGGCGCAGGCCGCGGCTGCGCCAGCGTCAATGCCACTCCCAGGCTGCCAGCAGCGGCCACGCGGGCGCCCATGTCGGGCAGGACGCCGTGATCATCGGTGCAAAAACGCTGCAAGATGGTTTTAATGATGGACGTGTGGTCCAGTAACGCGTGGCAGACACTGGCTGGCGATACCAGCGGCGACACCAGCAAGGCGGGCACGCGCACGCCATACTGGCGAAAAGCGGGATCGTCGTCTTCGGCCGGGCCGGGCGCCACGTGATCGAAGAAGCCGCCGTGCTCGTCATAGCACAGGACCAGCAAGGTGCGCGGCCAGGCCGGCCCCTGCGACAGCGCCTGGTAGACCTGCGCCACCAGCGCCTGGCCGGCGCGGATATCGGCTGGCGGATGGTCGTCATTGGCAAAGAAGTGGGGATCGATCCAGCTGACCGAGGGCAAGGCGCCGGCCAGCGCATCGCCGATGAAGCCATAGCGGCGCTGGCGCGAACCGAATGGTTCATAACATTCGGAGGAGCGGTAATGGTCGTCCGTCAGGGCCAGGCTCCACGGTTTCCAGGCGGAATAAAATTTCCAGCTGACCAGGGAGCGCTCCAGCTGGCGCACAAATGATTTATTGACATACAGGGGCACGCGCTTGCTGTCCCTGCTGCCGGCCGCCTTGCCGCTAATGGCGTACAGGCGGTTTGGCCAGGTCGCGCCCGGCACCGAACTATGCCAGCGGTCACAGACGCAAAATTGCCGCGCCAGGAAGTCATACATGGGCAAGTCGCCCGCATTGTAGTAACCCATGACCAGGTCGATGTCGGGATCGCCCGGATGCGTTTGCGCATAATCGTCGACAAAGCCGCCATTCCTGTTTTGCAGCTGCACCGCCACCGACGCGCCCGTATGCGATGGATCCTGCTGGGGACCCAATGCCGTGCGCTGCAAATGGTGGATCGGGTAATGCACGCCGCCATGCGTGTTGGCGTATCCGGCGTGCAAGCCATCGATATCGCTGCGTCCACCCTCCAGGCTCAGATAGCCCAGCATGTGGTCGAAGGAACGGTTTTCCATCATCAGCACGACGATATGGTCGATCTGCGCCAGATTGCCCACCATGATTGCACTCCCGGCTGGCCTGCCTGCGAGGCGCACGACGGCGCCAACAGCAGTTCGACCCGGTCCCGTCCGCCGGGTTCCACTGACCTTGGCCTGGCTTGATATGCAACAACGACCGGGCTGCCGTCAATACGGCATCTTGTAGCGGTAGCCCTTGAAGTTGAAGATGGCCGCCTTCGGCTGCAACTTTTCCAGCACCAGGCCCGGCGCCAGTTCCTCGCCTTCATGGCGCAGCACCTTGTCGATCAGCAACAATCGGTCTTCCGGATTTTTCGAATAGATATAGCCGCCCAGGACGATGGGCGGAATTTGCTGCCGGATTGGGTCCGGCAAGTCGCGCAGGCCGGGTATCACCTCTTCCGCTGGCGCGCTGGCGGGCGCCGCCGCTGCCGCCTTGGCGACGGGCTGGGGCTGCGGCTTCGATTCAGGCACGGGCGCCACCTTGACGGGTGCGGGCGCCGGTGCTGCCGGCACAGACACTGGCGCAGGCGCAACGACGGCCGGGAGCGCAGCCGGAACCGGAACCGGAACCGGGACCGGAGCGGGGGCTGGGGCTGGGGCTGGGACCGGGACCGCAGCCAGCACCGGCTGTTGCCACGGCCGCCACCAGAGCAATGCCGCCAGCACGGCCAGGCTGGCGGCGCCCAGCGCCAGCCACACCGGCAAGCGGCTGCTGCCAGCCAGGCCATGCGCCTGGTGCAGCGGCAGTTGCGGCGCGTGGATGGATGGCAACTCGCCCAGTTGGCGCTCGGCCTGCGATTTTTTCAGTGCTTCCAGAATATACGACATCTTATTTCCCCGCGACCATGGCCGCTGTGGCTGCCGTGGCAGCCGACAGGCGCGGCTCTGTATTGTTGTCGCCCAGCTGCATCAGGCGCATGAAAGTCTTCGGTCCCGCCAGGCCATCGGCCTTCAGCTGCTGTTCTTGCTGGAAGTCGCGCAACAGCTTTTGCATGGCATCGTCCAGCGGCAGGTTGCCCGCTGGCGGCGGCAAGCCATGCAATTGCGCCAGGCGGCGCGCCAGCCAATCGACGTCGGCGCCACGGGCGCCGACGGGCACTTCATCGCGCCAGCCGCGCGGCGCGCGCCAGAAGGTGACGAAACTGCCATCGCTGCGCCGTGCCAGTTCTGCCAGCGGCAAGGTTTGCTGTTTGCCATCGAGCAGCACGCTGGCTTGCTCGCCATGCAGGCCGGTCAGCAATACCAGCTCCTCCCCACCGCCCGTCTCGGACAATACCAGCATGGCTGGCCGGTCCAGCACGCGCAGCTCGGCGATGCCGCCGCGGCTTTGCAGACAGCGCAAACCTGCACGGGCGCCCGCCTGGCAGGCATCGCCGGCCGGCAATTGCTCACCCCACAAACTGGCCAGCTGGCGCAAGACGGCGTTGCGGTCCGGCACCGCCACCCTGGCGGCCGGCACAGGCGCAACGGCCGCCACCGGCGCCTGCGCCGGCTGGGCCACGGGCGCGTGCGCCGGTGCAAAATGCCAGGCCAGCGCAGCCGTCACCACGGCGCCAGCCAGCACGCCGGCCGCCACCTGCGGCCAGCGCCAGCCTTGCGTACGGGATGCCGCGCCCTCTTCCGCAAACACTTCCTGCGCCGCCTGGCGCAAGATCTTGCGCGTCACGTGCCGCTGGTTTTCCACATAGGCGCCCAGCAATGCCCGGTCGCACAACAGGTTGATGCGGCGCGGCACGCCATGGCTCAAGGCATGGATCTGCGCCATCAGGCTGACAGCAAAGGGCTGCTGCGCCGTGCTGCCCGCTACCGCCAGACGGTGGTGGATGTAGCTGGCCGTTTCGTCGGCCGACAGGGATCCGAGGTGATAGCGGGCGATCACGCGCTGCGCCAGCTGCTCCAGCTCCGGCCGCGCCAGCATGGTGCGCAATTCAGGCTGGCCGATCAATATGATTTGCAGCAACTTGCGCTCGCTCGTTTCCAGGTTCGTCAGCAAGCGCAATTGTTCGAGTACGGCGGCCGACAGGTTTTGCGCTTCGTCGATGATCAGCACATTGTTCTTGCCCTGCGCATGGCTGGCCAGCAAATGCGTATTGATCGCATCGACATAGCCTTTCACGCTGGCAACGCCGGGCGCCAGGCTGATGCGAAATTCCTCGCAGATCGAGTGCAGCAATTCTTCCACCGACAGCTTGGGATTGAAAATATAGGCCAACTGGCAATTGTCGGGGATCTGCTCCATGAAGCAGCGGCACACAGTGGTCTTGCCGGCGCCGATTTCGCCCGTCAGCAAGACAAAGCCGCCGCCG
The DNA here is from genome assembly GCF_049319705.1 of Janthinobacterium sp. Mn2066. Taxonomy (NCBI): domain Bacteria; kingdom Pseudomonadati; phylum Pseudomonadota; class Betaproteobacteria; order Burkholderiales; family Oxalobacteraceae; genus Janthinobacterium; species Janthinobacterium sp. Mn2066. Next base: position 321,813 of record NZ_JBMOUF010000007.1, on the reverse strand, counting down.
CTACCCACGCCATACAGCAAATGCGCCAGCGCTTCACGGTGGCGCTCGCTCATGAACAGGTAGCGGGGATCGGGGGCGATCGAAAACGGCGATTGCTTGAGCTGAAAATAATGCGTGTACATGAAGACCCTGCGGATGGAGAATCAGGTGGCACAGTCAGGCGCGGCAGCAGACAAGCCGTGCGCTCAACGGGTATGCTTGGGCGGTAACGGCTTGTATCTGGCGCAATAGACTTTCGCCTTGCGAGCAAAGTAGACGATTTTACTGCCAGGCACGGAAGTACGGACAGGAAATGCGGAATTATCGGCCTTGCTGAAAGCCATGCCCGACGCAGTGCGAATGGCCGGCACCAGTTTCTCCGGCGTGCTGTCGAGCACCGCGCCCATGAATACGAGGGGACTGGTGTCGTCGCTGACGATCACGTCGGTAACGGGCGCGCCCCACAGGGTGGCGTCGGTGCGGAACCAGTAGGCGCCGCCCTCATGCTTGTAGGCCGGGCCGAAGGCGCTCAGCAGGTAGGCATAAAAAGCCTTGTTGTCGAGATGATCGATACACAGCACCGCATTGCCCACCACCTGGCCGAAGGTGCTCGGCGGCGCTTTTTTCTGCGCCACCGCGCTGACGGCCGGCAACAATGCCAAGGCGGCCGCCAGGGTCAAGCCTGTCAGGTAGCGCATGCTCATCGGGCTAACGCTTGCGCTCTTCTTTCTTGATCTTCTTGGCTTCCTTTTTTTCCTTCATGGATTTCGCGGGCTCCTTCTTGCTTTCCTTCTTGCTGTCCTGTGCCTTGCTCATCATGTGCTCCATGCGCCTGGGCGGTTTGCCCAGCCCATTATGACACTGCAGCGTGAAAATGCCACGTCATTTCCCGGCCAGATCCACTGCATGCCTCAGCCCCAGCGTGCAATAAAAACAAAAAGACATTCCAAATTTATATGTATTGTGCTTAAATACAGGGAAAGTACAAAAAGATATGAAGCCATCATGTGCGGGCACAAGCCCCTCGTCGTGGACAAGACTACACGCTGGAGACAGGGCATGCGCCGGATTCATTTCGGCCATACGTATTCAGATTGCAGCCTCGAACGGACACACCATGATGAAAAAGTTGATCCTGCTAACCGCAGCCCTGACCCTGTCAGCCAGCAGCAATCTCGCCGGCGCCGATTCCACGCGGCATCACCTCAGCCAGCTGCCCAGCCCACAACCCTACGAACCGAGCACGCCAGCGCTGCTGATGATCGCTGCCGGCCTGCTGGTCTTGCGCATGCGCAATCAAAGCAACGACAGCTTCGTCGGCAAATAGTGTCCAGACAGCAAAACGGCCGCGCCAGGCGGCCGTTTGGCTAACTACCTACTCCCACACTACATCAGTGCAGGCACAGGCGCCGGCGCGTCTTCTCGAGCAGCACCGTATCGTAGGGATACAGGCACTCGGTAAACAACATTTCCGTTTCCGCCTCGTCTTCCAGGCACATCGCCAGCATGGTCGGGCCATCGTCCAGGCGGCCGAGGAATTCTTTCGGCCAGCGATTCTTGCGATGGGCGCGCATCACTTCCATGCCCAGAGCCGCCAACGGCGCCGGCACACCGGCGGCCAGCGCCTCGCTCTGCCACTCGTCCCAATACTCGCTTTTTGCTGCCTTGTCGTTCATCTGCTGTCTTCCAACTGAGGTCTAAAAGGCGGACTGTACTCCTGATGACCAGCCTTGCCAAGCATGCTCCCAAGCAAACCTCAAGCCTTGCTGGCCGCATGCCTGTAAAAAATTGGCATTGAACAAGGCCAATTTCAATACCATTCGCAGCAGCAACAAAAACCTTTCATAACAATGACTTACAGCAACACCTTCGGCCAGCCGCATAAACTTTATGGCAGTTTATTCAATACCACTTAAATACCTGTTGACAAGCCACCGGGCCGACAATATAGTGCCTTCAGCTTTTCCCAACTATCAATAAAACACAAGGGAACAGGCGCAATCAACCATAGCCGGACTGCATACACATGATCGAATACATAATCGGCGTCGACGGAGGGGGCAGCGGAACCCGCGTACGCCTGGCGCGCCCTGATGGACAAGAACTGGGGCAGGGACAAAGCGGGCCTTCCGGCCTGGCCCATGGCATCGAGCGCGCCTGGACGTCGGTGGCGCACGCCGTCACCCTGGCCTTCCGCGCGGCCGGCCTGGCACAGCCGCCCCTGCAGCAGATGGCCATCGGCCTGGGCCTGGCAGGCGTGCACAACAAACAATGGGCCGTCAGTTTCATCGAACACAATCCCGGCTACGCCCACGTGGCGCTGGAGTCCGACGCGCTGACCACCCTGCTGGGCGCCCACGGCGGCAAGCCGGGCGCCATCGTCGCCATCGGCACCGGCAGCGTGGGCGAAGTGCTGCATGCGGACGGCAGCCGCCATGAAGTCGGCGGCTGGGGCTTCCCGTCCGGAGACGAGGCAGGCGGCGCCTGGATCGGCATGCGCGCCATGGGCCATGCGCAGCAAGTGGTCGATGGCCGCGTGGCCGGCAGCGCCTTCGCCACGGCGATCATCGAAGCATCCGGCGGCCATCGCGACGCCATGCAGGCCTGGCTGGCCAGCGCCTCGCAGACCACCTACGCGCAGCTGGCGCGCCTGGTGCTGGAACACGCACCGAACAACGCCGTGGCGCGCAGCATCCTGGTCGAAGCGGGCCAGCAAGTGGCCCTGATCGCCAGCGCACTCGATCCCGATGGCAAGCTGCCGGTCGCCCTGTGCGGCGGCCTGGCGGCGCCCTTGTCGGCCTACCTGCCGGCTGAACTGCTGCAACGCGTCGTGCCGGCCCAGGGCGACTCGGCGGCAGGCGGCCTGCGCCTGATACGCAACCACCTGCGGGAAACAGCGCCATGCTAGCCAAACTCTCGACCTTCAAACCGAATCCCGCCAGCGACACGCCGCTGTACATGCAACTGGCAAACATGCTGTCGGACGGCATCGCCAGCGGCGACTGGCGCGCCAACCAGGCGCTGCCCTCCGAGCGCGTCTTGTCGGACCTGCTGGAAATTTCGCGGGTCACGGCGCGCAAGGCGATCGACATGCTGTGCGACCGCGGCATGCTGACCCGCAAGCGCGGTTCCGGTACCTACATCACGCCCAAGCTGGAGCAGCCGCTGTCGCGCCTGACCAGCTTTTCGGAAGAACTGCGCCAGCGCGGCTTCAAGGCCGGCTCGCGCTGGCTGCAGCGCGATATCGGCGTGGCCGCGCCGCTGGAGCTGCTGTCGCTGGGATTGTCGCCGCACATGCCGGTGGCGCGCCTGCGCCGCCTGCGCACGGCCGACGAAGTGGTGATGGCGATTGAAACGACCACCATCCCGGCGCTGTACATGCCGGACCCGCAGCAGGTGAGCGATTCGCTGTACGGCTACCTGGAGTCGCGCGGCACCATCCCGATGCGCGCGCTGCAGCATATCCGCGCCGTCAACGCCACGCCGGAACAGGCCAAGCTGGCCAATATCAAGACGGGGGAAGCGATGCTGCACATCACCCGTGTCAGCTATCTCGACAACGGCGCGGCAGTGGAGCTGACCCACTCGTATTGCCGCAGTGATTATTATGAATTCGTAGCGGAGTCGCGCAGATGAGCGATGTATTGAATATCCAAGGTAACATCCTGACACCAGGCGGCTGGATCCACGGCGCCATCGAATTCGATGAGCGCGTCAAGGCGATCAAGGGCGACTCGGTCCACCCTTCCCAGAACGGCGACGATTACATCATTCCGGGCTTTATCGACCTGCACGTGCACGGCGGCGCCGGCAAGGACATCATGGAAGGCGGCGATGCGGTGTATACGATTGCCGGCATCCATGCGCGCCATGGCACTACCAGCCTGCTGGCCACCACCATGACGGCGCCGCCGGAAGATATCGACGCAGCCCTGACGGCGATCGGTATCGCGGCCAAAAACCGCCGGCCGAACACGGCCCGCGTGCTGGGCGCCCACCTGGAAGGTCCGTACATCAATTCCGGCAAGCTCGGTGCGCAGCCCAACTATGCGCGCGCCGCCTCGCTGGCCGAAATCGAACGCCTGCAAACCCTGGCCAGGCTGCGCGTGATCACGGTCGCGCCCGAAATCGCCGGCCACCTGGACCTGGTGCGCGCGCTGGCCGACGCCGGCGTGCGCGTGCAGATCGGCCACACGCTCGGTTCGTATGAAGACGGCGTGGCCGCGCTGGAGCACGGCGCGGTCGGCTTTACCCACCTGTTCAACGCCATGAGCGGCCTGCATCACCGCGAACCGGGCATGGTGGGCGCCGCGCTGGCGCATGCCGAATACGCCGAACTGATCCCCGACCTGCTGCACGTGCATCCGGGCGCCATCAAGGTGGCGCTGCGCGCCATCCCGCGCCTGTACTGCGTCACCGATTCAACCGCCGCCACCGGCATGCCGGACGGCGAATACATGCTGGGCCGCCACGCCGTGCAGAAATGCATGGGTGGCGTGCGCCTGCCCGACGGCACCCTGGCGGGCAGCACCCTGACCCTGGACCAGGCGCTGCGCAACCTGGTGGGGCTGGGACTGGACCTGGCCGATGCGTCGCGACGCGTATCGACCAATGCCGCCGATTACCTGGGCCTGGAAGAACGTGGCCGGCTGGCCCCCGGTACTTACGCCGATCTGGTGGTACTCGATCGCGATCTCAAACTCAAAGCTGTGTATATAGAAGGAGAAATCTGTGACCTCAATGATGCTTAAAGAAGCCGTTTCCGCCGCCGAATGCGTCGCCCTGCAACTGGCCAGCGACACCGAGCGCTACGCGGAACTGGGCCGCAAATTGAGGAGCACCTCGTTCTCGACCGCGCTGACCATCGCGCGCGGCAGCTCGGACCACGCCTGCAATTATGTCGCCTACCTGATCATGGCCCGCCTGGGCCGCGTGGTGGCGTCCCTGCCGATGTCGCTGGTGACCCTGAACAAGTCGCCGCTGCTGACGCGCGACACGCTGGCCATCTCGATTTCGCAATCGGGCCAAAGCCCGGACGTGGTCGAACCGATCCGCTACTTCCGCGACGGCGGCGCCACCACCGTGGCCCTGGTCAACGATATCGAATCGCCACTGGCGCACGCCGCCGAATGGGCGATGCCGCTGCGCGCAGGCAAGGAACAAAGCGTGGCCGCCACCAAGAGCTTCATCACCAGCCTGGTCGCTGGCGCGCGCATGGTGTCGCAATGGCAGAACGACCCGGAACTGCAGGCCGGCCTGGAAGCACTGCCTGAAGACTTGCTCAATGCCACCCGCATCGACTGGTCGCCAGCGATCGAGGTGCTGGCGCCGGCCCGCAACATCATGGTGGTGGGCCGCGGCATCAGCTTCCCCGTGGCGCTGGAATCGGCCCTGAAATTCAAGGAAACCTCGGCCCTGCAGGCGGAGGCGTTCAGCGGCGCCGAAATCAAGCATGGCCCGATGGCCCTGATCGAAGACGGCTACCCGCTGCTGATCTTTGCAACGCGCGGCCCTACCCAGGCCAGCCTGCTGCAGCTGGCGACCGAGATGCGCGGCCGCGGCGCCAAGGTCTTGCTGGCCGCCCCGGCCGACGTGGCAGAGCGTGACCTGACCCTGCCCGTGTCGGCCACGCCAGACCTCGACCCTATCGTCGCGATCCAGTCCTTCTATGTGATGGCGGCGCAGTTGTCGGCCGCACGCGGCATGAATCCGGATGCACCGCGTCACTTGAACAAGGTCACAAAAACGAACTAAGCGCAGTACCGGCAGCACCGCCCCCGGCACGGGGCGCTGCTGCCACCCACGATAAGCGACGGCAAGGGCATGTACCCGCGCCGCGGATTCATAAACGATGGAGCCACGGCGCTCCAGGACAAGAATGATGATCAAGAGACTGTTGGCAGCCGTTACCGCCGTGGCCGCTGTGGCCCTATGTGCGCCGCAGGCATACGCTGTCGAGAAAATCGAATTCTGGACCTTCAGCATGAAGCCCAAGTTCACGCCGTATTTCAATGCGGTGGTGGCCAGCTATGAAGCGCAGAATCCCGACGTCAAGATCGAATGGATCGACTTCCCCTGGGATGTGATCCAGACCAAGCTGGTCACGCGCATCGTGGCCCGCACCCCGCCCGCCCTGGTCAGCCTGAACGTGCCCTGGGCCGATGAATATGCGCGCGACGGCTTGCTCACGCCCGTCGATGCGCTGCTCGGCGATGCACGGGCCAACTACCTGCCCAGCGCCCTGGCCGACCTGACCTTCAAGGGCCGCACCTATGGCTTCCCGATGTACAGCAATGTCGCGGTGATCGCCTTCAATACCGCCATCTTCAGGCAGGCCGGCCTCACGCGCGGCCCCGCCAGCCTCGATGAACAGCTGGCGTTTGCGCGCCAGATCGCACAGCGCACGGGCAAGGCCGGCATCGCGCCGGCACTGTCGAAAATCGATGGCCTGTTCATGCAGCAGGGCTTGCCGGTGATCGCCAATAACAAGGCCGTCTTCAATTCGCCGCAGCACGTGGCGCTGGTGCAGAAACTGGCCGACACCTATAAAGTGGGCGGCTTGTTGAAAGAAAGCCTGTTCGCCGAAGATAACTTCCCGGCCGTGATCGACGCCTACAAGGGTGGTCGCCTGGGCATGCTGCTGGCGCCGCCGACGGCCATGCAGCGCATCCGCAGCGACGCCAGGGATATCTACGCCATCACCGACGTGGCGCCGGCGCCGCTGGGCCCGACCGGCATCGCCGATGGCGGCTGGCTGGTGCACTTTGCGGTTCCCAAGGGAGTGGCGCCAGGCTTGCTGCCGGCGGTCGGCAAGTTCGCCCGCTTCCTTACCAACGACGCCAACCAGCTGGCCTTTGCACGCCAGGCCAGCGTCTTCCCCACCACCATCAAGGCGGCGGCCGACCCGTTCTTCCTGTCCACGCCGCCGAACGCAGGCGCAGCGGAAAAAGCCGTGGCCGCCGGCGCCCTGTCGATGAACCATTCGCGTACCCTGTACGTGGCCGGCATCGACGATTACGATGAATTGCGCCGCTCGCTGGTGAAGGCCGTCGAGGCAGGCGTCACGGGCAAGCAGGATGTGCAGCAGGCGCTGGACCAGGCAGTGGCCATCTGGAACAAGAAGCTGGCCACCTTGGCGCCGCACTGAGAAAGACGCAGATGAAACCTTCCCACCGCCGCACCCTGCAAGCCTGGCTCTTTTTGACCCCTGCGCTGTTGCTGCTGGCCGCTTTCTCCTTCTGGCCCGTCGGCTATGGCTCCGTGCTGGCGTTTACCGATTACAGCCTGATACGCGAAACGCGTTTCGTCGGCCTCGATAATTTCCGCTACATCTTCAATAACGAGATGTTTGTCTCGGGCCTGAAAAATTCGCTGCTGTTCTTGCTGATGGTGCCCTTCGTGCAGATCGGCGCGATCTCGCTGGCAGTGCTGGTGAATAACCGCCTGCCCGGCATCCGTTTGTTCCGCGCCGCGTTTTATGTGCCGGTGGTGACCACCGTGTCCGTGGTCGGCATCATGTGGGGCTTCATGTTCCACGAACAGGGCGCCTTGAATTACGTGATGATGACCTTGAAGCTGGTGAATGCGCCGGTGGGCTGGCTGTCGAACGATAGCCTGGCCCTGTTTGCCGTGATGTTCGTCACCCTGTGGCGCGGCCTGGGCTGGTATATGGTGATGTACCTGGCCGCCCTGCAGGCGATCCCGTCGGACATGCAGGAAGCGGCCATGCTCGATGGCGCCAACCGCTGGCAGCGTTTCTGGAAAATCACCGTGCCGATGCTGCGCCCGACCATCATGCTGTGCTCCATTTTATCGGTGCTGGCTGCCTTGAAAGCGTACCAGGAAGTCGACGTGCTGACCCAGGGCGGCCCGATGAATTCCACCTTCACGGCCCTGTACTACGCCTACGACCAGGGCTTGAAACATTTAAAGCTGCCGCGCGCGCTGGCCGCCAGCTTTGTCGTCTCGCTGTTCTGCATCGGCATCGCCCTGCTGTGCCTGCGCTACCTCAAACCAAAACACCGCTGATAGGGGAATGACCATGCAAACCCGTTCCCGCCCGCTGAAGACGCGCTTACAAGTGCTGGCCCATTATGGCGTGCTGTGCGCGATCGCCGTGATCTGCGTGTTCCCCTTCTGGTGGACGCTGGTGACGGCCATTTCCACGGAAGGCAATATCTTCGCGTTTCCGCCCACCTTCTGGCCGAAAGCGCCGTCGCTGGAAAATTTTGTCGAAGTGTTCAACGCCATCCCGATCTGGTCGTTCTTCAGGAACTCGGTGCTGATCGCCGTATTCACGGTCTTCTGGAAACTGCTGCTGTGTTCACTGGCCGCCTATCCGCTGGCGCGCCTGAAATTTCGCGGCCGCAAACTGGTGTTTGGCCTGATCCTGGCGACCCTGGTGCTGCCGTCGGAAGTCAACTTCCTGGTCAACTTCATCACCATCACGCAAATGAGCCTGGTCGATACCTACACGGGCGTGATCCTGCCGAACGTGGTGACGGCGGTGGCCATTTTGCTGCTCAAGCAGGCGTTCGAGGAAGTGCCGCAAGACCTGATCGATGCGGCGCGCGTCGATGGCGCCTCGGAGTGGGTGATCTTCAGCCGCATCATGCTGCCCCTGATTACGCCCTGGCTGGCGACAGTGGGCATCCTGACGGCCGTCGAATCGTGGAATGAATACATCTGGCCCTCGATCGTGATGAGCAAGCCCGATGAATTCCCGCTGTCGGTCGGCGTGCTGTATTTGCGCGGCACCTTCGGCAGCAGCACGCGCGTGGTGGCGGCCGGCACCCTGATCACCATCGTGCCGACCCTGCTGGCCTTCCTGTTCACGCAGCGCTTCTTCATGCGCGGCATGGATGGCGCAGTCAAATAATCATAGAGCACATTAATTCACCCACTGGATGCACGGAGACCTTGAATGACAGAGTTAAGTAAAAACGGCAGCAGCGTCCGCAGCCCGATCACCTGGGTTCCCACGCTGTACTTCGCCCAGGGCCTGCCGTTTTACGCGGTGGCGCTGGTGGCCGGCCTGATGTTCAAGAGCCTGGGTGTGCCAAACGACCAGATCGCCCGCTGGACGGCGATGATCGGTTTCGCCTGGGTCTTCAAGCCGCTGTGGAGTCCCTTCCTGGAACTGGCGCCCAGTAAAAAAACCATGGTGGTGCTGTTCCAGTTCCTCGGTGGCCTGAGCCTGGGCCTGATCGCGCTGGCGCTGCACACGCCGCTGTGGTTCGCCGCCTGCATCGCCGTGCTGGCAGTGGCGGCACTGGCCGCATCGACGCATGACATCGTCTGCGACGGCCTGTATATCGCCAGCCTGTCGAACAAGCAGCAAGCGGCCTACGCGGGCTGGCAAGGCGCGTTCTTCAATGCCGGAAAATTCATTTCGCTGGGTGGCCTGGTGATCCTGGCCGGCTACCTCGAAAAGCAAATCGGCGTCAAGCCGGCATGGTCGGTGATCTTCCTGATCATCGGCGCCATCATGGTGTCGCTGGCCGCCTACCATATCTGGTCGCTGCCACAGGTGCGCAATACCGCCGTGAAGGACAAGAGCATCGCCGGCATCAGCAACACCCTGTGGGAAGTGCTGGTGGACTTCCTGAAAAAGCCCGGCATCTGGGGCATGATCGCCTTCATCATCCTTTTCCGCGCCGGCGAAGCGCAAGTGCAGACCATCGGCCCGCTGTTCCTGCGCGAAGCGCGCGAACTGGGCGGCCTGGGCCTGTCGACGGTGGAAGTGGGCGCCGTGTATGGCACGGCCGGCACGGTGGCCTTTTTGCTGGGCAGCATAGGCGGCGGCTACTTTACTTCCTGGCTGGGCCTGAAACGCGCCATGTTCTTCCTGATCCTGGCGATGAACTTGCCCAACCTGGTGTTTTACTACCTGAGCCACAGCCTGCCGACCGACCTGACCCTGATCACGGCTGCCCTCAGCCTGGAAATGTTCGGCTACGGTTTCGGCTTCGTCGGCCTGATCCTGTTCATGATGCAGGTGGTCTCGGTGGGCAAATACCAGACCGCCCACTATGCGTTTGCCACCGGCGTGATGCAGCTCGGTTTCGTGCTCTTCAAGATGATCAGCGGCGACATCCAGATGGCGCTCGGCTACAAGAATTTCTTCCTGTGGGTGCTGGTGTCGGCCATTCCCGTGCTGGTGCTGTCGCGCTTCATGCGCGTCGGTCCGAAGGAGAATGGCGACAAGCTCGACAAAGCTGAATCCACACAAGCGCCAGCCAGCGCAAGCTAACAACCAGGATCTTCATGGCACAAATCGTTTTAAATAATATCGTCAAGCTGTATGACGACAAGCACCCGGTCATCCACGGCATCGACCTCGACATCCGCGACGGCGAATTCGTGGTGTTTGTCGGCCCGTCCGGCTGCGGCAAGTCCACCCTGCTGCGCATGATCGCCGGCCTGGAAGACATCAGCGGCGGCGAGCTGCATATCGGCGGCAAGCTGGCCAACGATATCGCCCCGGCCGAGCGTGGCCTGGCGATGGTCTTCCAGAGCTACGCCCTGTATCCGCACATGACGGTGTTCGAGAACATGGCGTTTGCCCTGAACCTGGCCGGCCACAAGAAGGCCGAGGTGCGGGCAGCCGTGGAGCGGGCAGCCGACATCCTGCAGATCACGCCGCTATTGAAACGCAAGCCGAAAGACCTGTCGGGCGGCCAGCGCCAGCGCGTGGCCATCGGCCGCGCCATCGTGCGCAAGCCGCAGGTATTCCTGTTCGACGAACCGCTGTCGAATCTGGACGCCTCGCTGCGCGTGCAGATGCGGGTGGAAATCTCGCGCCTGCACCAGGAATTGAAGACCACCATGATCTATGTCACGCACGACCAGGTCGAAGCGATGACACTGGGCGAGCGCATCGTGGTATTCAACGGCGGGCGCATCGAACAGGTGGGCAGCCCGCACGAACTGTATAACCATCCGGGCAACCTGTTCGTGGCCGGCTTCCTCGGTGCGCCGAAGATGAATTTCATCCCCTGCACCGCGGTGGCAGGCGATGCGCACAAGGCCAGCGTGCGCCTGCCCGGCGGCGCCGTCATCGATATCGCCGCCAATGGCAGCGCCATGGCGAACGGTGACAAATTGACACTGGGCGTGCGCGCCGAGCACCTGGGCCTGCGCGGCGCGGCAGATACGCAGGACAACCTGGTCGACGCCACAGTCAGCCATGTGGAGTACCTGGGCGACGTGGCCATCGTCTACGCCAGCATGGAAGGCGTGCCGGACATGCTGGCCGTAAAACAGCCTGCCGAGGAAGAGTTGCTGCAGGCGGGCGACGCCATGCGGCTGTATCTGCCGCCCCAGCGCTGCCTGCTGTTTGATGCCGAAGGGAAGGCATTAGCGCGCACCGTTTAAGACCTGCAGCGGCCGTTTATGTGACAATAGCCGCTGTTTGCCATGCTGGTGCCCTTGGCCTTGTGCGCCCAGAATGGCAGAATACGTGTTTTTTCAAGCTAGCCCGGCCCCTAGTCTTGCCGCCGCCCGCCGCCGCGGCAGCCAGTACCGGCGCATACTTTTGTTATTGATTGAAGGATTGACCATGTCCCAATTCCGCCTTGCCCGTCTTAGCCTGCTCCTGGCCGCCATCGGCCTGAACATGCTGCCCGCCCTGTCGCACGCGCAGGATGCGCAACCTGCAGCGCCTGCCGCAGGCGCGCCGGCTGCCGCTCCTGCCGATACGGTGCGTCCTGAAGTCTTCAAGCTGCTCGATCCGGCAGCCGTGAAAGCGTCGATGGATGCCAAGAACTATGCCGACGTACAAAGCCGCATCGACCAGGCCGCCGCCATCCCGGCCCTGACGCCCTACGAGCTGTTCGTGCTGAACCGCCTGCGCGTGGCCCTCGCTTCGACCACCAACAATGCACCGATGGCCATGACGGCGCTCGAAGCGGTGATCGAATCGGGCAAGCTTGACAAGAAATCACAAGGCGATTTCATCCAGGCACTGGCGAACTACCATTACAACGCCAAGGACTACACCAACGCCATCAAATGGTTCACCCGCTACCAGACCGAGACGGGCGACGTGGCCGGCGTGCGCCAGTACATCATCCGCGCCTATTATTTCAACAACGATTTCGCCCGCGCGAAACAGGAGTTGATGAGCGATATCACGGCCAAGCAGCAAGCCGGCCAGGCGCCGTCGCTGGAAGAACTGCAATTGCTGGCCAATACCGGCTCGAAAAGCAAGGACCAGCCCACCTATCTGATCGCCATGGAAAACCTGGTGCGCTACTACCCGTCGGACGACTACTGGAGCGACCTGCTGGGCCGTGTGCAAAGCAAGGCGGGCTACTCCGACCGTTTCGCGCTCGATATCCTGCGCCTGCAAAACCAGGCCGTGAAAACCATGTCGCCGGAAGACTATAGCGACATGGGCGAAATCGCCCTGCAAAACGCCTTCCCGACCGAAGCGAAAAAAGTACTGGACGCCGGCTTCGCCAAGGGCGTGCTGGGGACCGGCCCGAATGCCGCCAAGCACAAGAAACTGCGCGACCAGGCGAACAAGGCTGCTGCCGACGACGTGAAAAACATCGCCAGCGGCGAAGCCTCGGCCTTGAAGAGCAAGGACGGCACGGGCTTGATCAACCTCGGTTACGCCTATGTCACGATGGACCAGTTCGACAAAGGTATCGACCTGATCCAGAAAGGCATCGCCAAGGGCGGCCTGAAGCGTCCTGAAGACGCCAAGCTGCGCCTGGGCTACTCCTACGCCATGGCCGGCAAGAAGGATGAAGCGATCAAGGAACTGGAAACCATCAAGGGCGGCGACGGCGTCGGCGACCTGGCCCGCTACTGGATCTTCTGGCTGAACCGTCCAGCGACGGCAGCGGCAGTGCCGGCAGCAGCGCAATAATTTGCACGCTTAGCGCGCACCGAAGCGGTTCCCGGCATAGCCCGGAGCCGCTTTTTTTTCGAGCTGGATTTTATCTTTTTCTTAACTTTTATAATTTTAAAATAGGATTTGACCACGACCATGCCGCCAACCATTGCTACGACCACACAAGAACGCCTGATCAGCCTGGACGCCTTCCGCGGCTTCGTGATCCTGGCGATGATCTGGGTCAACTATCTGGGCGGCATGCCGAATATCCCCTACTGGCTGGAACATGCAGGTCCGCGCGCCGACGGCATTACCCTGCCCGACCTGGTGTTTCCCGGCTTCCTGTTCATGGTCGGCATGGCCATCCCGCTGGCCTTGCAGCGCCATTGTGGCAAGGTGACTCCCGCCCTGCTGGGGCGCTTGCTGTGGCGTTCGGCCAGCCTGATGCTGGCCGGCGTGGTGCTGGTCAATGCCTACCGCTACGATGCGCAGAGCGCACTGCTGCCGCGCGCGCTGTATTTCCTGCTGTTTTATGTCGCCATGATCTTGCTGTGGCGCCAGGGCGCGGGGCGCTGGGAACTGGCTGCGGGCGGCGCGCTGATGCTGTTCCTGCTGGCCACTTTTCGCGGCCAGCTCAACGAGGAATTTTCCAGCACCTGGCTGCAGCCGAGCTGGTGGGGCATTCTCGGCATGATAGGCTGGTCTTATCTGGTCTGCAGCCTGCTCTACCTGGCGTGCCATGGCAAGGGCACGGCACTGATGGGAGCGTTTGCCGGCTTGATCGTGCTGTATATGGGCGGTACGGCGGGCAGCCTGGACTTCTTGCCGGCCGGCATCACCAAGCTGGTGAACGTGCCGCAGCTGCTCGGTTCGACGGCGGCCAATGTGATGGCCGGCACCCTGGTGGGACGGCTGTTCCTGCGCGATGCCGCCCTGAGCAACAAACAGCGCATCGTCTCCATGGCCTGGTTTGCCGCCGGCCTGTTTTGCGCCGGCCTGCTGTTGCGCCCGTATCACCAGATCAACAAGATCTTCGCCACGGAATCGTACACGCTGGTGTGCAGCGGCATCGTGCTGGCCATGTTCCTGCTGTTTTACATCGTGATCGATATCTGGCGCTGGCGCGCCTGGGCGGCCCTGCTGCTGCCAGCCGGCGCCAATGCCCTGTTTGCCTACATCGTGCCCGACCTGTGGGAGCAACTGGCCGCCGTGCTGCACCTGCCCCGCTTCTGGTGGCCCTGGTGGGAAACGGGCGGCGCCGCCGGCCTGTTGAACGCCGCCGCCGTCACCGCCCTGATGCTACTGCTGACCTTGCTGGCCAGCCGCTACCAGCTGAAGCTGAAATTTTAGTGCTCATACCTTGATGTAGATCTGGCGCTTGTCCATGCCGTAGGCGATCAGCCAGCACAGCAGCATGAAGCTGGTCGCAAACAGCAGGGACGCCAGATGCGGCGGCGCCCAGCCCACGAACAGCGTGCGGTACAGCCAGTCATATGCGTTCAGGGAGCCAACGCGCACTGTAAACGCAATGATCACCAGCACCATCGACAGCAGGTAAATGAACAGGGTGTTCTTGCCGAACACTTCAAAAAAGTAAGTCCAGCCCGTGAAACGGCGCACATCGATGATGAACATCAATACCACCAGCAGCAGCACATCGAGGCCGATGCCCAGCATCACGTAAGAGCTGGTCCACAGCTTTTTATTGATGGGGAAAACAGGATTCCAGCACAGGGCCACGGCCACGCAGATGGCGCCCGCCACGGCCAGCTGGTACAGGCTGCGGCGCAGCTGCGCCGGCGCCGTCTGGCGCAAGAAGCTGCCCGCCAGGTAGCCGGCGATCACGTTGACAATCGATGGCAAGCTGCCGAGGATGCCTTCCGGGTCGAAGGCCATGCCCTCGCCATGGTAGAGGTGGCGCTCGCCCAGCAGGAACAGATCGAGCCTGGACGCCGCATTGCCCTGCAGCGTGTAATCGCCCCAGTGCGCGAGGATGGCCCAATAGCCCAGCAAGGCCACGGCGGAAAACAGCAGCGCGCCGCGCGCCTTCCAGTAATGCAGGATCAGGGCGGCGGCCAGGTAGCACACGGCGATGCGCTGCAGCACGCCGGGAATACGCACCTGCGACAGCGGCGTCCAGGCAAACTGGCCCGCGGCATCGATCTTAAAGAAGGGAAACCAGTACAGGAAAAAGCCCAGCAGGAAAATCAGCGCGCTGCGCCTGAACAGCTTGGCCAGCACGGCGCCATGCCCCAGGTTTTCATATTTGCCCAGCGCAAAGGCCAGCGCATTGCCGACGACAAACAGAAAGCTGGGAAACACCAGGTCGGTCAAGGTAAAACCATGCCAGTCGGAATGCAGGAACGGCGCATACACGGTGTCCCAGTCGCCCGGTGTATTGACAACGATCATCAGCGCCACGGTCAGGCCGCGCAGGACGTCGAGTGCGAGATAGCGCTGGCTCATGGTTGCGCCTCCAGGATACGCGCCAGGGCCGTGCCAAGCACCTGCTCGCCACCGCAGCAGATATCGGCAAACGCATGCCGGATCAGGCTGACATTGCTGGCGCGGATATTAATGCCGCTGCCAGGGAAAACGGCCGATTTCCAGCCCGGGTAGTACGCCACCGCTTCCGGCGCTGGCGCAGCAACAGCGGCGGCCCCGGCAGCCAGCGGCAAGGCGCAGGCAAGGCAGGCAAACATTGCGTGTAATTTCATCGTGATGATCTCGCTACATAAAACTCAACATAAAAGCCGGCGCCCAGCCATACAGCGCCGCGCCGGCCACTTCAAACCAGTTGACGCTTCAAACCTTGATATAAATCTTGCGCCGGTCCATGCCATACGCGATCAACCAGCACAGCATCATGAAGCTGACGGCAAATAGCAGGGAAGCCACAGGTGGCGATGCCCAGCTTTGGAACAGCGCGTCGTAGAGCCAGCGATATGCATGTTGCGGGCCGATGCGAATGTTAAAGGAGATCAGTACCAGCACGATCGACAGTACGTAGATGAACAGGGTATTTTTACCGAAAACTTCGAAAAAATACGTCCAGCCCGTGATCTTGCGCACGTCGGTGACAAACATCAGCAGTGCCAGTATCAGCAAATCGAAACCCACGCCCAGCATGACGTAGGAACTGGTCCACAGTTTTTTATTGATGGGAAATACCGCATTCCAGCACAGGGCCACGGCAATGCAAATGCAGCCTGCCAGCATCAGCTTGCGCAAGCTGGCGCGCAGCCGATCCGGCGCGGTCCGGCGCAGCAGGCTGCCCGCCAGATAGCCGGCGATCACGTTGACCGTGGCCGGCAACGCGCCGAGTATGCCCTCGGGATCGAAAGCGACGCCTTCGCCGTGGTACAGGTGCGCCTCGCCCAGCAGCCACACGTCCAGCTTTACCGCCGCATTGCCCTGCAAGGTATAGTCGCCCCAGTACGCCAGGATGGCCCAATAACCCAGCAAGGCCACGGCACTGAAGACCAGTGCGCCACGCGTTTTCCAGTAATACAGGACCAGTGCGGCGGCCAGGTAGCACACGCCGATGCGCTGCAGCACACCGGGCAGGCGAACCTGCGACAGCGGCAGCCAGGCAAACTGTCCCGCTTCGTCAATCTTAAAGAAAGGAAACCAATACAGCAAAACACCGAGCAAAATGATCAGCCCGCTGCGCCTGAACAGCTTGGCCAGCACGGCCCCCTGGCCCAGCTTTTCATATTTCTCCAGGGCGAATGCCATGGCATTGCCTACCACAAATAGAAAGCTGGGAAAACCCAGGTCTGTCAAGGTAAAGCCATGCCATTGGGCATGCAAGAACTGGCTATAAAAAACACCCCAGTCACCCGGTGTATTAAACACGATCATCAGGGTGACAGTCATGCCGCGCAACACATCGAATGCGAGATAACGTTGAGAGCTATGCGTTAAATTAGTCATGGTTCGGTCGTATGGAGAAGTCAACAACCATCTCCCTGCAGCTGGCAGGGGGATGGCAAGCCAACCTGCCGGCGCCTGGCAAGACCGGGGCAGCAGGTTTTATCAGGGATGACTACAGCTTGGCGCGCAAGCCAAAATAGTATTGGCGGCCATTCGAGTACAGCGCCGTCGGCTGGTCCTTGTTGGCGCCGTAATACTTGAGCACCGGATTGTTCAGGTTCAGCACGTCAAAGGTCAGCGAATAGCGCTCGTCGATCTTGTAATTGATCGACGCGGCCAGGTTGCCCACGCCATTCACATACTGCGGCGAACTGCTGAACAGGCCGGCCAGGAAGCTGGAGCGGTAGGTGTAGGCCAGGCGTGCGCTCAGGCGCGCATCCTCGTAATAGCCTTCCACGTTGTACGTGCCCTTCGAGCTGCCCACCACGGCGGCGCCATCGGCCGCCTTGCCATTGGTATAGGTGTAATTGCTCACCACGCCGAAGCCGCCCCACAGCCCCTGCTGGTAACTGAGTTCCACCCCCTTGTTGGTGGCGCCGATATTGGTCGGCGACTGGATCACATAGGTGTTAAATTTCTTGAACGTATTGTTGTAGTAGGTCACGGGCGCCGTGCCGAAAGTGACATACGACTTCATGTCCATATAAAACACACCGGCAGACAACATGGCCTTGGGCGCGAAATACCATTCCAGGGTAGCGTCGTAATTGGTCGAACGGATCGGTTTCAAATCGGGATTGCCACCCGTGCCGGTCAGCAGCTGGTCATTCAGGTTGACGGCCCCCACCAGCGCGCTGTAATCGGCGCGCGCCATGGTTTTTGCCACCGCGGCACGGGCCACCAGGTCCTTGCTCAGGTCAAACTTGAAGTTTGCACTGGGCAATACGTCCGTGTAGCTGTGCTTGACGACGGTCGGCGTGTACGTGCCAAACACGTTTTCCTGGCCGATCGGATTCGGTCCGCCCGGCACGTTCGTCACCGTCGTCTGCTGCGTGCGCACCAGGCGCACGCCCACGTTGCCGCGCCATTTATTGCCCGACAAATTGGCCATCACATACGCGGCGCTATCCTTTTCCTTTACGTCCAGTTCGGCTGGCCAGTTGCGCGAATTGGGGCCGCCGGAAGTATCGTATTGATTGGCCCACGCTACCAGGTCGGCCGGATTGAGCTGCCAGTAGCGGCCATAGCCGCCACCGCCGAGGCCCTTGCCATAGTCGCCCGGATAAGTGGCGCCGTTCCAGGCCGGCAACGGTGCATTGGTGCTGCCATCGCACAGGGCGCAGCTGCGGTTTTCCGGCCACGCCACGTTGCGGTGGTGCTCCGCATAACGGGCGCCGAATTTCAGCGATTCGAGCACGCCCATATCCATGCTCAGTTCAGCGTCGGCCTGGCCGTATTTTTCCGTGTCCAGGGTTTCCACGTGGGAACCCCAGGCCGAAGCCGTGACGACATTGCCGAACTTGGACACATCGAGGCCAGGGAAGTTCATCTTGGCCGGTGACAGGCTGTTCAGTTGATACGACACGCCGATGCCGCTCAGGCCCGCTTCGTAGCCGAGGTCCACCGGCGTGTTGCCGAGGCCGCGCGTATAGCCCAGGCTGCCCGTGATACGCAGGCGGTCGCTGGCGCGGTAACTGCCATTGAAGTCGATGTACGCGGTCGAGGAATTCGAGCCGGGACGGTAGATCTGGTCCACCAGGCCGGGATACAGCTGGCCGTTGTAGGGCGTGGCGCCGGCAACGGGGTATTGCGAAGCAGGAATTTCTGCCGCCACCAGGGTATTGTTCCTGACCGTAAAGGCACTGGGGATCACGCCCACATGCTTGCCGTCATTGTCCACCGCATTGAGGTTGGCGCCCGGCTGGTTATAAAAGCTGCGGTTGTAGTTGGCCGCGTCGAGCTTGGAGTAAAAACCGTTCACGTCCAGCATCAGGTCATTGGTGGGCTTGAACTGCAAGTCGATGCTGCCGCCCTGGCGCTTGCGCACCTGCTCGAACAGCGCGGCGTTGATGCCCAGCGGGGCCAGCACGCCGGCCAGTTCCGGATACTTTTGCGCGGCCGGGCTGTTGGCGTCGATGGGCGCATAACCAAAGAATTCCTGGCCGTCGCGGCGCTCGTGGCGCTTTTCAGAAAACACCTGGAACAGCACGCCCATGGTCTTGGCTTCATTCTTCCAGTTGAACAGGGCATTCATTTGCGGATCGGTCTTGCCGGGCAAGTCGGCATAAATCGCCTGCACCGCCAGTTCGGCCGTGAACGGATCCTTGAAACTCAGCGGCTTGCGCGTTTCGATATTGATCGAACCGGCCACGCCCCCTTCCACCAGGTCGGCCTGGGCACTTTTCTGCACCGTGACGCGGCTGACGATTTCCGATGGCAGCAAGGCAAAGCTGACGCTGCGCCCCACGGTGCCGACTTGATCCGTGACAAACCAGTCGCCCGTGCCCACCGCATGGCCATTGATCAGGGTTTGCGTGAGGCTGGGACTGGTGCCGCGGATGCTGACCCGGTCGTTCTCGGAAAAACCGCCCTCGCCGCCGGCCGACGATGAAATGTTGACGCCCGGCACGCGCTGCACGGCGTCGGCCACGTTCTTGTCGGGCAACTTGCCGATATCTTCGGCGCTGACCACGTCGATCACGGAATCGCTGTTGCGCTTCTGGCTCAGCGATTGTTCCAGCGAAGCACGGATGCCCGTCACTATCACCGCCTGCATGGACGGATCGGTGGCGGCAGGGGCAGGATCGGCCTGCTGCGCCTGCGCCGCCATGCTGATCGCCAGCAGGGCGACGGCGGCAGCGGCAGGACGCAAGGTGGTACCAAGGACAGGGGGAAATACGGAAGGGAAAACGGCATGCAAACGACTGTTCATAAGCTCCTCGGTTTATAGGTATGCCGCCGGTGGCGGGGTGTTTTATATGAAGACAGAAGGCAACGGCTGAGGTACTACGGCAGGACAGGCGTACGGATCGGACGCCGAAAAAAAAGCAAGCCGCCTGCAACAGGGACTTGCTTAAAGAAAGATCTGGGAAGAAGCTGGCCTGGCGCACAGGCGCCAGGCCATATCACTGCTTACAGCTTGCCGCGCACACCAAAATAGTAGGTGCGGCCATTGCTGTAGAACGCGCGTGGCTGATCGCGGTTCTCGGCGTACATCTTGATGGTCGTGTTCGTCAAGTTCAGGGCATCGAACGTCAGAGTGAAATGTTCGTTGATCTTGTAGTTGATCGAACCGGCCAGGCCGCCGCTGCCTTCAACGTGCTGGCTGGCGCCACGGTCCACGCCCGCCTTGTAGGACGAACGATAGTTGTAGGCCAGACGTGCGCTCCAGGCATTGGCTTCATAGAAGCCCGTCACGTTGTAGGTATTGCGCGATGCATTGATCAGCTCATCGCCATTGTCCAGCTTGCCATCTGCATAGGTGTAGTTGGCCAGCACGCCGAAGTCGCCAAACAGCGGTTGCTGGTAGCTGAATTCCGCGCCCTTGTTCTTGCCGGTGGTGTTGAATGGCGAGGTGATCAGGTACACGGCATTGGCGTTGCGCTTGCTGTTGAAATAGGTAGCGCTGACGGTGCCGTTCGACACGACCGATTTCAGGTCCATGTAGAACAAGCCCACCGAGAAGGCCGATTTCGGCGCGAAGTACCACTCGGCGCTCACTTCGGCATTATCGGACTTGACCGGATTGAGCGCGACGTTACCGCCGCTGCCGCTCAATGCATCGTCGTTCAGCGAAACCGAGCCACCCAGTGCGCTATAGTCAGGACGGGCGATGGTACGGGCGATCGCTGCACGCACTACCAGGTCGTTACGCACGTCAAACTTGATGTTGGCGCTAGGCAGGTAGTCGTTGTAGGTACGCTCGTACAGGTGCTGCGAGTACGGGCCCCAGTCGGAACCGGTAATCGTGCCGCCAGCCTGGTTGACCAGGGTCGATTGCTTGGTCTGCACAGCGCGCAGGCCGAAGTTACCGCTCCAGTTGTCGCCGGTCAGGTTAGCCATGCCGTAGACGGCCGAGGTTTTTTCCTGCAGCTTGAATTCGTCGGTCCAGTTGTGGCGACGCACATAGTCGAACAAACGGTTGCCAGGCGCCGCGCCCCAGGCGCCCAATGCCGCACCGTCATACTTGAAGTAATTGTTCGTCAGGTTGCCGCCCAGGTTCTTGGCAAAGTCGCTCGGATACATGGTGCCATTCCAGACCGGACCCGGATTGGAAAAACCCAGGGCGCCCGGACGGGTTTCAAACGGATGCTCGGCACTGCGTTTATGGTCGGTGAAACGGCCACCGAACTTGACCGAATCCCAGATGCCGCTGGACAAGCGCAGCTCTGCATCGAGCTGGGCATATTTTTCCTTATCGATGGACTGCGATTCCCCGCCACCGGCCCATGCTGTCGAGCCTGGTTTATTGGTGGTGCCGCCTGGATAGGAAACGCTCGCCGGGCTCATGCCGTTCAACTGGTACACCATGCCGCCATCGACGTTGTTTTGGTAGTACACGTCGTCGCGGTCATAGCCTACGCCACGGGTCGAGCCGAGCTTGCCGGTCAGCGTCAGGTCCTTGGTGGCGCGGTACTTGAAGTTGAAATCGATATATTGCGATTTACCGCCTGCATTAGGACGGTAGATATTGTCGACCTCGCCTGAGTTCTGGGTAAACGAACCGCCCGTCAGGGTGCCGTTCTTGACCGTGTAATTGGTCGGCACCAGATTGGCGGTGTTGACCGAGTTGGCAGGGGCCGCCAGCCAGTTGGTATTTTGATGCGGCGCTTTCAGTTCCGAGTAGAAACCGTTCAAATCCAGGGTCAGGTCCTTGGTTGGCTTGAATTCGATATCGAATGCACCGCCTTCACGTTTTTTCTTTTGCTCGAACAGCGATGCACCGATAAAGGTCGGCACTTTCACGCCAGCCAGTTCCGGATGGGCCTTGGCTGCAGCGCTGTCAGCCAGGATCGGGGTGTAGCCCAGGATTTCCTGGCCGTCGCGGCGCACGGTCGATTTTTGCGAGAAACCCTGCACCATGATGCCAAAGGTATTGTCATCATTTTTCCAGTTCACCAGGCCCGAGAACTGCGGATCGGTCTTGCCTGCCAGGTCGTTATAAAAACCCTGGATCGAGCCTTCTGCCGTGATCTTGTTCTTGAATTCCAGTGGACGGCGGGTGATCACGTCGATGGTGCCCGACACACCGCCTTCAGGCAGGTCGGCCGTGGCGCTCTTGTGCACGACCACCGAGCTCACCAGTTCCGATGGCAGCAGGGAGAAGCTGCTGCTGCGGCCGACGTTGCCGCCGAATTGATTCAACACAAACCAGTCACCGGTGCTGATGGCATGGCCATTGAACAGCGTTTGCTGGAAGCTGGGGCTGGTGCCGCGCAAGCTGACGCGGTCGTTTTCACCAAAGCCGCCTTCACCACCGGCCGACGATTGCGTATTCACACCTGGCAAGCGCTGGATCGCGTCAGCCACGTTACGGTCTGGCATTTTGCCGATATCTTCGGCCGTCACCACTTCCACCACGGAATCAGCATTCCGTTTTTGCTTCAGCGATTTTTCCAGCGATGCGCGCACGCCGGTCACCGTCACGGTGGTCAGATCATCGGCCGGTGCTTCTTGCGCCTGCGCCGAAAAAGCCAGGCCAGCGACCATCACGGCAACGGCCATGGCGATCGGCGTACGGCTGCGCGATCCGGATTTCACAACGACAGCAGCAGGTGTCAAATTGCTTTTCATGTACTCCCCCTTGATTTGGGCCCCAGGATGGAACCTTTTCATTTTTAACGTAGATCTTCTTGACAGTCGGCTCCCAACTGGCAGCCTCTGCAGATCCTTCTGTCAACCACTTACAAAACCAATTCAACTCCAATATACTACTAACCAATACCACAGCACTACCAGTTGAAACATTTTTTTCATAACGTTGTTTGAAACACACAGACCACTTTGTCTCTATTCTGTGCTTCACTCTGGGAACAGCGATAAATACCAGCCGTGATTTTCACGCAATTGCCGCCTTGACCATGAAAATTGGTTTTATAACGGCCTTTTTTGGTATTATCCAGCGACGAAAAACACATGCAGAGCGCGTCCATAACGCGCCATAACGGAGACGCCCACCGTATGACTACCCTGGCTCAAATCATGCAAGGCCTGGGGCAAACCAGCAGCCTGCCCCTGTACCAGCAATTGCAGCGTGCGCTGCGCGAAGCGATCGACAAACGCATCCTTGGCCCGGACGAAGCGCTGCCGGCCGAACGCCAGCTGGCGATGGACCTGGCCGTGTCGCGCATCACCGTGCGCAAGGCCATCGATGGCCTGGTCAGCGAAGGCTTGCTGGTGCGGCGTCCCGGTTCCGGCAATTTCATCAATACACGCATCGAAAAGAATTTTGCCAAGCTGACCTCGTTTTCCGAAGACATGCGCGCCCGTGGCCGTACGCCGCGCAGCGTGTGGCTGAAGCGCTCGGAAGGCACGGTCACGCCGGAAGAAGCGCTGCGGCTGCGGCTCTCGCCCGGTGCGCCCGTGTACCGCTTTCACCGCATCCGCTATGCGGACGAAGTGCCGATGTGCCTGGAATACGCGACCATCGTGGCCAGCTGCCTGCCGGCCCTGGAAGCGGTGGATATTTCCATGTACGACGCGCTGGAACAGGCAGGCAACCGCCCCGTGCGCGCCTTGCAACGCCTGAGTGCGCTATTGCTGACGGGCGAACAGGCGACCCTGCTGCAAGCGGAGGAAGGCGATGCTGGCCTGTCGGTGGAACGCCTGGGTTTCTTGCGCGATGGCCGCGCGGTGGAATTCTGCCGCTCCTACTTTCGCGGTGACATGTATGACTTTGTGGCAGAATTGAGTACGAGCTAAGTAGCAATCAATGCCAGCCGCAATACGGGATAGGAGATGTCCATGCCAGTGCCGCTTCTCCCCCCTTGCAACCATCCACTGGTCGAGATCCGGCCGCTGCTGGCGGCCGACATACCACACTGGTATGCCTATCTGCGCGATCCGGAAGTCATCCGCCACACCAGCTGGCAGCTGCGCGACATCCATGATCTGTATGCGCTGTTCAACCGCTACCGGAGCGAGGGAGCGGAGACGCCGCTGCGTTTTGCGATTGCAGAACGTTGTGCAGACGGCAGCACGGGCCGCCTGATCGGCAGCGTGGGATTCAACCAGCGCTCGCACTTGCACCGTCAGGCGGAAATCGCCTACGACCTGGCGCCCGCCTGTGGGGACGCGGCATCGCCACCGCCATCTGCCTGGCGGCCAGCGACTGGGCATTACGATCACAAGGCTGCCTGCGCGTACAGGCTTGCGTACTCGACACCAATGCGGCATCGATACGGGTGCTGGAAAAAGCGGGATTCGAACGGGAAGGCTGGCTACGCGCCTACCGCGTGGTGCGGGGCGCACCGGGGGATTTTTTCATGTATGCGCGCGTGGCGCCTGCAGCTGCTGCATGAAGCACGCCTGGCACCCGGCAGCGCGGGGCCACTGCAACGCAGCTTACTTTTCGTCGGGGTGCGGCAGGAAACAGGCTTCGACGATTTGCAGGTCGTTATCCTTGGCGAACTCGCGCACGAAGTGAAACGCCATCGGTTCGATTTCCCGCAGTTTGGTATTGACCACCACCGATTTCACGCCATTGACCAGGGTCGGGCGCACGTAGGGCGAATATTGCAGGTGCGCATTGCGCCCGCCGCCTTCAGGATTGAAACAGGACATCACACCGCACAGGCGCTCGGCCCAGTCGCTGGGGCGAAACTGCTTGCCATTGCTGGTGAGACCTAGGATAAAGAACTCGTCTGAGAGTTCTCCGTTGTTTTGAGATAACTCGGCCATGTGGCTTGTCGGGACTGGATTGCGTGAATGGCCCCGGCGGCGAAGCCGGGCTGGTATTTCAACTGCGGTATTTAAATTACATCGACTACATTGCCATGCTTGCTACTACCTTGCTCTGCGGCTACTGCAGTCAGTCAGTATTATATCTTATAGAAGACCTGGGTTCTAGCCCGATCTGCAGCGCAGATGTAAGCAGATATGAACGATCAAAAAAAACAGGGCTGGCGCGCACTACGCGCCAGCCCTGCATTCTACCTCTGTTCACCCCGCAATGCGCATACACAGCTGCGATGCGGATGCGGCAGACCCGGCCTTAACCGAGCCAGACGGCGCCTGACATCAACAGCAGTAACAGCATCCACAGCAGCAAGGCGCGCCAGACCAGGCCAACCGTGCTCTGCAAGGCGCGCGGGCCAGGCTCATCGCCGGGCAGGATATCGCTTTCGCTGTCGCTGTCATCGACCGCCATGTCGGGCGTGACCACCACGCGGGCCGCTGTTTCGGCAGGCGTACCCAGGCGCACGCCCATGGCGCCGCCGCCTGCCGTCAGGATGATGCCGATCGCTTCATTCTGCCAGCGGTGGGCAAAGTTGCGCCAGGCATAGATGGCATCTTCAAAATTGCCCACCACGGCAAACGCCACGGCCGTCAGGCGCACGGGGATCCAGTCGATCCAGTAAAAGGCGCGTTCGGCGAACTGGCCGAATGCTTCGTTGCGCATGTGTTCCGGTTCATTCCAGGCGCGCGCCAGGTATTCGGCCACGCGGTACATCACGGCGCCGGCCGGGCCGATCGGCATCAAAAACCAGAAGAAGACGCCAAACACATTGCGATGGGTGGTGATCAAGGCTTTTTCGACGGCGATGCGCGAGATTTCACTCACTTCCATGCCCACCGTATCTTGCTTGGTCCACTCGGCCAGCAAGGTGCGCGCGGCCGCTTCGTCACCCGCGCTGAGGGCCAGCTGGATCGACGTGAAGTAATGGCTATAATGGCGGAAACCCAGGGTCAGGTAGACGATCAGGATATTCCAGGCGAAGGCCACCGGGGTCAGCTTGTAGTACTGCAAGACCCAGTACACACCCGCCGTCGGCACCATCAGCATGGCCAGCATCAGGAACCAGCCCATGCGGCCATGGCTGGCATGGCCGGCATTGAACCAGGTCTCCATGCGCATCGCCAGGCTCTTGATCCAGGCGTAGATCGGGTTATCCGCGCGCAAAGGTTTGAGCTGCTCGATCAATAATGCGCAAAGTATGGAGAGAAATGTCATCAAACGTCCTTTTTTGTCTTTTTCAGCAATGCCGCAATGCCCGCTACGATAGCGCAGTGCCGTGCTGGAATCAAACTTATTACGTGCGGCACGGATTTTTGCAGGCGCACTTCAAGCCCGCAACAGGTGAAACAGGTTGCGCAGCATGCCTGCGGTGGCGCCCCAGATAAAGAACCGCTCATACGGCATGGCATAAAAGGAACGGCGCCCGCCCGGCAATTCCACGGACAGGCGCTGATGATGCGCGCCATTCATCAGGAAGGCCAGCGGCACTTCGAAGATTTCCGCCACCTCGGACGGATCGGCCCGCAAGCTGAACGGCGGCGTGACCAGCCCCACCACCGGCGTGACCCGGTAACCGGTGCCGGTCAGGTAATCGGGCAGGCAGCCCAGCACTTCGACGTGGTCACGCGCCAGGCCTACCTCCTCTTCCGTTTCGCGCAAGGCAGTGGCTACCGGCGTCACATCATATTCTTCGCTACGGCCACCGGGAAAACTGATCTGGCCTGCATGGCTGCTCAGGTGGTCGGTACGCATGGTCAGCAGCACGCTCAAGCCGTGCGGGCGCTGAACAAGGGGAATCAGCACGGCAGCCGGCACGGGCGTGGCGCGCGTGGACAGCGCCGCTTCGGGAATCTCGGCTTGCCAGGCGGGCGGTGCCGCCAGGCGCTCGCGCAGCCAGTCCGGCGCCAGGCGCGCAGCATCGAGCGCCGCTTCGCCAGCGATCGCATCGACAGCTAATTGCTGTGGATCAAATGTGAGTGTCGTCATGCAGCCCTCCTGGACATCCATTCTGCGCTGAAATAAAAAAGGGGGTACCGATGGTACCCCCCTTTTCCAAGGCAGACGCTGATATTACGCGCTTGCTTTTGCCGCAACGCGACGGTTTGGCAGTTTTTCTTTGATACGAGCCGATTTGCCCGAACGCTCACGCAGGTAGTACAGCTTGGCGCGGCGAACATCACCACGGCGTTTCACTTCGATCGAAGCGATCAGCGGCGAGTACAGCTGGAACGTACGCTCAACGCCTTCGCCCGACGAGATCTTACGAACGATGAAGTTCGAGTTCAGGCCGCGGTTACGACGGGAGATAACGACGCCTTCGTATGCCTGGGCGCGCTTGCGGGTGCCTTCGACTACGTTGACGTTGACGATAACGGTATCGCCAGGTGCGAAATCAGGAATGGTTTTACCCAGGCGGGCAATTTCTTCCTGCTCTAATTGTTGAATCAAGTCCATTTTTATAACTCCGAAAACCATCATGCCGGCGCACTGTGGATAGCGCACTATCCGCCCGGTAGAGGATGGGTACTACATATGGGCAACATGCCCGGCACTACAACCACCCTGTCCGCCTTCCGAAGAAAGCTTACAGGCTGGCCAAAAATTGTTCGTCGGTCTTGCTCAGCAAGCCGGCGGCACGCGCGCCGGCCAGCAGATCCGGACGCTTTTTTGCGGTCGCTTCCAGCATGCGCTGGCGGCGCCACTTGACGATCTCGGCATGATTGCCACCCATTAAGACGGATGGCACGGCCACGCCTTCATACGTTTCAGGCCGCGTGTAATGGGGCGAATCGAGCAAGCCATTGACGAAGCTGTCTTCGATCGCCGACGCCTCGGTGTTCAAGACACCGGGCAACAAGCGGATCACCGCATCCATCAAGGCCATGGCAGGCAATTCGCCACCCGACAACACGAAGTCGCCGACGCTGATTTCTTCATCCACACAACGGTCCAGCAAACGCTGGTCGACCGCTTCATAACGGCCGCACAAAATCACCAGGCCAGGTTCGGCTTTCAACTGCGTGACACGCTCGTGCGTCAATGGACGGCCTTGCGGCGACATGAACACCACGCGCGGCGCGGCCAGGCCAAGCTCCGCCTGGCGCTGCTTGGCGGCGTTGATCGTCGCTTCGAGCGGGCGGGCCATCATCACCATGCCGGGGCCGCCGCCATACGGGCGGTCATCCACGGTACGGTGATTGTCGGTCGTGAAATCGCGGGGATTCCACAAAGACAAGCCACATTTTTTCTGTTCGAAGGCACGCCGGGTTACCCCCGACTGCGTCAGCGCGGCAAACATTTCCGGGAACAGGGTCACGACATCAAATTGCATCGTTCACCCTTTCCAAAAACGTTGCCCGGCGCAAAATGGGCGCAATCGGCTTAATAATCCAGGCCCCAGTCGACCGTAATCTTCTTGCCGGCCTTGTCCACGTTAATGACAAACTGGCCAACAAACGGGATCAGGCGCTCGGGCGCCTTTTCAGCGGTGTCGTCGGGGTTCTCGACCGGAGTGATACGCAATATCGATTGCGGACCATTGCTCATCATGTCGTTCACTACACCGAGGCACTCGCCTTGTAAATTCTCAACTGTCAGCCCGATCAGATCGGACCAATAAAACTCATCGGCTGCCAGCGTAGGGAAATGGCTACGCGGAATATGCACAGAGACGCCTTTCAGCGCTTCTGCGGCATCCCGCCCTACCACACCCACCAGCTGGGCCACGACGTCGCCGCCGTGTAACTTCGCCTGCCTGACATTGACGTCATGCAAGGTCGGTTTATCAAACCACCAGGTTTTAACGTTTAATAATGCATCCGCGTCGTCGGAGAAAGGAGTGATCCTGACCCCGCCAGCAATGCCATAGGCACCGGAGACATAGCCTACCTGTACCAGGTCATCGGGGACTTTCACCCCGGATGCAGTCTTGACCGTCAAACCAGTGATCTGAAATTAAGCTGCTGCTTTGCCGTTGCTGGCAACCAGGCGAGCAACGGTTGGCGACAATTGTGCGCCAACGCCTTGCCAGTAGGCCAGACGGTCTGCGGTGATACGCAGTGGAACTTCGCCACCTTGCGCCATCGGGTTGTAAAAACCGATACGCTCAATGAAGCGACCATCGCGGCGATTGCGCGAATCAGTAGCGACGATGTTGAAGAACGGGCGCTTCTTGGCGCCTCCACGAGCTAAACGAATAACGACCATAATATTTCCAAAAAGTGTGCTGAGGCGGAAAAAGCCGCAAATTATAGCGCGCTTTACCGCCATGCAGCAAGCGTTATGATGACGGGCGTGTAATTTGGGCTAATCAAACATTATGACCAGACATCGCCAAAGACGCAATACCCGTCTGCGTTTATCAGGCTTGCACGGTCATAAAACGCGTATTTTACACGTGCGTAGCATGGCGCTTATGCTACACAAAATGCTATCCCTGGCGCAGGCGATGCACCATACTGGCAATCTTTACCGATCAGCAATCCTGGAGTTCGCATGAACAGCACGACCATGACGCAATCTGTACACAAGAACAAGGCTTTTACCACCCTGCTGGCGTTTCTGTTGGGCACCTTGGGCCTGCACCGCTTCTATTTGCATGGCGGCAAGGATCGCTGGGGCTGGCTGCATCTGGCTGCCTTGCCCGCCAGCCTGGCCCTGCGCTGGCTGCTTCCCGCAGCGGACTGGTTTTACCAGATACTGCCCCTGATTATCTCTGCTTTGGCCGGTTTCCTGGAAGCGCTGGTGCTGGGACTGATGCCCGATGAAAAATGGGATGCCCGCTACAACGCCGCCTCAAGCCAGCAATCCGATACCGGCTGGCCGCTGGCCGTGGTGCTGGTCGCTACCCTGATGCTAGGCGCGGGCGTGCTGATCGCCACCATGGCGCGCCTGTTCGATTTGCTTTATACGGGCGGTGCCTACGGTTGAGAACGCCTATCAAAACCTACTGCGCGTCGGTATAGGTAGCCTGCGATGCTCACCAGCTAGGCGCCCCCGTACTTGTGTACGGTTGCGCTTCTTAGCCACCTCTCCCTTCCGCTCGCTACGGTTTTGTTAGGCGTTGTCATGTCCCCTGACAAATCGCCACCCCGCGCACTGCACGCGGCGGTGTTGGCAAGCAATTATGCTTTTCCTCTATACTGGTTTCAAGACCAGCCTTGCTGGCATTTCTTAATGGAGAAGATCATGATTCGTCGCCCCTTAATATTAGCAGCCGCCATCGCCACCCTGTTCAGTGGCATGGCCAGCGCGCAAAACCTGTCGCCCAAGGCGCAATACACCTACGATACCAAGCAGGCCAACACGCGCTATGCGGATGACAAGAAATTGTGCGCCGAAGAGACCACCTCGAAAACGCGTTTGCAGTGCCTGCGCGACGCCAAGAGCGAATACGACCAGGCCATCATCAACGCCAAGGCTGCGCAAAAAGCGGCGCTGGCCGGCGGCTCGACTCAATATCAGCCACCACAGGCACAACACCAGATCTGCGCCGATTGCGGCAAGGTGCTGGCAGTCAATGTGACCGAAAAAGCCGGTGAAGGCGGCGCGCTGGGCCTGATCGGCGGCGGCGTGGCTGGCGCCCTGCTGGGCCGCCAGGTGGGTGGCGGCACAGGCCGCGACCTGGCCACCCTGGCCGGCGCCGCGGGCGGCGCGTATGCAGGCAAGCAAGTCGAAGGCCACTACAAAAACGCCAAGGTGTGGACCGTCACCGTGCAATATGAAACCGGCGCCAAGGCCGATTTCAATTTCGACCAGGACCCGGGCCTGGCGGCTGGTGACCTGGTGCGCAACTCAGGCAATGGCATTGCCCGCCGATAAAAATCAGCGCAGCAACAATAAGCCCGAGTCCTGAACCAAGGCTCCCGGGCCTAGCGGCCCTGAAAAATGTCGAGGGCAAGGCGCAGCGACGCAGACAGTACGCATGTACGGCAAGGAAGCTGCAACGCCGCCATCGACGTTTTCTCAGGGCCGCGTCTCCGGCCCGCTGTTTTTAAGATTTAAGATTTAAAACCATCAAAACTGCGCTTCATCCAGCGCCATCACGCCGGCGCTGCCTTCGATGATAGTGGCGCGCAAGCCCGGCGCCTGCGACAGGACATGGTCGGCAAAGAAGCGCGCCGTACCGATCTTGGCCTTGTAGAAGGCCGCATCGCCGCTGCCCTCGCCCAGTTTTTGCTGCGCCACGATGGCCGCGCGCGCCATTTGCCAGCCTCCCAGCACGATACCGGCCAGTTTCAGATACGGCACGCTGCCGGCAAACACGCCCTTGATATCCGTCTTGACGTTGGCCAGCACATACTCGACGACCGCTTCCAGTGCGGCGCTGCCTTCGGCCAGGTGGCGCTGCATGGCCTGGAAGTCGGCGCCCGTCAGCTCGCCCAGCTGGGCTTCCGTGGCGCGCACCTGGGCGATGATGGCCTTGGCGACCGCACCGCCGTCGCGCACGGTCTTGCGGCCCACCAGGTCATTCGCCTGGATCGCCGTCGTGCCTTCATAGATGGTGAGGATCTTGGCGTCGCGGTAATGCTGGGCGGCGCCTGTTTCCTCGATAAAACCCATGCCGCCATGCACTTGCACGCCATCGCGCGCCACGTCCTGCGACATTTCCGTCGACCAGCCCTTGATAATCGGCACCAGGTATTCATAGGTGGCCAGGCTTTCCGCCCGCACGGCCGCCTCCGGGTGGTGATGGGCCACGTCGCTGATGGCCGCGCCCACATAGGCCAGCGCGCGCGCCGCCTCCGTTTGCGAACGCATGGACATCAACAGGCGGCGCACGTCCGGGTGATGGATGATGGCTACGGGACCGGGCGAGCCGGCCAGGTCGCGCGACTGTACGCGGTCCCTGGCGAAAGTGACCGCTTGCTGATAGGCGCGCTCGGCCAGGCCGATGCCCTGCAGGCCGACGCCGAAACGGGCCGCATTCATCATGATGAACATGTATTCCAGGCCACGGTTTTCCTCGCCCACCAGGGTGCCGATGGCGCCGCCATGGTCGCCGAACTGCAATACCGCCGTCGGGCTGGCCTTGATGCCCAGCTTGTGCTCGATCGACACGCAGTGCGCATCATTGCGGGCGCCCAGGCTGCCATCGGCATTGACGAGGAATTTCGGCACGATGAACAGCGAAATGCCTTTCACGCCAGCCGGCGCATCCGGCGTGCGGGCCAGCACCAGGTGGACGATATTCTCGGCCATGTCGTGCTCGCCATAGGTGATGAAAATCTTGGTGCCGAACACTTTATAGGTGCCATCTTCCTGCGGCACGGCGCGCGTGCGCACGGCAGCCAGGTCGGAACCCGCTTGCGGCTCCGTCAAGTTCATGGTGCCCGTCCACTTGCCCGACACCAGGTTTTCCAGGTAAGTGGCTTTTTGACCATCGCTGCCCGCCGTCAGCAGCGCTTCGATGGCGCCATCCGACAGCAAGGCCACCAGCGCAAACGAGATGCTGGCCGAGTTGAGCATTTCGATGCAGGGCGTGGCCAGCAGTTTCGGCAAGCCCTGGCCGCCGAAGTCGGTTGGATGCTGCACGCCTTGCCAGCCCGCTTCACCGTAAGCCTTGAAGGCTTCCTTGAAGCCTTTCGAAGTCGTGACGTTGCCGTCATGGAAAAAACTCGGCTCCTTGTCGCTGGGACCATTCAAGGGGGCTACCACGCCGCCGCAGAATTTGGCGTTTTCTTCCAGCACGGCCTCGGCCGTGTCCGGCGTCGCGTCTTCGCAGCCGGGGAGCGTATGGATTTCGGCCAGGCCGGCCAGTTCGTTCATGACGAACAACATATCTTTCAGCGGGGCTTGATAGCTCATCTTATTTCCTCCAAGAAAAAAGCCACGCGCAGCTCGCCGTGGAGGCGGGCCGGCGTGGCTTTGTAATAAACAAAACCCGAAGTGGCTTGAATTAGCCCAGTTCTTTGACCAGTTGCGGCACGATCTCGAACAGATCGCCCACGATGCCGTAGTCGGCGACCGCGAAAATCGGCGCTTCCGGATCTTTATTGATCGCCACGATGGTTTTCGAATCTTTCATGCCGGCCAGATGCTGGATCGCGCCCGAGATACCGACGGCGATGTACAGCGATGGCGCAACAATCTTGCCGGTCTGACCCACTTGCCAGTCGTTCGGCACGAAACCGGCGTCCACGGCAGCGCGCGAAGCACCCATGGCGGCGCCCAGCTTGTCAGCCAGCGGCTCGAGGATCTGGAAGTTTTCAGCCGAACCCAGGCCACGGCCACCGGACACGATGATTTTCGCGGCGGTCAGCTCAGGACGGTCGGACTTCGCCACTTCGCGGCCCACGAAAGCGGACTTGCCATTGTCGGCCACGGCAGCGATGGTCTCGGTGGCAGCCGAACCGCCGGTGGCGGCAGCGGCGTCGAAACCGGTGGTGCGCACGGTGATGACCTTGATCTTGTCGCCCGATTGCACGGTAGCAATTGCGTTACCGGCGTAGATGGGACGCTCGAACGTATCCGGGCTATCGACCTTGGTGATTTCCGAGATTTGCGCGACGTCCAGCTTGGCGGCCACGCGTGGCAGGATGTTCTTGCCGTAAGCGGTGGCGGGCGCCAGGATGTGGCTGTAGTTGCCGGCGATCGCCAGCACTTGTTCGGCCACGTTTTCAGCCAGGCCGTCAGCGAAATGCGGCGCGTCGGCCACGATGACCTTGGATACGCCGGCGATTTGCGCAGCAGCGGCAGCAGCGGCAGCGGCGTTCGAGCCAGCGACGAGTACGTGCACGTCGCCGCCGCACTGGGCAGCCGCGGTCACGGTGTGGTGGGTGCTGCCTTTTAAGCTAGCGTTGTCGTGTTCAGCAATAACTAATGCGACCATGATTATTCCTATAAGTGCCGGGGTCAGACCCGTCGGGTCTGACCCCAGGTTTAAATTTTTTGGCGGCAAGCCGCTTAGATGACTTTGGCTTCGGTACGCAGCTTGGCGACCAGGGTGGCCACGTCCGGTACCTTGATGCCGGCCGAGCGCTTGGCTGGTTCGGCAACTTTCACGGTTTTCAAACGTGGCGTGACATCGACGCCCAGGTCTTCCGGCTTGGTGATGTCGAGCGGCTTTTTCTTGGCCTTCATGATGTTCGGCAAAGTGACATAACGCGGCTCGTTCAGGCGCAGGTCGGTGGTAATGATTGCTGGCAAGGTCAACGCCAGGGTTTCCAGGCCGCCGTCGACTTCGCGGGTCACGGTGACTTTACCGTCTTCCAGCACGACTTTCGAGGCGAAGGTGGCTTGCGGCCAACCGAGCAGCGCCGCCAGCATCTGGCCGGTCTGGTTGCTGTCGTCGTCGATGGCTTGCTTGCCCAGGATAATCAGTTGTGGCTGCTCTTTCTCGGCCAGCGCCTTCACCAGCTTGGCCACGGCCAGCGGTTCCAGTTCGGTCGTCGTTTCCACCAGGATGCCGCGGTCGGCGCCGATGGCCATCGCGGTGCGCAGGGTTTCCTGGCATTGGGTCACGCCGCAGGAGATGGCGACCACTTCAGTCACCTTGCCGGCTTCTTTCAGACGCGTGGCTTCTTCCAGCGCGATTTCATCGAAAGGATTCATCGACATTTTGACGTTGGCGGTATCGACGCCAGTGCCGTCACTCTTGACGCGTACTTTGACGTTATAGTCGACCACGCGTTTGACGGGTACCAAGACTTTCATAGCTATGCCTTTGGGAAATTATAAAAATGACGGATCAAGTGCTGATTGTGACTTCGATTATAAGAGAAATTTGAATCTTGAACCGAATTTAAGCACGATCGTGCGATTTTTTGTTAGAGCAATCCATCTAAATCAGGATGTTGCACGGATTTCAAGGAAAAAAAGAGAACGCTGCAGGGCAGCAAAAGCGTGGCAGCAACGGGGTGCAGATACGCGGCCAGGCCGTTCTGCGACGGCCCCGGCCCATCAGATTTACTTGCGTTGCATCAAGAAAACAAACTCCGTACCCGTTTGCACATGCGACAGCAGCGCATTGCCGGTTTGTTTGGCAAAGGCCTGGAAGTCGCGCACGGAACCGGGATCGGTTGCCATGATGCGCAGTACCTCACCGCTTTGCAGCTCTGCCAATGCTTTTTTTGCTTTCAGAATCGGCAAGGGGCAATTCAAGCCCCGCGCATCGAGTTCTTTATGAAATTCCATAATCTCGGTATCAAGTAGTGTGTCGCTCATCAATATCCCACCATTGTTTTGTTGTACTGATTTTCGACATAGTACTCCAATTAGCGGCCCATGACGCGCTGCACCAAAATAGTTCAACAGCTGTTGTGGGGTCACAACGAGAGGACAAATAAAATAAGGGCCCGCAAACCTGGTTTGCGGGCCCTTCTGGCAGGCTAGCGAGCATACGAACCCGCATGCCTGCTGGCTTTCGACGTATATCGCCTTATTTTGCGCGTTCGCCGACCCAGGCTGGGACACCCGCCAGGGCAGTTGACAAACCGCTCGGATCAGTGCCACCAGCTTGCGCCATATCAGGGCGTCCGCCGCCTTTTCCGCCCACTTGTTGTGCAACGAAGTTCACCAGTTCGCCTGCCTTGACCTTGGCAGTCGCGTCTGCCGTCACGCCGGCGATCAGGCTGACCTTGCCGTCATTGACGCTGGCCAGCACGATGGCGGCCGTTTTCAGCTTGTCCTTCAGCTTGTCCATGGTTTCGCGCAAACGGGCCACATCGGCGCCGTCCAGGGTGGCGGCCAGCACCTTGATGCCATTCACATCCACGGCTTGCGTGACCAGCTCATCGCCCTGGCCGGACGCCAGTTTCGATTTCAGCGCAGCCAGTTCTTTCTCCAGCGCCTTGACGTGGTCTTGCACCTGGCCGATGCGGGCCGTCAGCTCTTCCGGCGGCGTTTTCAGCGCGCTGGCGGCGTCGAGCAGGCGGCGGTTGATGGTTTGCACCAGCGCCAGCGCGCCCTCGCCCGTCACCGCCTCCACGCGGCGGATACCGGCGGCCACACCGCTCTCGGCGATGATCTTGAAGAAACCGATATCGCCCGTGCGCTGCACGTGCACACCGCCGCACAACTCTTTCGAGCTGCCGATGTCGAGTACGCGCACTTCATCGCCGTATTTCTCGCCGAACAAAGCCATCGCGCCATGCTTGACGGCATCGTCAAACGACATGTGCTGCGCGTGCGTGGCGTGGTTTTCCAGGATCTCTTTGTTGACGATGGTTTCCACGGCAGCGATCTGATCGACCGTCATCGGCGCATGGTGGCTGAAGTCGAAACGGGTTTTATCCGGGTCGACCAGCGAGCCTTTTTGCGCCACGTGGCTACCCAGCACTTCGCGCAGGGCCTTGTGCATCAAGTGCGTGGCCGAGTGGTTGCGGATGGTGCGGCCGCGCTTGGCCTGGTCCACTTCAGCAGCCACTGCATCGCCCACTTTCAGGCTGCCCGAAGCCAGCACGCCATGATGGCCAAACACGTCGGCCTGGATTTTCAGGGTGTCGCTGACGGTAAACACGCCCGCACCGGACGAGATCAGACCCTGGTCGCCCACCTGGCCGCCCGATTCCGCGTAGAACGGGGTGGTGTCGAGCACCACGATGCCGGCTTCGCCTGCCTTGAGTTCCTGCACGGCAGTACCGGCGGCGTACAGGGCCACCACTTTGCTATTGAAGCTCAGCTGGTCGTAGCCGACGAATTTGTTTTTCTCGCCTGCGTACTCGACCTTGCTGTCTTTATGCGTCTTGCCGCCCTTGCGCGACAGTTCCTGGCTTTCTTTCAAGGCTGCGTCATAGCCCGCCTGGTCGAACGTGATGTCGCGTTCGCGGCAGATATCGGCCGTCAGGTCTGGCGGGAAGCCATAGGTTTCGTACAGGGTAAACGCGGTAGCGCCATCGATGCCCGAACCATCCCTGGCCAGCTGCGCTTCCAGCACTTTCATGCCGGTTTCCAGGGTTTCGCCGAAACGCTCTTCCTCGGCCTTCAGCATTTGCGCCACATTGTGCTTGGCTTCTTCCAGCTCAGGGTAAGCGCCGCCCATCTCGATGGCCAGGTCGGCCACCAGCTTGTAGAAGAATGGCTTGGTCTGGCCCAGTTTGTGGCCATGACGCAAGGCGCGGCGGATGATGCGGCGCAAGACATAAGCGCGGCCTTCGCTGCCCGGAATGACGCCGTCGACGATCATGAAGGCGGCCGAACGGATATGGTCGGCGATCACGCGCAGCGACTTGTTTTCCAGGTCGGTGGCGCCGGTTTCGCGCGCAGCAGCCTTGATCAAGTGCTGGAACAGGTCGATTTCATAGTTGCTGTGCACGTGCTGCAGCACGGCCGCCAGGCGTTCCATGCCCATGCCGGTATCGACGCAAGGCTTCGGCAGCTTGTGCATCACGCCCGCTTCGTCGCGGTTGAACTGCATGAACACCAGGTTCCAGATTTCAATGAAACGGTCGCCGTCTTCGTCTGGCGAGCCCGGTGGGCCGCCTGGAATGTCGGCGCCGTGATCGTAGAAGATTTCCGTGCACGGACCGCATGGGCCCGTGTCCGCCATTTGCCAGAAATTATCCGAAGCGTAGCGCGAGCCCTTGTTGTCGCCGATGCGGATGATGCGTTCGGTTGGTACGCCGATTTCTTTCGCCCAGATGTCATACGCTTCGTCATCTTCGATATACACGGTGACGGTCAGCTTATCGACCGGCAAGCCATACACCTTGGTCAGCAGTTCCCAGGCGTAATGAATCGCATCGCGCTTGAAATAGTCGCCAAAGCTGAAGTTGCCCAGCATTTCGAAGAAGGTGTGGTGGCGCGCCGTGTAGCCGACGTTTTCCAGGTCGTTATGCTTGCCGCCGGCGCGCACGCAGCGCTGCACGGAGGTGGCGCGCGTGTACGGACGGCTGTCGGTGCCCGTAAACACGTCCTTGAATTGCACCATGCCGCTGTTCGTCAACAGCAAGGTCGGATCATTGCCTGGCACCAGGGAGCTGGAGCGGACGATGGAATGGCCCTTGGACTCGAAAAATTTGAGGAACTTGTCGCGGATTTCAGATGATTTCATGTTTTATTGGCAAAAAGTGGCGGCAGCTTTAAAGGGGTGATTATACGTGATATGGGGGCCCGGAATTAAGGGACAAGCAAGGGTAAAGGCTGAGTAGACGCTGGATACGGCCCCTCAGGCCGGGTCGGCGTGGCTGCAATCGTGCGGCTTGGCAAGCACGGCACTGGCGCCGGTATTGCAATCGGCACAGCGGCCATACAAGGTCAGCTCGTGGTGCTCGACCACAAAACCTTGCGGCGCCATCCGTTTCAAGTCGCCAGGACAATCATGCACATCGAACACGCGCTGACACTGGGTGCACTGGAAATGGTGATGGTGGTGATTGGCCACCGCGTTCGATTCATAACGCGGGTTTTCACCGGGCAAGGTTACGACCTGCACCTTGTCTTCCAGCACCAGCGACTTCAGGTTGCGGTAGACGGTGGCGATGCCCAGTTGCGTCACTTGCAGACTGGCCTGTTCGAGTATCTCTTGCGCCGACAAGGGGCGCTGGGCCGACTCGATGGCGGCTTGTATAGCGGTTTTTTGACGTGTTGTGCGTTCCATAGCCCACAGAATACACCATCCACCCTCTCCACTTCAGCACCATGTCGGCGACTGTTTATCTTTACTGCATGCAAAATTCGCCACCCAATAATGATAATGCGTTATCATTATCATTTTATGGCGCAGCTGATATTTTCCGAAGCGCCTGTCACTCAATGAAAACACTGTTATAAACAAAGGAATTCCAGCCCCATGACCGTTACCAAGCACCTGCACCGACCGACCCCGCTGACCCTGGCCCTGACGCTTGCCTTTGCCGCTCCCGCCAGCGTATGGGCACAACAAGCCCCTGCCCTGCCCGCCGTCACCGTCTCGGCCAGCGCCCTGGCCCTGGGCAGCGACGAGATGAGCACCCCGGTGACTGTACTCGAAGGCGAAGAACTGGTACGTGCACGCGAAGCAACCTTGGGTGAAACCCTGGCCGGCCAGCCCGGCATCACGTCCAGCCATTTCGGCGCCGGCGCCAGCCGCCCCATCATCCGCGGCATGGATGGCCCGCGCGTCAAAATCCTGTCCGATGGCGCCGAAGTGCAAGACGCGTCCACCATCAGCCCCGACCATGCGGTGGCGGCCGAACCGATGCTGTCGGAACAGATTGAAGTGCTGCGCGGCCCGTCCGCGCTGGCCTATGGCGGCGGCGCCGTCGGCGGTGTGGTCAATGTGATCGACAAGAAAATTCCTACCCGCGTGCCGGCCAAGGGATACGAAGGCAGCGCGGAAGTGCGCGTCAATTCGGCCGCGCGTGAAAAGGCGGGCGCGTTTGAAGTGACGGGCGGCTCGGGCAATATCGCCGTGCACGCAGAAGGCGTCAAGCGCAACGCCAGCGAATACAAAGTGGGCAGCGGCTGGGATGGCGGCTCCACCGTGCCTGGCAGCTATAACCGCACGGATACAGGCAGCGTCGGCGTGTCGTGGGTGGGCGAACGGGGTTTCCTGGGCCTGGCCTTCACCAGCCAGCACGCCGAATATGGCTTGCCTGGCCACAACCACGAATTTGAAAGCTGCCATCCGCACGGCACGCACCTGCATTGCGGCGGCCACGAAGGTCACAATCATGGCGATGAAGAAGAACACGACCACGATCACGAAAGCGGCGACGTGCCCTACGTCAAGCTGAAAAGCCAGCGCTGGGATGTGCGCGGCGAATTGCGCGATCCCGTGCCCGGCTTTGCCAAGCTGCGCCTGCGCGCGTCCTTCACCGATTACCAGCACGATGAAATCGAAGGCACGGAAGTGGCGACCACCTTCAAGAACAAGGCGCACGATGCGCGGCTGGAAATGGAACACCATCCCGTATTCGGCTGGCGCGGCGTGGTCGGCTTGCAGACGTCGAAGCGCGATTTCTCCGCCCTCGGCGAAGAGGCGTATGTGGCGCCCACCGTAACGAAAAAACACGCGGCCTTTCTGATCGAGGAATACAAGCTCGATCAATGGCGTTTCGAAGCGGGCTTGCGTCACGAATGGCAAGACATCGCCGTCGACAGCGCCACCCTGCAAGACCGCAGCGCCAAGGGCACTTCGGTCTCGCTGGGCGCGGTCTGGAAATTCGCGCCACAGTATTCCTTGGGTTCCACCCTGTCGCGCACCCATCGCTTGCCCAGCGCCGAAGAACTGTATGCACACGGCGTGCACATGGCCACGGCCACCTATGAATTGGGCAACCAGGATTTGAACAAGGAAACGTCGAACAATATCGACTTGACCTTGCGCAAATACGCAGGCGCCACCACCTTCTCGGCCAGCGCCTACCGCAACAAGATCGACAACTACATCTTCGGCTCCACCCTGGATAGCCATGAAGGTTTCCAGCTGATCCAGTACACGCAGCGCGACGCCACGTTCACGGGCTTCGAAGGGCAAATCCGCCAGCAGCTCAACCTGATGTTTGGCGCCAGCCTGTTCGGCGACAGCGTGCGCGCCAGACTGGCCGATGGCGGCGGCAATCTGCCGCGCATTCCGGCACAGCGTTTCGGTGTGCGATTCGATGCCAACTGGCAAGCGTGGAGCGGTGTCGCCGAGTTCTACCGTGTCAACAAGCAAGACAAGGTGGCGGCTTTTGAGACGGAAACACCGGGCTACAATATGCTGAACCTGAGCGCCAACTACGACACCCGCATCGGCACCACGCCGGCCCAGTTCTACATCAAGGCCAACAACCTGACAAACCAGCTGGCGTTCAGCAACACCTCGTTCATCAAGAACGCAGCGCCGTTGACGGGACGTAACTTGACGGTGGGGCTGCGTCTGACGTTTTAATATGCTGTTTGGGGTCTGACCCGCCGGGTCAGACCCCACTATTGCGCGGCAATCAAATCTATCCTGTCCGTACAAAACCCATCCACGCCCCAGGCCAGCAACTCGCTGGCCCGCTCGGGCGTGTTGACGGTGTAGCAAAACAAGCCCAATCCTTCCTGCTTGACCGCCTGCGCCAGCGCAGGCGTCAGTTGCTTGTGGTTGCAATGCAGGGCCACCACGCCCAGCTCCTTCGCCTGCTGCGCCCAGCCAGCGGGAATCTCTTCCACCAGCCAGCCGCGCGCCAGCGCGGGCGCGGCCTGGCGGGCCGCTTGCAGGGCTTCGATACTGAACGACGATAGCAAGGGCAAGAGTGCTCCGGCGGCAATCTCGGCCGCAAAATAATCGCGCGTGGCGCGCGCCACCACTGCTCCCGTCTGTTCCTCAAAACCAGGCGCCGGCTTGATCTCGATATTCATCCAGATGCCCTGCGCCTTGCAATAGTCCACGACGGCTTCGAAGGCAGGCACTCCCTCGCCAGCAAAATCGGGGCCGAACCAGGCGCCCGCCTCCATCTTGCCCAATTGCGCCGCCGTGTAATCGTTGATGTTTCCAGTGCCAGCCACGGTGCGGCCCAGTTGCGGGTCGTGCACCACCACCGGTAGACCATCGCGCGCCAGCATGACGTCGAATTCCACGGCGCGGTAGCCATAGGCCAGGCCGCAGCGCAAGGCGGCCAGCGTGTTTTCAGGGGCCAGCGTGCCGCCGCCGCGGTGTGCCAGGATGCGTGGATAAGGCCACATGGGAGTCCACCAGTCGGTATGTGTCGAAAACCAGACTATCGCGCCGGCGCAGGGAAAAGTAAAGTCCAGCTCGCAGCCATGCCGCCATGCCACCACGATTCGCGCCGTGCACAGCCCGTTTCGTCGCAACGGGCTTGACCAGACACACAGGACGGCCGAGGATAGCCATATCGTCAATTAAAGGTTGCACCATGCATTCCGCCCCGCCTGTCACCCACAAGAAAAAAAACCGCTGGTATCAAATGCTGTATGGCGCCCGTTATGCGCTGGTGATCAGCATCATCTTTACCATCGTGATCACTTACGGGCTCGATCCGGGCAGCGACATCACACTGAACTTTATCGCCTCGATGTGTATCGGCAGCATCATCTATATTGTGTTTAACGGACTGCGCCTGACCTTGTTGAACCAGCAGCGCAAGCACAAGCTCTGGTATCTGATCGGCCTGATGCTGGTCGTCGCGCCGCTGGGGCAAGTAGCCGGATTGAAACTGTTCAGCTGGCTGACTGGCGTGCCGGTCGATAGCATCGCCAGCCTGCTACCCACCAGAATCATCAGCACCCTGACCTTTACCCTGATTGGCGGTGGTGGCGCCGTGCTGTTTTTTGCCAACCGTGAAAAAATTGCCCGCCTGGAAGCGGCGGCGGCCGAGGAAAAGGCCCGCGCCGAATCGGTGGCGCGCCAGGCCATGCAAACCCAGCTGCAACTGCTGCAGGCGCAGATTGAACCGCATATGCTGTTCAATACCCTGGCCAATCTGCAAGGTTTGATCAGTTTTGACACGGACAAGGCGCAGTTGCTGCTCGAGCAACTGATTCAATACTTGCGCGCCACCCTCAGTTCTTCACGCACCGACACCACCACCCTGGGCCAGGAATTTACGCTGATGGACGCTTACCTGGGCCTGATGTCCATCCGCATGGGTGCGCGCCTCGGCTATACCCTGCAATTGCCTGATCATTTGCGCGAGGTAACAGTACCGCCCATGCTGCTGCAGCCACTGGTGGAAAACGCCATCCAGCACGGCCTGGAACCGAAAATCGAAGGCGGCCATATCACGGTCGAGGCCAGCAGCGATGGTGCACAACTGAGCCTGACGGTGCGTGACGATGGCCTGGGCCTCGATCATCCGGGCCAGACCAAGGGCACCCAGCTCGGTGTATCGAATATCCGCGAACGGCTGCACGTGATGCATGGCGACGCGGCCAGCCTGTCTTTAAACGCCCAGCCACAGGGCGGCGCCATCGCCTGCCTGATCCTTCCCCTGCACACCACTACGAGCATCCAGCCATGAACGAAGCTACTTCCCCCATCCGCGCACTGATCGCCGAAGACGAACCGATACTGGCTGCCGCCCTCACTCACGCCTTGCGGCGGCTGTGGCCGGAACTGGAAATCGTCGCCACCTGCGCCAATGGCGTGGAAGCGCTGCAGCAAGGCCTGGCCCTGTTACCGGACATCCTCTTTCTAGACATCAAGATGCCCGGCAAGACGGGACTGGAAGCGGCCGAGGAAATGGCCGAGCAATGGCCGCAGACGCGCCCGTTTCCCCACATCGTGTTTGTCACCGCCTATGACGAATATGCCTTGAACGCCTTCGAGCACGCGGCCGCCGACTACGTCTTGAAGCCTGTCAACGATGTCCGCCTGGGCAAGACGGTGGAACGCCTGCGCCAGCGCCTGCATGCAAACAAGGCCGACACGCAGGCAGCCCCGCCAGCAGACGACAACCTGGCCCGTTTGCTGGCGCAGCTGCAGGCGATGACGCCGCCCGCCCCGCGCCTGCAGATGATACGGGCGGCCGTGGGCAACAGCGTGCGCATGATCCCCATGGCGGACGTGGTGTATTTCGAAGCGCTGGACAAATACATCAACGTGGTATGCCAGGAGAGCGAAGCGCTGATACGCACCAGCCTGAAGGAACTCTTGCCGCAACTGGACCCGCAGCAATTCTGGCAAATCCACCGCGGCACCATCGTCAACGCCAGCGCCATCGCCAGCGCCGTGCGCGACGATGCCGGCAAGCTGTCGCTGACCCTGCGCCAGCATCCGGCGCAACTGCGGGTCAGCCCGCTCTATGCACACTTATTCAGGCAGATGTGAAATCAGTGCAGCTGATGCTTCAGGTCCGATAGTTCATCATGCACCTTCAGCACCGCCTGTTTCATTTCCGGTGTCAGCTGGGTGGCCATGCCGCACGCCTGCCTGGCCCGGTCGCCCAGCGATTCCAGTTGGTCGACGGCCTGGCGGATGCGCGCATCGTCATGCGTATCGATGGCACGGCGCACTGCACTCTTTTGCTGCTCCAGCTGGTCCATGCAATCCTTCAAGTCCATCGGCATGGCTTGTGCGCTGCCGCACATTTTTGCCGCCTGGCCTATCGCTTGCTCGATGACGCCAAAGCGCCGTGCCACTTCGCTTGCCTGCATCATGGGAAGCCTCCTTGTGTTACGGGTTGTCTGCTGTTGGACAGGCAAGTCCACTGGAGGTTCCCCGGCGCTTACGGCCTTGTCACCCGATCGGTACCGACACGGCACAGGGCATGAGCATCTACCAGATCGGCATCATGCCGCCGCCACGCTTGCCCCCAAGGGCTGCAAATGGCGCAGCCGCAAGGCAATCAGCAGGCCGCCCCCCAGGCATAAACCCAACATGATGACCACGCCGGTCCAGCCATCGAAACCCCACATCATGCCCGAGGCAGAGCCGAGCAGGCTGGAACCGAGGTAATAGAACAGCAGGTAAAAGGCCGAGGCCAGCGCTTGCGGCGCGCGGGCGCGGCGGCTGACCCAGCTGCTGGCAATCGAGTGGGTGGCAAAGAAACCGAAGGTGGCAAGCGCCATGCCGGCCACGATCATGAACAGCGAATTGAACAGGGTCAGCAAGATGCCCGCCAA
Organism: Janthinobacterium sp. Mn2066; assembly: GCF_049319705.1. Classification (NCBI taxonomy): domain Bacteria; kingdom Pseudomonadati; phylum Pseudomonadota; class Betaproteobacteria; order Burkholderiales; family Oxalobacteraceae; genus Janthinobacterium; species Janthinobacterium sp. Mn2066. The sequence goes on along the minus strand of NZ_JBMOUF010000007.1, from coordinate 277,687 downwards.
CATGATCGACAGCATGATCCACAGCACGCCGCGCCGTCCCAGCCGGTCCACCAGGCGGCCCGCCCAGACGGAACTGAAAATGCCGATCAGATACAAGAAGGCCAGCAAGCCGATGGTGCTTTGACGCAAGCCAAATGGCGCGGCCAGCAGGCGGTAACCGATATAGTTATACAGGCTGACAAAACAGCCCATCAGCAGGAAGGACAGGCAAAACAGCCATGGCAGGCCGGCATCGGAAAAATGCTGGCGTACCGCGTGCGGCAAGGCATGCCAGCCTTTGGTACTGGCTGTAAAGTTTTTCGACGCGGGCAAGCTGCGCCAGAATTCAGCCGCCGCCAGCATGCCGGCCACGCCCAGCACGCCCAGCGCCCAGCGCCACGACAGGAAATCGCTGAGCACGGCGGCGATCAGGCGTCCCGACATGCCGCCAAAGGCGCTGCCGGCAATATACAAGCCCATCGACAGCCCCAGCGACGGCGGATCGATTTCCTCGCCCAGATAGGCCATGGCCACGGCCGGCATGCCGCCCAGCGCAATGCCGAGCACGGCGCGGATGGCCAGCAATTGTGCAAAATCCTGGGCAAACGCAGACAATACCGTCAGCACGGCGGCGCTGACCATGGAAAACACCATCAGCGATTTACGGCCGATGCGGTCCGACACGGCGCTCAAGAGCACCAGCGAGATGGCCAGCAAGCCGCTCGAGACCGACAAGGACCAGCTGCTTTGCGCCGGGCTCAGGTGAAACTGGTGCGACAGCAGGGGAAACAGCGGCTGTATGCAATACAGCAAGCTGAAGGTGGAAAAGCCGCCAAAGAACAGGGCGCGGTTGGTGCGCGTGAATTCGGGCGTGCCCTTGGCGATGGCAGGAGCAGCAGGTATAGAAGGTGCGGCAAGGGCGAGCGATAAATCAGACATGGACGTGTTCGGTAGGAGCGAATTTTCATCATAAGATTGTCAACTCATATCGTCCAATATATATTTAAGGCCCAACTCATATTTAAAAAAGATTACTGGATATGGAATTACGCCACCTGCGCTACTTCGTCGCCGTCGCCGAAGAGCTGCATTTCACGCGTGCGGCCGAGCGCCTGCATATCGGCCAGCCGCCGCTGAGCCAGCAAATCCAGGCGCTGGAAGCGGAACTGGGGGCGCAATTGCTGGAGCGAAATAAACGTTCGGTACGGCTGACGGAAGCGGGCCGTCTGTTTCTCGACGATGCGCGCCGCATCCTGGCCCTGTCGGAACAGGCCGCCATCACGGCGCAGCGCGCCCAGCGGGGCGAAGCGGGAGAGTTACGCATCGGCTTTACCTTTTCCACCCCCTTCACGCCCTATTTCGCCACCGTCATCAACCGCTATCGCCAGCAGTTCCCGCATGTCAGCCTGACCCTGCATGAGATCGCCACCCTGCACCAGCTCGAAGCGATCGCCGCCCGCTCGCTGGACCTGGGTTTCGTGCGCACGCCCGAAACCACCTTTCCTGACGCCATCAAACTCACGGAGCTGCGGCAAGACCCGCTCTTGCTGGTGCTGCCCGTCAACCACCCGCTGGCAGCCCAGCAGGAAGTGGCCGTGGCCGACCTGGCCGGCGAAGCGTTCGTCATGTATCCAAAGAATGCGGGGACGGGGATTTATCTGCGGATTTTCCGCCTGTGCCGGGCGGCAGGCTTCATTCCCCGCATCACCCAGGAGGCGGGCGAAGCATCGACCATCATCGGCCTGGTGGCGGCCGGCTGCGGCATTTCCGTACTGCCCGCTTCGTTCGACCGCATCCGCATGGATGGCGTCTGCTACCGCCCGATTGCCGACCCGCAGGCCACCACCAGCCTGTTCCTGGCTTTACGGGACGATGAAACTTCGCCGCTGGTGACGGCCTTCGTGCAGCTGGCCGAAGCAGCGGCGAAAGAAGGCAAGTGAATATGGAAAGTGTTGGGGACAGGCCCGAAGGGACTGCCCCAATCAGTTAAGAATAATCCGCGTCCAGCTCCGAGCCGGCATAGTTTTCCAGGTCTTCGAACAGGCTTTTCATGCTGGCCCGCGTGCGGATTTTCTGCACCACGGTACAGCTGCGGCGGTACGAGGCGATGCGGTCCTGCAGCACCGGGTGGTGCTGTGCGGGCACCTTGGCCAGCAGCGCGGCCCAGCCTTCTTCGAAGTCGGGCTTGTTCTTGCGCACGGACCGCACGAAACGCTCGAACTCTTTCTGGCCCGTGCGTGCAATGATGCGCCCTCCCCCTTCGATGGCGAAGATGATGGCCAGCGCAATCACGCCCTCGGCATTCAGGTCGCTGTCGCTGACGGGACCGTTGTCATGGTGGCGGCGCAGCCAGCTGGCCAGGCGCACCACGGCTTGCACTTCCTTGCGCTGCTGCAACTGCAAGGCATATTTTTCATAGCCGGCCCAGTTCTGGTTCGGGTCGGCCTGGCAAATATCGATGAACAGCTCGCGCAGGCGCCGCGCCATGTAGACGGGGTCCTGGTCATACTCGCCCACCAGCGCATCTTCGGGCAGTTGCGACAATTCCTTGATCAGGCGAAAGCCCACCTGGAAGGCATGCTCGGCGCCATGCTCGACCAAAAAGTCCAGCGCAGCCTGGTCGCCTTCGTGATGCAAGGCGTGTTCCAGGCCCAGCGAAACGCCGCCCACCGTCAGGTACAAGGCTTTCTGGATGCCGTCGGCCGTGCGTTCATTGGTGAACTTCTCGGCCACCATGGCCGTGATGCCCGTCAATTCGTCGGCCAGGTTCAGCGCAGCGTCGGGACGCGGGTCCGTCGGCAACAGTTTGATGGCGCGGATCAGGCGCGGAAGATTCTCTACAACAATTGCTGGCAGCATTAGCGGTTCCCTGCTTTCATCAAGAGAAGATACCGGTGCCCAGGCTGCGGCGGGCGCTGGCGCGCGGCGCGCTGCGCGTGCTCGGCACTTGCTTGCGCAGGCGGTACAGCAATTCCTTGGTGCTACGCTGCAACATCGTCGGCTCTTCATCCGGGTCGTCCGAATACTCGGCGTCGGCCAGGTCGGCGCTGTGGCGGAAGTCAGGGAACAGTTCGAACAGCGAGCGGTCCCAGCCATCTTCATTGGCTTGCGCCAGTTCGATTGCCAGCGGCACGATATCGTTGTCGGACGAAGTCACGCCCGTCACATACGGTCCCTTGATGACGATTTCGCCCGCCACTTCCAGGATTTCTTTTGGCGCCATCGAGAACAGGATGGCAAACGCCGTCGCGCCCCAGTCGGTGGCCGAGGCTTCGAGCAGCAATTCGCGGCGGCGCTCGGCGTCGTCGGTGGAAAACACCACGCCGTGGATGTGGGCGAACAGCGCTTCGGCGATGCGTTCCGGGTCATCCTCGATCTGGTCGTCGCTCCAGGTGGCGGCGATGAAGGCCAGGCTGTCGGCCCAGGCCTTGGGCGGCACCAGCAAGGTGGCCAAGGACATCTTGCCGCCGTCGAAACCGGCCAGGTGCAAGGCCGTCACTTGCGGCGGAATCGAGCTCAACACCTCCACCACGGCCAGGTCGCCATATTGATCGGCCGCATCGGCAAACGCCTGCTCGGCGTGGCCCAGCGAACCGGACAACACCAGTTCCGTGACTTGTTTCGTCAGCGCGGGAAGGTTGCTTTTTTTATCATCATTATCGGCCATGGTCATCTCCATCCTGGTCAAACATATTGGCGAAATCGTCGGTCGCCTGGTCTTCGTCGTGCTCATCGTCGCCATCGTCATTGGCAGCCAGCTGGTCCAGCGACTGGTCATCGTCGTCCCACAGGCGCGGATGCTTGTGCAGGAAAGCCGTGATGATGGCCTGGCGCGCCAGGTCGGGGAAGCTGTCTTCGATGGCGGCATACATCTTGGCCGCTTCCGGATCGGCGCAGGACGCCATGGCAAACACGCGGGCCGGGTCGCCGAACTCGTAATCTTCGCTTTCGGCCAGCAAGCCTTTCGGATCGCTGAAGCTGATGTGGTCGACCAGCGCAAAAGCCAGCATGTTCACGTCTTCGATGCCGCCGCCGCTGGCGTATTCGCCCACCAGCGCGTCGACCATGCTCTTGTAGTTCTTGCGGTTCGGCGGATCGCCCAGGATGCCTTCGATCTGGCCTTCCAGCTCGCGCGACTGGTACGCGAATTCAGGGTGTACTCTTCTCATGTTGTGCTTTCCAATGTGATACGCGGCGCCTTGTTGAAGTCGCCATTGTTGTTTTTTTAAATCATGTCGGGCTGCGGTAGTGGCAGCTAAAAGAACTTAATCTGCCGGCAGTGCAGTGCCGTGTAAACGGAACACGCCGCACCACAGGGCATAGGCTTCCGCATCCGCATCGATGATGATGCGATGGTTGACGCTTTGATCATATTCGGCGCGCTTGACCGGGTCGGCCAGGATTTCATAGGCCTTGGTCACGCTCTTGAAGCGCGCTTCGGCGCCGGGAGCCTGGTTGCGGTCGGGGTGAAAACGCATCGCCAGCGAACGATAGACTTTCTTGATTTCATCATCGCTGGCATTGGGGGCGACACCGAGGACGTTGTATAAATTTTCCATGGGAGGCTCCGGGGTGATGATTTTCTGCTGATATAAAGGCGAATTATCCTATAGAACGGCCGCGAAGTCGCTGGCATGCGCGTAATGCGGACAAATTGAAGACAAATTGGCAGCAGAAAGACGCTTGCGGTACGGTAAAATGCTCTTTACTGTCACTCTTCCGCATTGATCAATGAGCAACGATAAACATAGTAGCGCTGCCGCCGCACCGGCGCTGGCACCCAATTTTTTGCGTAACATCATCGAAGCCGACCTGGCCGCCGGCACCCATGTGCGTCCCGGCCTGCCCCAGGTGATCACGCGTTTTCCGCCAGAACCAAACGGTTATCTGCACGTAGGCCACGCCAAGTCGATCTGCGTCAATTTCGGCCTGGCGCGCGATTACGCCGGCCAGTGCAACCTGCGCTTCGACGACACCAATCCGGCCAAGGAAGAACAGGAATACGTCGACACCATCAAGGACAGCGTGAAATGGCTGGGCTTTGACTGGGAAGCGGCCGGCGGCGTCAGCAATTTGCACTACGCCAGCGATTATTTCGACCAGCTGTATGCGATGGCCGAATACCTGATCACGGCCGGCTACGCCTATGTCGACAGCCAGAGCGCCGAAGAGATGGCCGCCAACCGCGGCAATTTCGGCCAGGCCGGCAAGAATTCGGCCTTCCGCGACCGTCCGCGCGAAGAATCGCTGGCCCTGTTCCGCGCCATGAAGGCGGGCCAGTTCAAGGATGGCGAACACATCCTGCGCGCCAAAGTCAGCGAAGACGCGATGAGCTCGCCCAACATGAACTTGCGCGACCCGGCCATCTACCGCATCCGCCATGCACACCATCACCGCACGGGCGACGCCTGGTGCATCTACCCGATGTATGACTACACGCACCCGATTTCGGATGCGCTGGAAAACATCACCCATTCGGTCTGCACCCTGGAATTCCAGGATCACCGCCCCTTCTACGATTGGCTGCTGGAAACCCTGTCGGCAGGCGGCTTCTTCCAGAAACCGGTGCCGCACCAGTTCGAATTCTCGCGCCTGAACCTGACCTACATCGTCACCAGCAAGCGCAAGCTGCGCCAGCTGGTGGAAGAAAAAATCGTCGACGGCTGGGACGACCCGCGCATGCCGACCCTGGTGGGCATGCGCCGCCGCGGCTACACGCCGGAAGCGATCCAGCTGATGTGCGAACGCACAGGCGTGACCAAGTCCGACGGCTGGATCGACTACAGCGTGCTCGAAGGCTGCCTGCGTGAAGACCTGGACCCGAAAGCGCCGCGCACGGTGGCCGTGCTGCGTCCTTTGAAGTTAATCATCGACAACTTCCCCGAGGGCGAAAGCGTGGCATGCACGGCGCCCGTGCACCCGCACTTCCCGGAACGCGGCCTGCGCACTTTCCCGATTTCACGCGAGCTGTGGATCGAGGAAGACGACTTCATGGAAGTGCCGAACAAGGGTTATTTCCGCCTGTATCCGCCGATCGACGACAAGCCGGGCAGCCGCGTGCGCCTGCGCTACGGTTATGTGATCGAGTGCACGGGCTTCGAGAAAGATGCGGACGGCAAGGTCATCGCCGTGCATTGCAACTACTTCCCGGACAGCAAATCGGGCACCGAAGGCAGCGCCAATTACAAGGTCAAGGGCAATATGCACTGGGTCAGCGCGCCGACGGCGATTGCCGCCGAGGTACGCCTGTACGACCGCCTGTTCACCGATCCGCAACCCGATGCGGGCGGCAAGGACTTCAAGCAATTGCTCAATCCACTGGCCAAGGACGTGGTGCAGGCCTGGCTGGAACCGGGCGCGGAACTGGCCTTGCCGGAACAGCGTTTCCAGTTTGAACGCCATGGCTACTTCGCGGCCGACCGCGTGGACAGCCAGCCAGGCAAACCCGTGTTCAACCGCATCGTGACCCTGAAAGACAGCTGGCAGCCAGCAAAATAAGCGCTGTCCTGCAGTGAAAAAGCCCCCGGATTGCCTGGCGATGCGGGGGCTTTTTCATTTCAGCAACAAGTTTTTTTCGTGAGAATCTTGCCTATTGACTACAATGTGACTAGTTTTGTATAGTAAGCACCTATTGCGTAATTTGCAATTTCGATAGCGCTTGTGCAAGCCGGCGGGAGTACTCCGGCAGGCAGCACCCGATTCCTCTTTTTGATGCGGATGGCAATGTCTGCTACAACCGGCGAGAAACAGCCCATGCCAGAAAAAAGACCACTCTGGGTGCTCGGCGGTGTCATGTCCATGCTGGTTGGGATGCTGTTCTACATGGGCGCTTCGCTATCGATCGAAAACGACGCCAACGAACTGTTCAAGAACCTGACGCGCAATACACGGCAGGATATCGATGCCAAGGTCAAATCGTATAGCGATTTGCTGCGCGGCGCGGCCAGCCTGTTCCAGGCCAGCGACCATGTCAGCCGCGAAGACTTCCACCGCTACGTGGCGAGCATGGATTTGCAGCGCAATTTCCCTGGCGTCATGAACCTCAATTACACGCGGGAAATCAGCGACGCACAGCGCCCGGCGTTCGAAGCGGCGATGCGGCGCGACTATCCGGCCGGACGCGATGGCTATCCTGCTTTTTCCATCGAACCACCGGGGTCACGCGCGCACTATTCCGTGCTGACGTATATCGAACCGATCTCCAGCGCCCCGGAAAAATACGGTTATGACATTGCCGTGCGCCCCCCTGTCAGCGATGTGCTGGCGCAGTCGCGCGATTCTGGCCAGATGAGCAATTCCGGCATGCCCGTGCCCATGCCGAACCGCCCACAACTGACAGGCATGGCCCTGCGCCTGCCCATCTACCGCAACGGCATGCCGCTCGCGACGGTACAGCAGCGCCGCGCCGCCTATGAAGGGTCGGTCGGCATCGGTTTCGACCTGGCGCTGATGGTCGGCAGCGTGCTCAACGACATGGCGGTGCGCAATGTGCGCCTGACCTTGTTCGACGTCGGCGCGCAAACCCGGCAGCCGCTCGATGTGCCGCACCAGATGCGCCCGCTCTACGACAGTACGGCGGCAGGCTTGCATGCCCCCTGGTGGCAGCCGGGCCAGTCCGGCAAATACCTGAGCAGCACCATGCTGATCGATTACAACGGCCGCGTATGGCAAGCCCTGTTCAGCGTGCGCAAGAGCGACCTGTACACCAGCTTCGACGCCTACCTGCCCTGGCTGGCCCTGCTGGCGGGCTTTTCTGGCAGCATGTTGCTCTACACGCTATTCCATACCTTGTCATCGTCGCGCCGGCGGGCCATCCAGATGGCCACCGGCATGACGCAGGAATTGCGCGCCAGCCAGCTGCGCCTGCAATTGTCGAATCAAAAATTGCGCCGGCTGGCGGCCCACGCCGACCAGATCAAGGAAGAGGAACGCAAGCGCATCGCGCGTGAAATCCACGATGACCTGGGACAAAACCTGCTGGTGCTGCGCATCGATGCCGACATGCTCGCCTCGCGCACGGCGCAACATCACCCCCGCCTGAATGCACGCGCCCGCGCCACCCTGGGCCAGATCGACGCCACCATCAAGAGCGTGCGCCAGATCATCAACGACTTGCGCCCCACCGTGCTCGACCTGGGCGTGAACGCGGCCGTCGAATGGCAGGTGGACCAGTTTCGCCTGCGCACAGGCATCGCCTGCGAAGTCATCGAAAGCCACGACGATATCTCGCTCAGCGACCAGTGCGCGACCGCCCTGTTTCGCATCCTGCAAGAGTCGCTGAGCAATATTTCCCAGCACGCCCAAGCCAGCCGGGTCCAGGTGGCGCTGAAGAAATGCCACGATACGATGTCGATGACGGTCAGCGACAACGGCGTGGGCGCGGCCGTCGATGGCCGCAACAAGCAGGGCTCGTTTGGCCTGGTGGGCATCGAAGAACGTATCAGCCTGCTGGGCGGCACGTTTTACATCGAAAGCAGCCCCGGCGCCGGCATGCGCGTGCATGTCAGCGTGCCGCTGGGGGCAGACGCCTCGGCCTATTCCCGGCAGGACGCCTCGGACATCATTGCCTGACACTAGCATCATGCAATGCTTGCTTATTTTCTAATTCAATGCAATATTGACGCAGAACAATCTTTCCACCCTGACAGGAGTTGCCCCACCAGAACCGCCTTTTTCACCTCAGCTGTACAGTCATTCCAGTCACATTTCTTTTTATACAAGGATATTCATGGATACGAACGACAGTTTCAAGGCAATTGCAGAATTGAATTTGGATGCGATCAAGGTCAAGCTGATGCACCGGGAATCGGGCGAAGGCTGGAGCCTGGAAAAGGCGAATGCCGTGGAGTTCGAGTACCGCCGCTTCCTGATCCTGATGAAGCAATTCCCGCAGGAAGAAACGGCGCCGCTGATGGATGTGGACACCTTCTGGCACTACCATATTCTTGACACGCTGAAATACGCAGCCGACTGCGAACAGGTCTTCGGCTATTTCCTGCATCACTTCCCCTACATCGGCCTGCGCGGCGCAGACGACGAAGCAGCGCATCACCGCGTCGGCGAGCGCATGAAGCAGTTGTATGAACAGACATTCGGGGAAGCCTACGAACGCACGGAAACGGCGTATTCGGGCAGGGCCGTGCAAACGGCGTATTCGGGCATGGCCATCGCGCCGGCTTACTCGGGCGCGGCCGTGAAGGCAGCATATTCGGGTGCAGCCGTCAAGACGGCGTATTCAGGCATGGCGATCCAGACCGCATATTCCGGCATGGCGACGCCGGCACAGACCGCCTACTCGGGCGCGGCGCGGACGGCATTCTCCAGCGCACCGGGTTCGCTCGCTGCAGCGGTGGTCAAATCTTCATTGGCTGAGGCGCAGGTCGGCAGTTTTTATGTCGACCGGCCATCCATTGCCGCCAGCCAGGAGACGTCGTCCTGACAGGACAGGCTATTAAGCGGACTCGCGATGAGCCGGCATGGATAGCGTGTGGGCTGCCGCACGCGGCAAGCCGGATAAAACCAGGCGGCACCTCTCACGTTGCCGTCTGTCTACCACGTAAGGCAGCACATTAAAGCAACGTCAACTACGCAACCTTCAATCAGGCAGCCATCAGTTCGCGCAGTTCACGGATGCTGAAATCGCTGATTTCGTGCATGCGGATCAGAATCGTGGCGCCGATCGGCAAGGTGTTGTGACGAATCTTGCTGATCACGGGTGGCGCCACTTCCAGCGCGCGCGACAGGGCGGCATCATTTTTCAGCTGCAGCTTGTCGATGATGGCGTCAAGAACGCGATTTGGGTTATAGGTAGGCAAAGAGGTAATTTGTTTGAGAGACATGATCAAAAATCCGAACTTGTTGTATTACTGCAAATAAAAAATGATTACAGGGCTGCTTTGCAATAAATCTTGGGGAAGATACTAAAAAACGCCATTACTTATGCGGTTTTTGGTTTGCAGACCATATAATACACGTTATTGTTGATTTTTGCTTAACTTAAAGCAAATTTGTGATAATTGAATAGATTTGACGCACTTTTAATGTGCTAGAGGATAACTCAAAATGGAAAAATTTGCTGCAGGCTATCAATTTTTTCGGTGAGCAACTCCGCTATCCATCAGCCATGCGATGGCCATCAGGGTGCCCAGCCGGGCCATGTCGGCGGAGAGCTGCCAGCCCTGCACGGCCAGGATGGCCGGCGATACGTCAACCAGGCTGCAAGCCAGTTGGCGCCTTATTTCATAGGGCGCGGGAGGCGCCTGGCGCGCCCCTTTCCGCCACCGCATATAGGCCCGTACCTGCTCCTTGCTGGGATGAGTTACGGAGTACATTGCATGCTCCTGCGGGCCACTATACGGAATGTTGCAGACTGAGTTACAAGCAGTAATACAAACAATCTTGCGGCGCCTGCCCGCCTGTTTGCTCACATTACCGTCACGCCGTCGCGGCGCGTTTGCGCAATATCAACAGTGAGGCAGGCAGAAAGTCCGGCAACTGCCGGACACCATCATGGTTTCTTTTGCTGGCGCACGCGCTGCTGCTGCTTTTCCTGCGTTTGCTGGCGATTCTGCTTGCGTTCGTACAAGGTCACGGCATCCTTCTTCGCCTGCTCCACGGTGCGCATCTCGGCGTGATCGTCGTGCGGCACAAAAAACTCCGCATCCTGGGCCGACACCACCAGCTTGATGGCTGCCTGGTCTTCCAGGTCATACAGCTCCGTGAGGACGGTGGTGACCTCGTCCAGGTATTCTTCGTAAGTCAGGGTGGTCATGGATAATCCTCGGTCAATAATAACTGGTAGCGCGCGGCAGGCAGGCGCGGCATGCGCCCGGCCGGCAGAAAGTGCGGAAATAACCGCGCATTTTAACTGATGGCGAGTTTTCTGGCTGACAACACCGCCAGCGCATCAGCCACGCGCGGGTAGCGCAAACGCAGCCCCAGCTCGCGCTTGATGCGCGTATTGTCCAGGCGGCGCGACTCGGACATGAACGACAGCAACATCGGCGTGACCACTTGCTGCAACGCGGCACGCGGCAAACGGGGCGGATGCGGCAAGCCGAAGGCATCGGCCACCAGGTCAAAATACTCGGCCATCTTCAATTGGCTGTCATCGCTGGCGTGATACACGCGGCCCGGCCTGGCGCGCCACAGGGCCCGTTCGATGATGCGCGCCAGGTCGTCGGCATGGATGTGATTGGTGTACACGTCGTCTTGCGGGACCAGCGCCGGCGTGCCCTCGCGCAAACGTTTTAATGGCAAACGGTCATCGGCATAAATACCGGGCACGCGCAGGATGGCCAGGCTGGCGGCGCGGCGCACGCCCCAGGCGCGCAGGACGGTTTCGGCATCCACACGGCGCCGCGCGCGGGCATTTTGCGGCGCTGGCGGACGCGTCTCGGCCACCTGCGCACCGCCGCAATCGCCATACACGCCGCTGGTGCTGACATATACCAGGCGGGCGTGCTCAGGTAAAATGGCGGCCAGATTACGCGTGCGCCGGTCCAGCAGCCCCGCCGGCTGGGGCGGCGCCAGGTGCACGACCCACGGCGCCAGCCCGGCCAGCCGCCGCAGGCTGGCGCGGTCATCGAGGTTGGCCACGATGGGCACGGCGCCCGCCGCACGCAGTTCGGCACAGCGCGCAGGCTGGCTGGTGACGGCAAACACGCGAAAACGCGTGCTCAGCAAGGGCAATAGCCGCATGCCGACATCGCCGCAGCCAAGAATAAGCAGGCGCGGCAGGCCCAGCGGCTTGTGCAATGATTGAATTAATATGTTTTTCATCTCAAGGATAGTATGACTTTTCAAATTACTGTTGAGCCCAGCGGCCATCAATTCAGTTGCGAAGCGGACGAAACCGTCTTGTCGGCCGCCATCCGCGCCGGCGTGGGCTTGCCGTATAGCTGCAAAAGCGGCGCTTGCAGCTCTTGCAAAGGCAAGGTCGTGTCCGGCAGCGTACAGCACAAGCCGTATCAATCGCGTTCGCTGACGGACGAAGAAGCGGCGCAAGGCTATTCCCTGCTGTGCTGCGCCGTGCCCCAGGGCGACCTGGTGGTGCAAGCGCGTGAAGTGGCTGGCAGCAGTGATTATCCCATCAAGAAAATGCCGTCGCGCGTCACCACGATCGAGAAAGTCGCGCCCGACGTGGTCGTGCTGACCCTGCAATTGCCGGCCAGCGAACGCCTGAACTACCGCGCCGGACAGTATATCGAAATCATGTTGCGCGACAACAAGCGCCGCAGCTACAGCATGGCCAGCGCCCCCGTCGAGGGCGGCCCGGTCAGCCTGCATATCCGCCACATGCCGGGCGGCCTGTTCACCGACCAGGTGTTTGGCAGCATGAAAGAGCGCGACATTCTGCGTTTCGAAGGCCCGATGGGCACCTTCTTCCTGCGCGAAGACTCAGACAAGCCGGTGGTGCTGCTGGCGTCGGGCACCGGCTTTGCGCCATTAAAAGCCATCGTCGAGCACATGATCAACGAGAAATCGCCGCGTCCAATCACCTTGTACTGGGGCGCGCGCCGGCCGCACGACCTGTACATGGATGCGCTGTGCCGCCAGTGGGCGGCTGACTTGCCGCAATTCACCTACGTGCCGGTAGTCTCGAACGCGCTGGAAGAAGACCATTGGCAAGGCCGCACGGGCTTCGTGCACCAGGCCGTGATGGCCGACCTGCCCGACATGGCGGCCTACCAGGTGTACGCCTGTGGCGCGCCCGTCGTGGTGGAGTCGGCCAACCGCGATTTTGTCAAGCTGTGCAATCTGCCGGCGGACGAGTTTTACGCGGACGCGTTTACCACCGAAGCCGACCTGGCCAAGTAACACCCTCCATGCAGCGGGAAGGCGCTGCGGGCGCCGCCCGCTGCCTTCCCATACCCCGCTGCTCTCTGGAAAGTGTTCATGTCCCTCGTTTCGCCCGGCAACGGCTTCAGTGTCCTGCGCCACCGTAATTTCTCCTTCTACCTGTCAGCCCGCGTGCTGGGCACCCTGGCCGTGCAAATGCAAAGCGTGGCCATCGGCTGGCAGGTATATCAACTGACGGGCAGCCTGTTCGACCTGGGCTTGATCGGCCTGGCGCAGTTCGCCCCCTTCCTGGTCTTGATTTTGCCGGCCGGCCACGCCGCCGACCGCTATAACCGCCGCAATATCATCGCCTGGTGCCTGACGGCGCAACTCGCTTGCGCACTGGCCCTGCTGGCGTTCACCGTCAGCGGCATGGCCGCCGTCTGGCCCGTGTTTGCCGTGCTGGTGCTGTTCGGCAGCGCGCGCGCCTTCATGATGCCGGCCACGCAAGCCGTGCTGGTCAATATGGTGCCCACCGAAAGTTTCAGCCGCGCCGTCGCGCTCAGCTCGTCGAGCTCGCATGTCGCCATCATCCTCGGCCCCATCCTGGGCGGCTTGCTGTATTACTTCGGCCCCAAGGTGGTGTACCTGGTGGCCGCCACGCTGCTGGTGTTATCGGTGCTGCTGATGCGCGCCACCACGCCCGCGCCGCAGGTGGTCAGGCGCGAACCGGTCAGCTGGCATACCCTGCTCGAAGGCTTGCGCTTCGTCTGGTCCAGACCGATCGTGCTGGGGGCCATTTCGCTGGACCTGTTTGCCGTGCTGTTCGGCGGCGCCACCGCCCTGCTGCCGGCGCTGGCGCACGATGTGCTGCATACGGGCCCCAGCGGCCTGGGCCTGCTGCGCACGGCGCCCGGCGTGGGCGCGGCCGTCTGCTCGATCGCGCTGGCCTTTTTCCCGATCACGCGCCGGGTCGGCGCCTGGATGTTTGGCGGCGTGGCCGTGTTTGGCCTGGGCACCTTGACCCTGGGCGCCACCAGCCATGTCGCGGTAGCCCTGGTGGCGCTGTTCCTGATGGGCGCCGGCGACATGGTCAGCGTGTATATCCGCCACCTGCTGGTGCAGTTCGAGACGCCCGACGAAATCCGCGGCCGTGTCAGCGCCGTCAATTCCGTGTTTATCGGCGCCTCGAATGAATTGGGGGAGTTTGAGTCGGGCCTGACGGCTGGCTGGTTCGGCCTGGTGCGCGCCGTGCTGTTCGGCGGCGCCGCCACCCTGGCCGTGACGGGCCTGTGGGCCGTGCTGTTCCCCGTGCTGTCGCGCATGGACCGGTTTCCCCACCACGCCAAGGAAGCCGCGGCACAAGGCACGACAGGATAAGATGCGGTATCGACCACCACGCCAGCCTGCGCCATGAAAAACGCCTTCCCCTTGCACGGCTTCATCCGCAGCCGTCCTCACTTGAGTCTGGCCATCGTCATCGGCGTGGCGGCCGGCTTGCTGCTGCCCGACTCCTGGCGCCAGATGACGCGCTTGCTGACGGCGTGGAATGTCGCCGTGTGGCTGTATTTGATTACCATGGCCTGGATGATGATGCGCGCCAGCCATCACCAGGTCAAGGCCGTGGCCGCGCGCCAGGATGAACGGGCGGCCATGGTCTTGTCGGCGCTGTCGGTGGCTTCGGTGATGAGCCTGGCGGCGATCGTCTCGCAACTGTCGGCCATGAAAGACATGACGCCCGACATGCGCGCCCTGCACTACGGCCTGACCATCCTGACCCTGGTCGGTTCCTGGTTCCTGGTCGGCACCCTGTTTTGCTTCCACTACGCCCATTTGTATTACCAGGCCAGCCCGCAGCAGCGTCCGCTGCGTTTTCCCGAGGAAGAGAAAAATCCCGATTACTGGGATTTCCTGTATTTCTCCTTCACCATCGCGGTGGCCGTGCAAACCTCGGATGTCACCGTGCAGACGCGCCTGATGCGCCAGATCGTGCTGGGCCAGTCGGTGCTGAGCTTTTTCTTCAACCTGGTGGTGCTGGGCCTGTCGATCAATATCGCCGCCGGCCTGATCAATGGTTGAAGAATGGCTGAACAATGTGCTTACGCCGTCTGTAGCAGCCCCGAGAGCAGAACGCGGAAGCTGGCCACCGTTTCTATCGATGCCACGCGCGGATCGCTTGCGCTGGCGATCCACAGCGAGGCATTGAGCGCGGCGCCGTTGACCAGGTAGGCCGTGGCCTGCGCATCGACCGGCTTGATGATCTTGTTGTCGATCAAGTCCTGGATGCTGCGCATCGTGTTGAGCAGGCATCTCGTCTGGCTGGCCCTGCGCGCCGTATCGCCGAGGACGGAAGGACCATCCATCAGGACGATGCGCTGGATCTCCGGTTCCAGCGCCAATTCCACCCAGGCAACGCATTCCTCGACGAAACCTTCCCACGGTGTCGCTGCCTGCGCCACCACGGCCCGCAGGCGCTCGGCCGACTCTGCATCGATCTGGGCGATCACGGCTTCAAACAAACCCTTCTTGCCGCCGAAGTGGTGGTATAGCGCGCCGCGCGTCAGCTCCACGTCGGCCGTCAAATCCTCCATCGCCGTATCGGCATACCCCTTGCTGGCGAAAGCCTTGCGGCCAGCGGCGATCAGCTTGCTACGCGTGACCGCGATCATATCCGCACGTTTTTGTCGCGCCATGGCGCCCTCCTGTCGATTCGCAGCACGCAATGACATGCACGATGTATGTTAATATTTCATTCGCATACACAATGTATGTTAATGCGCTACGCTGAGCAGCCGACAGAATAGCGCAAGGTCCCACCAACAGGAGAAACCTATGAGCAAGTATGCCAATCAACAGATCGTGCTGGCCGCGCGTCCGGATGGGGAGCTGCAACTGTCCGACCTGCGCCTGGAGAACCTGGCAGTCCCCGTTCCGGCCCAGGGTGAGGTGCTGCTGGAAACGATTTTCCTGTCGATCGATCCGTATATGCGCTGGTGGATGCGCGCCGAAAAATCCTACAACACCCCGATCCAGATCGGCGAAGCGATCGTCGGTGCGACGGTCTCGCGCGTGCGCCAGTCGCGCCATCCACACTGGCAGGAAGGCGACTGGGTACTGGCGTCGTCAGGCTGGCGGCGCTTTGCCCTGTCCGACGGCAGCGGCCTGCGCCGGCTCGACCCGGCGACCGCCCCGCCCTCCACCGCACTGGGCGTGCTGGGCATGACGGGCTTCACCGCCTACGCAGGGCTGCGCAACATCGGCCAGCCGAAGCCCGGCGAAACCGTGGTGGTCGCAGCGGCAAGCGGGGCAGTAGGCTCGGCGGTGGGACAAATCGCCCGCCTGCGCGGCGCCCGCGCCGTGGGCATCACCACCGGCCAGCAAAAGCTGTCTTACCTGAAGGAGGAATTGCATTTCGACGCTGTCGCCGACTACCGGGCGCCGGACTTTGCCGGGCAGTTGGCCAAGGCTTGCCCGGACGGCATCGATGTCTACTTCGAGAACGTCGGCGGGCGCATCTGGGATACCGTGCTGCCCCTGCTGAACACTTACGCCCGCGTGCCGGTCTGCGGCCTGATCTCGCAATATGAAGCCAGCGCCGGCGCCACAGGCCACGTCGATCGTCTGTCCAGCACCATGGCGCAGATCATGGGCAAGAGCCTGACCTTGCGCGGCTTCATCCAGACGGAATATGCCCCCACCCAGCTCGCCGACTTCCTGCAGGAAGCGGGAGCATGGCTTGCCGAGGGAAAAATCCGTTACCGCGAACATCTGCTGCACGGCCTGGAGCAGGCGCCGCAAGCCTTGATCAGCCTTTTGAAAGGCCAGAACTTTGGCAAGACGATCGTGCAGGTCGGGGCAGCCCACGACTAGCGCTGCCGCGATAGCCGATGGCAGATAGTTTCAGTGAGGAAACTTGACCTGGCTGAAGGGTTAAGCCCATCTTAATCGTGCAAAGCCCCTTGAAATAGGGGAAACAGGAGTAAGATAAGTCTCATGCAGGAGGTCATCTGCATAAGGCCGTAGCACGGCTGTGATGGGTTTTTTTTGAATTGAAGGAGTCAAGCATATGCAAATCAATATCAATACCGACAGCACCATCGCCCACACCCCTGGATTGACCGAACATGTGCAATCCGTCCTTGAAAACGCACTGAGCCGCTTTCGCGACAACCTGACCCGCATCGAAGTCCACCTGAGCGACACGAATGGCCCGAAAGGCGGCGCGGACGATATCCGCTGCGTCATCGAAGCCCGCGTCGCCGGTTATCAACCTATCGCCGTCACCGAGCAAAATGCCAGCGTGCATCAATCGCTGAGCGGCGCCACCGAGAAGCTCAAGCGCGCCATCGATAGCGCCATGGGCCGCCTGCACGGCAGCAAGCGCCACGCCAGCGGCAAGAATGCCGTGGTCGACGAGACCGAAGCGGAAGAAGCCGCCGAGTAATTCCCCGTGTTTTTATAGAGACCTGGGCAGCCGTTCAAGGCTGCCTTTGCATTTGCGGAAACGATTTTTGGCAAGCCCCGCCAACATTGCCTTTAACGCAATTATCATACCGATAAAATAATTGTCGTATTCCACACATAATTTCACTTCTGGAAAGCCTTTTTCATTACAGTAAAGCCCGCTTTAAGCTATCATGAAGCAACCGGCTCACTGCTTGCGTGACGCTGGCTTTTTGAAAGTGGGCTTGTGGAACAAATCGGCAACTTCAGCGCTTCAAACTGCAACATCGGCGATCTACAGCTATTTCGCGATGGGGCGGATAGCCGGACGGCGACCATGCTGGCGCCCTGCCCCGTGATTCGCCTGGAGGCGGGCGAAGCGCTGGCCGATACGCAAGGCGCCAGCCTCTACATCGTGTTGCGCGGCGCGCTGGCCGTCGCGGCCGACACCCATACCGGCATGGACGACGGCACGGTCAGCAAGGTCTTGCCCGGCGAAAGCGTGGGAGAACAGTCGGTGCTGGACGAAGCGAGCAACCTGGCCGCCATTTCCGCACTGGAAGAAACCGATTTGCTGGTGATTCACGCCAGCCTCGTCTGGGAATTGATCGAGCAGTCGAACGGCCTGGCGCGCAACCTGCTGCGCCTGCTGTCCTTCCGCATCCGCGCCGCCAACGCCCTGCTGCGCCGGCGCCAGAAACTCGGCGAATTCTACCGCCAGCTATCGATGGTCGACAGCCTGACGGGCTTGTACAACCGGGCCTGGCTCAACGATTTGCTGCCGAATATGATCGTCACCGCCCACAGCAGCGGCGAACCGCTGTCGCTGGTGATGATCGACCTCGACCATTTCAAGCGTTTTAATGACACCCACGGCCACCAGGCCGGCGACCAGGCGCTGCGCATCGCCGCCCAGGTACTGGGGGCCGCCTCGCGCCCCACGGATTTTGCCGTGCGCTATGGCGGCGAAGAATTGATGGTGATCTTGCCCGATACCAGCGAGCAAGTCGCCATGCTGGTGGCGGAACGGCTGTGCGAGCGCATGCAGCAAGCCGTCATCTTCAACGACATGCGCTGTCCGCTGCCGCATATCACGGGTTCCTTCGGCGTGGCCAGCCTGGCCCAGGGGCAAGATGAACACGGCCTGATCGCCGCGGCCGACACTGCCCTGTACCGGGCCAAGGCCTCGGGACGCAATACCGTTTCCCTGTAGTAAATCAGGCCGCCTTGGTGGCTGGCTTATCCGGGCTCGCTGGCGTGGCTGGCGCGGCTGGCGAATCCGCCTTCTTGCTGCTGTGCGCGGCCTGGAAATCGGCGTAACCCTTTTGCACCAGCGCATAGGTCTTGTCGATATTGCTGGCGATATCGCCGCCCAGCACCTTCAAGCCGCTGAGGATGTCGCGCGCTTCCTTGAAACCCTTTTCCATGCCGCCACCGATGGTGTCCATGAACTTTTGCAGGGTGGCATCGTCATCCTCGCCCGGATGCTGTTTCTTGTAGGCTTCAAAAAACCCGGTCGACAAGGATACAATGCGGCTCGCCGTCGCCTCGGGACTATTGTCTTGCGACGCTGCGTTTTGCACGGCGTCATCGCCATACTGGCCTTTCAACGCTTCATTGATGCTGGTGATGGCCGATTTGTAGACCAGCGCCAGCGGATCATTCTGTGAACCGATGGACACATTGAGCGAGGCCTGCATGATGGACGCGTTCAATTGCAGGCGCGACTTGTCGTTGACGCTCATCTCGGCGCTGCCGCCATCCTTTTGACGGACTTTATGATCGTCAGCATTGACGGAATTCAGGGAACTGGCGGAATTACTGCTTGCGGCGATGGGAATTGACACGATAGGCCTCCTTGAACGGGCAATATATGACACCATGCGCTTAGCGCAGCGAGAGCGATCCTCTCTGATCACATATAGTATCGGCAAGTATTCAAAAAACTATAGCCACGACTTTTTTAGCGACCACAACGCCACCACCATCAATGACTATCCAGACTTTTCTTTGGCACGATTACGAAACCTTTGGCGTACAGCCGCGCCGCGACCGCCCGGCCCAGTTTGCGGCCATCCGCACCGATGCCGAGCTGAATGAAATCGGCGAGCCCATCATGCTGTATTGCCAGCCTGCCAATGATTTCCTGCCTGACCCGCAATCGTGCCTGATCACCGGCATTACGCCACAGCAATGCCTGCAGCAGGGCGTGCCCGAGCATGAATTCGCGGCCGTCATCGAAGCGGCCTTTTCCGAGCCTGGCACCATCGGCGTGGGCTACAACACCATCCGCTTCGATGATGAAGTCACGCGATTCTTGCTCTGGCGCAACCTGCACGACCCGTATGCGCGCGAATGGAAAAACCATTGCGGCCGCTGGGACTTGCTCGACGTGGTGCGCATGACGCATGCGCTGCGCCCGGACGGCCTGCAATGGCCCAGGCGCGACGATGGCCAGACCAGCTTCAAGCTGGAACACTTGAGCAAGGCCAACGGCCTGCTGCACGAAGCGGCCCACGATGCGCTGTCCGACGTGCGCGCCACCATCGCCCTGGCCCGGCTGATCAGGCAGACGCAGCCGAAGCTGTTCGAATTTTGCCTGGCGCTGCACAAGAAAGACCGGGTCGCCAGCGAAATGGGCATGCACCTGGACGCTGCCCAGCGCCAGCCTTTCCTGCATGTCTCGGGCATGTTCCCCGCCGAGCGCGGCTGCCTGGGCCTGGTGTGGCCGCTGGCCACGCACCCGAGCAATAAAAACGAGGTGCTGGTGTGGGATTGCCAGTACGACCCGCGCGAACTGGCGACGCTGGACGCCGACACCATCCGCACGCGCTTGTTTACCCGCGCCGACGCCATGCCCGAAGGCATGACTCGCCTGCCCGTGAAAAGCGTGCACCTGAATAAGTCGCCCATGCTGGTCGGCAATTTGAAGACCCTGTCGCCGGCCATGGCCGAGCGCTGGGGCATCGATGTCGAAGCAGCGCGGGCCAACGCCAGCCATGCAGCTACCCTGCCCGACATGTCGGCCACCTGGGCCGCCGTGTTCCAGCGCCCCGCTGGCGAAGGCGCCGTCGACGTGGATGAAGACCTGTATGGCGGCTTTATCAGCAATGACGACCGCCGCCTGCTCGACTCGCTGCGCCGCAAGACGCCAGCCGAACTGGCCGCCGCCCGTCCCTCGTTTGCCGACGAACGCCTGCAGGAATTGCTGTTCCGCTACCGCGCGCGCAATTTCCCGCAGACATTGAGCGAAGCGGAAAGCCTGCGCTGGGAACAGCACCGCGCCGCCCGCCTGTTCGATGGCGAGGCCGGCGCCCGCACCATCGAGATGCTGTTTACGGAAATCGATACCTTGTCGGAATCGGTCGATGAGCGGGGGGAAGAGATACTGGGTGAACTCTACGATTATGTAGAGATGGTCGCGCCGCAACGCGATTAAATAAAAAATGCCGGGCTAGCCCGGCATTTTGCATCTTGCCCCGACCTTAAACGCTACGGTGCGCGTTGATCGCGTCGCGCGTTTCGATCGCCACGCGGCGTGCTGCGTCGGCGAAATCTTCGCCATCCTGCGGCTTGGCGTAAATGATGGCGCGCGAAGAACTGATCATCATGCCCATGCCGCCCGCCGTCTGGCCTGCGCCGACCGTGGCGGCAATGTCGCCGCCCTGGGCGCCGATGCCCGGCACCAGCAGCGGCATGTCGCCGACGATGGCGCGTACTTGCGCCAGTTCTTCAGGGAACGTTGCGCCCACCACCAGTGCGCACTGGCCGCTCTTGTTCCATTTGCCGGCCACCAGGCGCGCCACGCGCTGGTATAGCGGTTCGCCATCGGTATTCAGGAATTGCAGGTCGGAACCGCCCGGATTCGAAGTGCGGCACAGGATGATCACGCCGCGGTCGGCCCACGCCAGGTAAGGATCGAGCGAATCTTCGCCCATGTAGGGGTTGACGGTCACGGCGTCGGCGCCATAACGCTCGAACGCTTCGCGCGCGTATTGGGTGGCGGTGGCGCCGATATCGCCGCGCTTGGCGTCGAGGATCAGCGGAATGTGCGGATAGTGTTCACGCACATAGCGGCAGATGTCTTCCAGCTGTTTTTCTGCGCCCAGCGCGCCGAAATAGGCGATCTGCGGTTTAAACGCGCACACCAGGTCGGCGGTGGCGTCGATGATGCGGGTGCAAAAGGTGGTGATTCCATCGGGCGCATCGCGCAATTCCGCCGGCAGTTTCGCCAGGTCAGGGTCCAGGCCCACGCACAGCAGGGAATTATTGGCCGTCCACGCGGCGGATAATTTATTGATGAAATTCACGGCACACCTTCTCTATATTCAGTTGCAAACCCCGTATTGTAACGCGGCGCGGGTTTGCTACGACAGCGCCGCGCTTGCCAGCAGACAAGCACGGCGCTGTCAGAGAAGATTAAACCGCGTTCTTCCTAGTTGCCATTTCCCGGCCCCGTGTTGCCATATTCAAGCAAACGGTTGGCCGGCAAGGCGCCCGCCGGCACCGAGCTGTAGGGGCGCGTGGCCGTCGAGTCTGCCCATGGATCGGCCTTGCGGATATGCTCGCCCAGCACCGAGTTGCGGATCAGCACTTGTCCATTCGGCGAGGTGACGCCATACGCGGCCAGGCTGGCAACGCCTTCATCCCAGGCACGGCCCAGGTAGATCTGGCCGGCCGGCGTGCCCGTTTCCGCCGTGAAGCGGCTGTTGGTGATCAGGAAACCATAGGCGTTACGGTAATCGGTGCTGGCCGCCGTGACATAGCCGGTACCGTTGCCCGTGTTCAAGGTGTGGATGGTGCAATTATCCAGCACGGCCGTGCCACGGCCGAAGATGAAATCCACATCGCCCTCGATATAGCTGTTTTTCACGTACACGCGCGACACCTGGTCCACATTGCCGCTTTTCATGTAGAAGGTGTCCTGGTGGCCCAGCAGGCGCACATTTTCCAGCACGATCTTGTCGCCCTGCGTCATCAGGGCCACGGCAGATTGATTGCTGCCGGCAAAGCTGCCCTTCACATAATCATTGGAAAAAGTCAGGTTCTTGGCCTGGAAATCGGCCGCGTTGACGGCGAAGGTGGCGCTGCCGCTGGTGCCGATGGGATTGGCGGGCGAACTATTGCACTTGTTGCCGTTGGTCTTGGCCGCATCCACCGTCGGATTGCCGTTATTAAACACGATCACCGTATGCGAGGCATCGCTATCGAGGCTGTATAAACGGATGGCCGGCGTGCCGCTGCTGGGCAAACACACCGTTTCGCGGTAGGTGCCGGGCTGCACGCGGATAAACACGGGCGGCACTTTATTGCCCAGTGCGACGGCCGCATCGATGGCCGCTTGCACGGTAACAAAATTGCTGGCGTCGCTCTTGCCCGCCGCATCGACCGTGAACTGCGCCGTGAAGGTACTGACATCGCCCACGCCAGCCGTCGGGTCCCAGTTATCGACCGGCAAGCTGCTCGCTGGCAAGCTCTTGCCGCCTTGCGCCAGGTATTTGACGGGCGTCAATCCCGCTGCCGTGGCCGCATCCAGTTGCGGCCGGGTTGCCGTGGAGGCGACGACACCGGAAGCGACCAGCGTGGTGCTGCTGCAAACGGCCGTGCTGGCGCAGCTGCTGCCCGTGCCTGGCGTCACCGTATTGACCAGGTTGCCAGCAGCACTGGCGACAGCGGCGATGCGCACGCTGGCCGAAGCGCCCGCGGCCAGGCCAGCCGGCACGCTGCAGCTCACGCTGCTACCCGAAATGCTGCAGCTGGCGCCCGTCGGCGTCACCGTCACGCCGCTGATATTCGCAGGCAAGGTATTGCTCAAGGTCACGGCAGACGTCGTCGCTGCGGAACCGCTATTGATGGCCTGGATGGTCCAGCTGATCGTGTCGCCCAGATTGGCCGTGGCCTTGTCAACCGTGCTGCTCAGCAACACATTGGCGACCGCGGCAGCCGTCACGCTGGTGCTGGTGGTACACACTGCCGGCGTGGCGCAACTGGCGTTGGCGCCGGCCGGCACCACGGTCGTGACCAGGCTGCCGGCCGCTGCCGCATTCGCGCTGATCTGCACGCTGGCGCTGGCGTTCGGCGCCAGGCCGGCGGCGATGCTGCAATTGAGCGTGGCGCCGCTGATGGCCGCGCAGCTGGCGCCCGTGGCCGTTACAGTGGCGCCGCTGATATTGACAGGCAAACTGGTGTTCAAGGTGATAACGCCGGCGCTGGACGCATTGCCGCTATTGAGCGCCTTGATGCTCCAGGTCAATTTATCGCCGACGATGGCGCTGGCCTTGTCGACGCTGGCCGTCACGCTCACGTTCGGCAAGGCGGCGGCCGTCACGGTGGTGGTGGCCGCGCAGCCGGCAGCCGCCACGCAGGCGGGCGCATCGGGGCCGCTGGCCATCACGCTGCTGGCCAGTTTATCCACCCCCGCTGCCGTGGCCGACAACACCACGCTGGCGCTGGCGTTGGCGGCCAGGCCCGCGGCGATGGTGCAGGTCAGCGTGCTGACGGCGGGGCCGCAGGTGGCGCCCGTGGCAGTGACGCTGATGCCGCTGATATTGGCCGGCACGGTCGTGACCAGGGTAATGGGGCCGCTGGTGGCGCCCGGTCCCTTGTTGCTGGCGCTCATGGTCCAGGTGACACGGTCGCCCACCGACACGGCGCTGCGGTCGACGCTCTGGCTCACTTGCACCGATGCCAGCACGGTTGCGGGCGCGCCCGCATCGCTGCTGCCGCCGCCGCAAGCGGACAGGAACAGCAAAACAGGCAAGGCCACAGCCCGCCGGAATGGATAACGATCAATAAACACTCTGGTCTCCTTTTATTATGATGGTCTTGCTGGGTGTAACGCTCGGTGTAGTACATCAAGGCAGGGACATGGGCGCATTGGCGGCCGGAAAATCGACAAAGGCCGCGCTGCAATCCCAGGGCGCCGCCTGCGCGCTGCGGCGGTCGGTCACGCTGACCCCGTTCGCTCCGGCAGCGGCCGTCAGCACGCTGGCAAAAGAGACGGGGCCGGGGCCCATCACCAGCGCCGCATTCGATGGCACGGGCTGGCTTATCTTCGTCGCGACCCAGCCGGGCAGGCTGTCGAAGACCACGTTGTCGAAAACGATGTTGTAGAGCGGATAGCTTTGCGTGGCCGACTGGTAGCCACGCAACAGCAGCAGCGCCTTGTCGCCGTTGTAGCGGGAGCCCGGCGTATCGAGGTAACGCACATTGCGCAGGGTAATGTCGTGGATATTCGGCAGCAGCGCATTCCTGGCGTCGGCCGCATCGCCGTAATAACTGTCGATGGCGATCGGCTGCTGCAGCCGCCGTGCGCACAGGCCATCGACCGTCACGTTCTTGACTTCGCCGCCACGGCTATCGTCCGTCTTGATGCGGAAACCGCTGGTGGCGCCCATGTCATAACCATCGATGGCCAGGTCGCGGATGCTGACGCCATCGACATGGCTATCCGTTTCACTGCCGATCGACATGCCGTGCGTAAAGTACATGCGGTTATGCCAGATGCGCATGGCCGACACGGGGCCGATCTTGCCCGTATGCGCCTTGACGGCAATGCCATCGTCGCCCACGCTGATATGGTTGTAGGCGATCAAGACATTCTTCGACTGGCCCGGATCGATGCCATCCGTATTTTTCACCGTATCGGGCGTAAAGCAGGTGCTGGGCGTGCTGACATTGGGCGTGCCGGACACTACCGGCATGCTGCCGGCAGCGCAGCGGTAACCGGCCACGGAATACGCCAGGGTGGGCGACAGCAGCTTGCTGTCCCACACGGTCAAGCCATCGACGCCGCTGGACACCAGGTGGAACTTCGGCCCGTTCTGCAAGCTCAGCCGGTACACGGTGAAGTTGCTGCCATTATTCACTTGCACCAGGCGCGGATTGTTCTGGCTGCTCATGGCGCTGCCGCCCGTCTTGGTCAGCGCGCCCACGTCCCACCACGTCAGCCGGCCCGCATACGCGCCCGACGTCAGCACGGCGCCGCCACGGCCATCGATCACGCCTTCGCCATACAAGCCATTGCCGTTCGGCGTGGTGGTGATCAAGGCCAGGCAGCCATTGTCGCTGGTCGATGCTTCGCCACAGGCATTCTTGCCGGCGATCTGGTAATCGGCCGGACGGCGCGAAGCGAACAGGGTCACGCCGCCATCGAGCCACAGGCTGACGGTAGGCGGCAAGCTCAAAGGGCCGGACAGGAAGGCATTTTGCCCCTGGCTACCGGCCACCAGCTTGAGCGCCTGGCCCGCCGGGCAGGCGTTGAGAGCCGCCTGGATGCGCGCAGCGTCCGGCTGGGAATCGGCCGGCGCCGCATCCACGGCCGCATCGAGCACGCCGGCCGCATTGCTGACGAGGCTGGCGCTCAACGTGGCGCATAGCCTGGCCGGCAAGGCGGGTTCCAGGCCGGCCAGCGCAGCATCGGCGCGGGCCGATGCGGGCCACAGCGAGGCGGGCGTGGGCGTGGGCGTGGGTGTCGGTGTCGGCGTGGGTGTCGGAGTCGGCGTCGGCACCGGTGTCGGCACCGGCGCCACGGCGATAGGCGCTTGCGCTGCGGCGCCACCGCCACCGCAGGCGACCAGCATCAGGCTGGCGGCCAGGCCGGCCCATCGCTGGAAAGGGATCTGTTTTTGCGGGCGTGGTGTTCGTGCCAGGGGCTTTTGCATCAGCGTCTCCAACCTTGATTTGTTGACATTCTTTTTTCTAATATATCACGATGACATATCTGATATATCAATTATTTCTATGTGGTAATTTGACCACGCTGAAGTGAAGCGGATGAAAGCGGCATCTTCTGCAGATTCAGGTATATTTGCCGCATCCCCTCACTACGCACGGAACCCATCATGCAAATCACCAAACAATTCACCAAATGGATGCGCCTGGCCCTGAGCGTTACCGTGCTGGCCGGCATCTTGACGGGCTGCGGCTACAACGATTTCCAAAGCAAGGACGAGGCGACCAAGGCGGCCTGGGGCGAAGTGGTCAACCAGTACCAGCGCCGCTCGGACCTGATCCCCAACCTGGTCAACACGGTGAAAGGCTATGCCACCCATGAGCGCGAAACCCTGGAAGCGGTGACCAAGGCGCGCGCCGCCGCCACCAGTTTCCAGATCACGCCGGAAGTGCTGAACGACCCGAATGCCTTCGCCAAATTCCAGCAGGTGCAGGGCCAGCTGTCGTCTGCCCTGTCGCGCCTGATGGTGGTATCCGAGAAATATCCTGACTTGAAGGCCGACACCAGTTTCCGCGACCTGCAGTCGCAGCTGGAAGGCACGGAAAACCGCATTACCGTGGCGCGCCAGCGCTATATTGCGGCGGTGCAAGATTACAACGTGCATGCGCGCAGCTTCCCGAACAACCTGACGGCCATGGTCTTCGGCTACAAGGTCAAGCCATCGTTTACGGTCGAGAATGAAAAAGCCATCTCGACGGCGCCTACCGTCGACTTCGGCAAATAAGATGAACATCCGGGCCTACCTGGCGGCGCTGTGCGGGGCGCTGCTGTTTTGGCTGGCCTTGCCGGCCAGCGCACAGCTGGTGGCCGTGCCGCCGCTGGCCGCCCGCGTCACCGACCAGGCCGGCATGCTGGATGACAAGCAAAAAGCGGCGCTGGAAGCCGTGCTGGGCGACTATGAAGCCAGGACGGGCAGCCAGATCGCCGTGCTGCTGGTCAAGAGCACGGCGCCGGAAGCCATCGAACAATACAGTATCCGCGTGACGGATGCCTGGAAGCTGGGCCGCAAGGGCGTCGATGACGGCGTGCTGCTGCTGGTGGCGAAAGACAATCCGTCCGCGCTGCGCCGCCTGCGCATCGAGGCGGGCCGTGGCGTGCAGGGCGTGCTGACCGATGCCCAATCGAAACGCATCCTGCAAGACGTGATCGCGCCCCATTTCAAGCAGGCCGATTATTACGGCGGCCTGGTGGCGGGCACGGGCGCCATCGCCACCTTGCTGAACCAGGAACAATTCCCTGCGCCGGCCCAGAAACAGGCGCCGGCCGCCGTGCAGACGGGCGCCAGCTTCTGGCTGCCGCTGCTGTTTTTCGGCTTCCTCGTCGCCTTGATCGTGTACCGCTCGCGCGGCGGCCCGAACCGCTTGCAGCGCGGCAGCAACTGGTCCAGCGGCGCCACCGGCGTGGTGCTGGGAAGCATCCTCAACCAGGCGCTGAACAACCGCAGCGGTGGCGGCTTTACGGGCGGCGGCGGTTTTGGCGGCGGCGGTGGCGATGGCGGCAGTTTTGGCGGCGGTGGCGGCGGCAGTTTTGATGGCGGCGGCGCCTCGGGAGACTGGTAATGAATCAACATCACGGCACGAAACACCTATCGTTCGGACAACGTTGCGGACGTACCTTGAAACACTTGCGCAGCACGCCAGCGGCAGCGCGCAAGGCGTTCCCGGAAGCCACCCTGAAAGCCATCGAGCACAGCATCGCCGATGGCGAAAAAGTCCATAACGCAGAAATCCGCCTGATCGTCGAAGCGGCATTGACGCCCGGCATGGCATATGCGGGCGTCAGCAACCGTCAACGGGCGCGTGAATTGTTCGCCCAGTATGGCGTGTGGGACACGGAAGACAATTGCGGCGTGCTGATCTACATCAACCTCGCCTCGCACCAGGTCGATATCGTGGCCGACCGCAACGTGGGCCGCCGTGTCAGCCCCGAAGAATGGCAAGCCGTGTGCCGTACCATGACCACGGGTTTTGCCAGCGGCAAGTTCCACGACAGCACCCTGCAAGCGCTGCAGCAACTCAACACTTTATTGCAAAGTCATTTTCCCGCCACCGGCCCGCGCAGCAATCAGTTGCCGAACCAAGCGATCCTCCTGTAAGCGCCGCGCAGGGATTAAAATCTGCTTTTGCCGCGCAGGATGGCCGTCCGGCCAGCGCGGCGCCACCAGCCGCAGAGGAAACACCATGAAATTACAAGGCAAAACCGCCATCGTCACGGGCGCCACACAGGGCATCGGCCTGGCGTGCGCCAGCCGTTTGATCGCGGAAGGCGCGCAAGTCATGCTGGTCGACATCAAGGAAGGAGGCGCGCAAGCAGCCGCCGCGCTGGGCCCGCAGGCGCACTTCTTTTGCGCCGACGTGAGCCAGAAAGCCGATGTCGACGCGATGCTGAAAGAAACCGTGGCCCGCTTCGGCCATATCGACATCCTGGTCAACAATGCGGGCGTGACCCATGCGGCCGACTTCCTCGACGTCTGCGAAGATGATTTCGACCGCGTGATGCGCATCAACCTGAAATCGATGTTTTTGTGCGGCCAGGGCGTGGCGCGCGAAATGGTCAAGCGCAACAGTGGCTGCATCATCAATATGTCCAGCGTGAACGCGGAGCTGGCGATCCCGAACCAGGTGCCTTACGTGGTATCGAAAGGCGCCATCAACCAGCTGACCAAGGTCATGTCGCTGAACCTGGCGCCGTACGGCGTGCGGGTCAACGGTATCGGCCCCGGCACCATCCTGACGGAACTGGCCAAGCAAGCTGTCCTGTCGAGTCCGCAAGCGCGCCACACCATCCTGTCGCGCACCCCGCTGGGCCGCTGCGGCGAACCGGAAGAAGTGGCCGGCATCGCCGCCTTCCTGGCCAGCGACGACGCCAGCTACATGACGGGACAAACCATCTATGTCGATGGCGGCCGCATGGCGCTGAACTATACAGTTGCCGTCAAGGAATAAATCCCTGACGGCACAATCGGCTCAGTTATATCAAAAAACGATAATCGATATCTGAAAATACCATTAGACACATATCGTGCGACGCAGCATAATGCACCTGTCTCCACTATTCTCCTCCAAGAAAATAGTTTTAAGCCCGCTTTCACCAGCGGGCTTTTTTTTATCCGGCGTCTGTGCACGCGTCCGCCACCCCCGCCTTTTGCGCCGTTCCAGGCATCAACAATCTTTCTTTAAAAAATGTTGCGGCGTGTCATAGCCCGGTCATTTTCCCTCCCTATACTAGCTTCATCTGCTGTACACGCAACCGATATGCGCGACGGCAGACAGGTGTGCCCCCGTGGTACACCACACCCTCTTCATGACTGTGGCGCAGGCAACATTTCCCTGCTGCGACATGGTCAGCACCGCTCAACTCTTGAACCCTTTTGGGTTTTTGGCCCGCTCAGCAGCGGGCCTTTTTTTGTCTGCAGACAAAGTATTGTGCAAGAATCATCTCTTGCCGCCGTGCCCATGCTATGGTGGTCTTTTTCACTACCCTGACTACCCATGCTGGCAACCCTGACACGCTACTGTTTTTCCGAGCAATACCAAAGCTGGCGCTACCGCAGCGCACTGATCCTGTATGCACTGGTCATCCTGATTGGCGATATTCCTGGCGCACGCGCCGATATCGGCCAATACGCCTCCGGCGTGGTCTTGCATTCCATCGGCTACGGCGTGCTGGCCCTGATCCTGTTCAGCGGCACGGCCGGCGGCATGCAGCGCCGCGCCGCGCACACCATGCTGATGGTGGCGGCCATGGGCGCGCTGGACGAGTTCATCCAGAGCTTCCTGCCTTACCGCCATGGCGCCGTCTCGGACTGGCTGGTCGACATCACGGCGGCGGCCATCGTCACCCTGCCCCTGACTTTCCTGTGGCCTGGCATGGCGGCGGCCGCACTGGGCCGTATCGCAGCCCGCGAAAAAAACTAGCGACTCGCCAGGCCAGGCGCAACGCAGGCCTGGCCGGTATGACTGCCCATCAATTCCAGCGGTAGCTGCCCCTGCTCGCCGTGCCCCGACGTAGCGATGCGCCGCAGCAGCGCGCGCATTTCGCGGCGGCTGCCCGCACCGACGGCACGCGCCGCATCGCGCTGAATCTCCAGCAACTGTTCCGACCGCGCCAGGCGCACCAGCCCATGCAAGGCTTGCGCCAGCACATGCCGCGTGCGGGCGTCTTGCTCGGCGCCACGTACACTCCACACCAACTCATCGATCAGCTTTGCGGTAGGGCCTGAGGACATTTTCTCTCCTGAAGTAAACAGCGAAGGAAGGTGCAAGTGCACGCAATGTTTATTGCAAGCATCTATTTATACCAAGCGTGATAATTAGACCACTTGATATGGCGCAAGCGGCCATGACAGGCGCTGAACATTCATCGCACCAGATGCTCTTACTTGTACTAGCCACGGCGACGTCCAGCATGCACCATACGATCAGCTATTTAGGATCAGCTATTTACAATCAGCCATTTACGATCAGCCATCTGCCATCGCCCCGGTTATCGCCCCTGTCTTTAGCCCTATCATTAGCAAAGGAGACCAAGATGAGATCTAAAAACACCACCTTGTTGACTGGCTTGATGTGTACCTTGCTTTGTACCGTATTGGCTGCCTGCCACTCCAGCGACAGCACCAGCCTGGCGCGCAACAGTGGCGCCGATGCCTACAACGCCAACGCTGGCGTCAGCACACCCGGCAGCGGCAATACCGGCAAGACCAGCAGCAGCACCACGGCCAGCGACATGAGCACCAGCAGCGACGCCAGCCAGTCCGGCATGAGTATCAGCTCGGCCAGCGTGCAATCGATAGAAACCGTGCCACGCAGCATGGATCAAGGCAGCGGCGACATGCAGGCAGGCGTCTCGGGAACCGGTGGCACCGGCGGCGCGGCGAATAATATGCTCTACCGCGTGACCTTGCGGCTGGACGATGGCTCGACCCGTACGCTGCTGCAAACTACCCAGCCTGGCTTCCAGATCGGCGACCGGGTCAGCGTGCAAAGGGGCGTGATACAGCGCTATTAATCCTCAGCATCAATCGGTGCATCAACCCGGCACCAGGGTCAATGGCCGTCGCCGCCCCTGTATCAGGGTCGACGGCCAGGCAGGGTCATACGTCAGATTACGCAATTGGCCGCCGTCGAGTAAAAAAGTATCTTCGACCATGCCGCAAGGCAAGCTGGGATGCAAGGCCACGACCATACCACGCTTGAGGATGATCTCTGTATGGGCGCTGGCCATCACTTCCGGCGCCAGATAACCGTGTATGCCGCCCTGGCGGTGATGCAGCACCGTATCGGGATGGCCTGCATAGGCATAGGCGCTGTCGAGTGCATGATAGACCATGCTCAAGGCATTGCCAGCTACACAGGCTTCCAGTGCGACCGTTTCCAGCGCCAGCAAGGTCGCGTCGTCATGCTCTACCGAATTGTCATCGGCATGGCCCGTGATGACAGCAGCGGTGTCATCATTAGCGCCGCTGGCGAACTGGCTGCTGAGTCCGCTGGTAAGTCCGCTGGTAAGTCCGCTAGTGAGTCCGCTGGTGACAACGCCCGTCACACCGGCAGTCACGCCACTGGTGGGCCCATTACGGGGGTTGGCATCCTGGCTGGCCCGCTGGCTGCTATCCTCTTTGGCCTGCTGATGGGACTGCTTGCCGGGATCCGTATTGGCGTCTGCCGCAATCGCGGCCTTATTGGCTGCCGGGTTGACTCCCTTATTGGCCCCCTTATTGGCCCCCTTATTGGCTGCCGTACTGACTTCCGTAGCGGCACCATTGCGGACACGGCTGCGTAGCCGCTGACCAGCTTCGCCGAAGCACACTTGACGGCTCAGGCTGGCGCACAGGCCATGGCGGCGTGCACACACGGCCAGCACGGCACGCGCGCCCAGGAGGGCGGCACTGGCTGGTGCGCGCCGGTAGCGCGGCTGGCGCTCCGCGCCCATCGCCATCACATGCACCGCCTGCAAGCCCCGCAACCACAGGGCGCGGATGCAGGCTGCCGCCAGTTCCTGTTCCGTCCAGTCCGGGCGCGCCAGGCGCAACGCGGCACTGGCCGCGCTGGCCGCCAGCTGGCCCACGTGGCGGTAGCGCCGCTGCTCCGGTTCCAGCAAGACCAGCCGCTCTTCGCACATGCTGCGGAGCAAGCCTCGTTCATGCAGACGGGGCAAGTCGGACAACACCACAGCGCCGCCAGCTGCATGCTGCACGAAATGTTCACGCAATTCATGGAGTTGCGCCGGCATCCACGGCGAGACTTGCCACGTCCATGGTCCGCGCACCTCTTCCTCGCGCAGGCGGGGTGCTTCCGCTTCATCGCTCAGGATGTACGCCCCGTCGCGCGTCACCAATAGCTCGGCACCGCCGCAGGGGCTCATCGGCTGTTGACTGTTCGATGCCCCGGCCGTGGCCCAGGCAAACCAGTCCGCACCGCGCAAGCGCACGGCCCCGGCGCGCTGCTGCTCCAGCCAGCCACGCATCTGCGCCAGCTTGTGCGCCACTTCCCGCTCCAGCGGCCAGTTCATGGCGCCGCCGTACTGTCCAGGCTACTTCCCCGTTTTCTGCAATGTGCCATGACCTTCCCTTCGTATGATATGGAGAAATAAGACTCCGGCCCTGAATAAAGGTTCCTGCTTTCTGGCGGGGTAAAAGCCGCTATTTCGCCAGTTCGATCAGCACGGCCGTGTACATCTGCAAGTTCAGCAGCAACTGTTTTTCTGTGATGAATTCATGTTCGGAATGGCCCGTGTACACCGTGTGCGGCATGGCGGGGCCAAAGCTGACAGCGTTCGGGAACAGCCGCGAATTGGTGCCGCCGCCGATGGCCACCGGTTGCGGATTGGTGATGCCCGTGTAATGGGAAAATACCTGCAGCAAGGTAGGTATCTGCGGCGCACTGGTTTGCAGCCATGGTTCGCCGATCTGCACCTGCAGCTCGGCTGCCACCTGGCGCTGGGCCTGCCAGCCATGAAACGCGTCCAGCACTTGCTGGCGCAAGGCATGGGCCGTCTTGCCTTGCGGCCGGCGCAGATTGATATTCAGTTGCAACTCACCATGGTTTTGCTTGAGCACCGTGGGCGCCACGGTCATCGGTCCCATGAAGGCATCGCGGTAGGCAATCTGGCCGAATTTCTCGCCATAAAGTCCCGTACCCACCAGCTGGTTCAGGAATGACAGCATGTCGGCCGCCTGCGTGCCCGTCCATGGCTGCACGTCCAGGGCGTCGGCCAGCATGCTGATGGCATTGAGGCCATCTTCCGGTTTCGACGAATGGGCCGATACGCCCTGCGCCTTGACGGTCAGGGTCGTGCCCTGGCGCTCAAAAGTGTAGCGCATGCCTTTTTGCTGCTGTGCCCGGGCGCGTATCTGCGCTTCCAGCGCGGCAGGCGCGCGCTCGATGGTGGCTTGCGCATCTTCCGGTATCTGGCTGCCGAAAAAACCACCTGTCAGGCTGCGCAAGACGGGCGCAATGCCAGTCGGCAAGGCCGTATCTGCCGGCAGGTTCAGCTTGATCGAGCCGGATCCCTTTTCGGCGGTCACCACCGGGTATTCCGCATCGATGGTGATATTGATGTCCGGCGGTGTATGGGTCTTGAGAAATTGTTTCAACGGTTCCCAATCCGATTCCTCGGCCATGTACACATACAGTTCCACCCGCTTGCGCAGCCGCACCTGTTTATCCTGGATGGATTTCATTGCATACAGGGCCGTGGCGATCGGCCCCTTGTCGTCTTCCGAGCCCCGTCCCAGCAGCTTGCCCGGCTCGCTGGTACGGTCCAGCTCGAATGGCGAACGCGCCCATTTGGCGGGGTCCACCGGCTGCACGTCGCCATGCGTGATCACGCCCACGCGCTCGCTGCCGCTTCCCATGCCGATCACCACCACGTGGCCGTAGTCGTGGAAATCAAAGCCCAGGCGCTGCGCCTCTTGCTGCAGGTAGCGCTTGAAGCCCGTGTGCTGCGGATTGCTTTCAAACGGCACGGCAGGGTCTGCCACGGTGTTGAAACTGACCATCTTCGCCAGGCTGCCGATCATCGCTTCGGGATAGGTCGCCAGCGCGTAGCGGGCAGTGTCTTGCGCTTCAGCACTGACTACAGCATCGGCAGCGTGTACAGGCAAGTGGAAAGCACACTGGATCAGCAGCGGCAGCAAGGCACGCTGGGCAAGTTTCTTGAGCATGAAGGAATCGATCAGGCAGGAAAAAGTCGGATGATCACTTTAACATTGCCGTATTGAATTTCCAATAAGCACGAGTTTTTTACCGATCAGTACGCAAAAAGCCGTTTCGCATTATCATAGCGCCAGCCTTGTCTTTCCTGCACAGTCCAGCGCAGTGCGCATACAACCCTGCGCGCATCAGGGGATAGACAAATCGTCCATTGTGATTTACCCCAATAGCCCGATATTGCTCTCATGATTCCATTTTCCATACTCGATCTGGCCCCCATCGCCGAAGGCAGCAGCGCCGCGATTTCTTTCAAGAACACGCTGGACCTGGCGCAGCATGGCGAACGCTGGGGCTTTAACCGCTACTGGCTGGCCGAACACCACGGCATGCCCGGCATCGCCAGCGCCGCCACGGCGGTGGTCATCGCCCATGTGGCGGCTGGCACCAGGACCATCCGCGTGGGCGCCGGCGGCGTGATGCTGCCGAACCATTCGCCACTGGTGATCGCCGAACAGTTCGGCACCCTGGAAGCCTTGTATCCAGGCCGCATCGACCTGGGCCTGGGCCGCGCGCCCGGCTCCGACCAGACCACCGCGCGCGCCTTGCGCCGCGATCTGCAATCGGATGCCGACCAGTTTCCGCAAGACGTGCTGGAATTGATGGACTATATGTCCGACGAACCGCGCCAGCGCGTGCTGGCCGTGCCGGGCAAGGGATCGAATGTGCCGGTCTGGATACTCGGTTCGAGCATGTTCGGCGCGCAACTGGCCGCCCACATGGGCTTGCCTTACGCCTTTGCCTCGCATTTCGCGCCGCAAATGATGAAGATGGCCGTCGAGTATTACCGCGCCAACTTCAAGCCATCGAAGCAGCTGGCCAAGCCGCACGTGATGCTGGGCTTTAACGTATTTGCGGCCGACACCGATGAAGAAGCGCATTTGCGCGCCACCTCGATGCAGCAAGCGTTTGTGAACCTGCGCACGGGACGCCCATCGCGGCTGCAGCCGCCGGTGCCTGGCTACCTGGAACAGCTGGGACCGCAAGAGCGGGCCATGCTCGATTCCGTGCTGTCGTGCACGGCCATCGGCTCGCCTGCCACGGTGAAAGCGAAGATGGCGGCATTCATCCGGGAAACCGGCGCCGACGAGCTGATGATCACCTCGCAAATCTTCGACCACCAGCACCGCCTGCGTTCCTACGAAATCACGGCGCAGGTGCATGCTGAACTGGCTGCGGAAGCGTAACAAGGAATTTATCTGTTTATCCTCCTGGTATATCCCGCTATATACCTTTATCCCGGCTGTCGGCAACGATCGCCGGGATTTTTTTGTCTTGTCAATGTAATCAGCCTCGCTGGCAAAATCGCCGGCGCCCGGCAGGAAAACCGCCTGGGCGCTATCATGCACCTCCAAAAGCATCACTCCAAGAAAGTCGTACCGCATGAAACCAGCCAGCCCCAAGATCGACGCCAGCACCCTGCTGACCTCGACCCGCATCCTGTTGTTCGCCCTGTCCGCCGGCGTGCTCGTCGCCAGCCTGTATTACGTCCAGCCTTTGACGTCCATGCTGGCCGCCTCGTTCGGCGTCAGCGTCACCCACGCCGGCTACCTGGTCACGGCCACGCAGATCGGCTATGTGCTGGGCATCGTATTCCTGGTGCCGCTCAGCGACGTGCTGAACCGCCGCAAACTGCTGACCTGGATGCTGCTGGCCAAGATCGCCGCCCTGCTGCTGGCCGCTACCAGCCAGAATATCTACATTTTCGCCATCGCCAGCGTGTTGATGGGCATCACGGCCAGCGCGCTGATGGTGGTCACGGCGATGGTGGCGTCCTACGCACCCGACCATAGCCGTGGCCGCATGGTCGGCACCGTCATGACCGGGCTGCTATTGGGAATCTTGCTGGCGCGTACAGTGTCGGGCATCGTCGCCCACATCAGCGGCGGCTGGCGCAGCGTCTACGTGCTGGCGGCTGCCGTCGTGGCCGCCTTGCTGCTGATACTGCGCAACATCCTGCCCGACGAAGCGCCTCGTGGCAAGCTGCAATACGGCAAGCTGATGGCGTCCCTGGGCGACATCATCCGCCAGGAACCGCTGCTGCGCCAGCGCGCCCTGTTCGCCGGCCTGGGCCTGGGCACTTTCAGCGTGTTCTGGACCGGACTGACCTTCTTGCTGAGCGGCGCGCCCTATCATTACTCGGAATTGCAGATCGGCATGTTCGGCCTGGCGGGCGCCACCGGCGCGCTGGCCGCCAACACGGCGGGCCGCATGGCCGACCGCGGTTATGCGCGCCAGGCGACCTGGCTGCTGGCCATCGCTTCGCTGGCAGGCTGGGCCTTCATCGGCCTGGGCGCGTATTCGCTGACGCTTTTGCTGATCGGCATCGTGCTGCTCGACGTGGGCGTGATGGGCTTGCAAGTGACGCACCAGTCCATCATCTATAAACTGGCGCCGCAGGCACGCGCCCGCGTCACCACGGTGTTCATCGCGTCCGGCTTTATCGGCGCTTCGGCCGGCTCCGCGCTGGCCAGCGCCAGCTTTGCCGCCGGCGGCTGGCTGGCCCTGTGCGCCGTCGGCGGCGCCATGCCGCTGCTGATGCTGCTGGTGTGGGGCAAATACAGTTTCGACCAGCGGCGCCTGGCACAAGCTTGAATGGCGCTTGAATGGCGCCACAAAAAAACCGCTCAGTTCATACAAACCGAGCGGTTTTTTTCATGCTGCAACTGTGTTATTTGGCTTGCTCGCGCACCTTGCCAAACGCATCGCCCGCCTTCCAGGCCGGCATTTTGACGGCATTGGCGACTGCCTGGCCCAGGTTCAGGGTGAACTGGGCTTGCTGCGTCATGCCGGACAGATCCCAGCTTGGGTCGTATTCGTCGGTCACCTGATGGTAGCGCGGGCCGTAAGCGGCTGCCTTGGCTTTCGAGGCTTCCACGTCTTTTACATACTCGCGGCCGCCATTGATGGAAAACGCGGGCACGCCGGCCTTGGCAAAACTGAAGTGGTCGCTGCGGAAATAGCCGCCCGCCAGGTCCGGGCGCGCTTGTGCGATATGCATGCCCATGGATTTCGCCACCGTGGCCGCCATGGCGCCCAGTTCCGTGCGTTCGCTGCCCTGCACGCCGATATCGTGCGTGGCGCCCACGAAGTTCAGGCTGTCCAAATTCAGCGCAGCAGCGGTTTTATTTAATGGCCACAGCGGATCGGCTGCATACGCGGCGCTGCCCAGCAAGCCCTGCTCTTCGGCCGCCACCCACAGGAAAATCTGCGTGCGCCTGGCCGGCTTTTTCGCCGCTTCCTGCGCCATGGCCAGCAAACCGGCCGATCCCGACGCATTGTCGACGGCGCCGTTATAAATGATGTCGGCGCCCGGCTTGTCGCCCTCTTTCGGCTGTATCCCCAGGTGGTCCCAGTGGGCGCTGTAGATGACGGCTTCATCTTTCAGCCTGGCATCGGTGCCCGGCACCATGCCGGCCACGTTGAATTGCTCGACCTTGCGCACGGCCGATTTCATTTCGCCCGCCAGTTTCACGTCCAGCGCGACCGCCTGGAAATCCTTGCGCTCGGCCCTGGCCCGCAAGGCATCCAAATCTTGCCCGCCGGCAGCGAACAGACGGCGCGCCGCGTCTTCCGTGATCCAGCCCTGCAGCGGCGTGCCCGGGGTGCGCTCGGCCAGCTGGAAGCGCTCGGTGCCGCTCCAGCTGTTTTGTACCACGCTCCAGTCATACGAGGCCGATGGCTTGGTGTGGATCAGCAACACGCCAGCGGCGCCCTGGCGCTTGGCTTCTTCGAATTTATAGGTCCAGCGGCCGTAATAGGTCAGCGCCTTGCCGGCGAAACGGTTCGGCTCCGCTTCGGTCGGCTGTGGATCGTTGACCATCATGACCACGATCTTGCCCTTGACATCGGCGCCCTTGAAATCATTCCAGCCTTCTTCCGGCGCCGTGATGCCATAACCGACAAACACCAGCGGCGCATCGAAGGTATGCGTGGCAACCGAGTCGCCGGTCGCCCACACCCAGTCCGGGCCAAAAGCCAGCGGCACGGCCTTGCCACCGGCCACCGCCTGCAGGCTGCTGTCGGCCGGCAAGGATTTCACGCCGGCAATCTGCACCGACTGGCGATAACTGTTGCCGCGCACCGGCTTCAAGCCCGCCATCTGCGCCTGCGTTTCCAGGTAGGCCACCGTCAGGTCGGCGCCGCGCTGGCCCGTGCCCCGGCCTTCGAGCAAGTCATTCGACAGGAAAGCCAGGTGGGCGCGCAGCGGCGCTTCCTGCACCAGCGGCAAGTTGGACGGAGTTGCCGCATGGGCAGGGAAAGCCAGGGCCAGGCTGGCGGCGAGCGCCGTGGCGGCCAGGGAAGAAAACAGCTTCTGCATAAAATCCTTTTGGTAAGAGGAGGTGATTCTGTCAGCGGACGGCGGATAGCCGGGCCAATGATTGTATGCCATGTGAAACAGGCATCAAAATGCAGATATGGCATAAGCAATGACGGCACGCGCCATCGGCCATTGCGGTAATATGGCATATATCATTTGATTCCCGCTTTTTAAGACATCCTTAGCAGCCTGCCGGAGCCCTACATGCAACGCATCGGATTCATCGCCACCGAGAATTTCCAGTTCATGAGTTTTGCCGCCCTATCGGCCTTCGAGTTCGCCAATCTGGTCACCGGCCAGGCAGTCTACGAGATCCGCGTGATGTCTGAACACGGCGGCAACATGCGCAGTTCCATGGGAGTGTCGATCGGCACCGAAAAGCTGCACCACGACGGCTTCGATACCCTGATCGTCGGCGGCGCCGTCGGTGCGCCGCCCGCCAGCCCCGCGCTGCTGGACTTCCTGCGCGCATCCATGCCCACCGTGCGGCGCATGGCGTCCATGTGCAGCGGTGCGCTGGTGTTGGCCGATGCCGGCCTGCTCGATGGTCGCCGCGTGACCACGCATTGGTACGCGGCGCGCGACCTGCAAAAAAAGTTCCCCGCTATAACGGTCGAGGAAGACCGCATCTTTATCCACGATGGGCCCGTGTGGACGTCTGCCGGCATGAGCGCCGGCATCGACCTGGCGCTGGGCATGGTGGAAAAAGACCTGGGGGCCGACGTCGCGCGGCTGGTGGCAAAAAACCTGGTGGTCCATCACCGGCGCGCAGGCGGCCAGTCGCAGCATTCCGTCCTGCTGGAACTGAGCCCCAGATCGGACCGGATTCAAAACGCCTTGAAATATGCCGAAAGTCACCTGCGCAATCCGCTATCGGTCGATGAACTGGCCACCCAGGCTTGCCTGAGTCCGCGCCAGTTCAGCCGGGCGTTTCGTGCCGAGACCGGACAATCGCCGGCCAAGGCGATCGAAAACCTGCGCCTGGAAGCGGCCAGGCTGATGATAGAACAGGGGCGCCTTCCGATCGACATCGTGGCGCAGGAAACCGGCTTTGCCGATCCGGAACGGATGCGGCGCGCTTTCCTGCGCGCCTACGGGCAGCCGCCGCAAGTACTGCGCCGCCACGCCCGTATTGCTGCCGCCTAGCGCGCCTGGTAGCTATCGAGCCTGGCGACAAAGGCATCGCCAAACGCATCGGACGAAAACGGCTGTTCGCCGCTGACAAGTTCCCGGTCTTCCACCACGTTCGGATGGTAGGCCGCCACCCGGTCCACATGCGCGCCAGCCTCGGCCAGTGCGTCGGCCGCGTGGAACTGCACGTAACCGCCCAGCTGCGCCTTGGGCCCTTCGATGAATTTTTCTTCGGCAGATGAAAAGACCGTCAGGCGATAACCCGCATACGGCCAGCCGGCCGCAATCTTGCTGGTGCTCTCGATATCGCCGGCGATCAGCGCCTTGCGGAATGCCAGCGGATCGCTCAAGGTCGACAGCAACGCGGTCGGACCATGGCAAATGACGCCGGTGGGACGCTGCGTATCATGGAAGGTCAACAGAATCTTGCCGAGCTCCTGGTCCTGCGATAAATCCTGCATGGGAGCATGGCCACCGGGGATAAAGATACCGGCATAGCCAGCCGTGCCTTCGGCCAGCACGGCCGAGAGTTTTTTCGGATGCACGGGCCCCTGCTCTCCCTGCACCAGCTTGACCGCCGCGGCAAGTTTTTCCTCGCTGCCATCGAAAAACATTTTGTCGTGGGAAACCCGGTCATACGATGGCACCGTCCCATCCGGACTGGCGTACACCGGCGTGTAACCGGCATCGATCAATTTGCGCAGGGGCACCGCCAATTCATCCAGGTAATATCCCGTCGCGTATTGTTTACCGTCGCGCAATTCGAGTTGATGCGCACTGGACATGATCACCAGTACCTTGCCCTTGCCGGCAGCGCCCGCTGGCGCCGGCATCCCGGCAAATGCCGTGGCGAGCGCCACTGAAATGCCGATGCGCGCCAGAAACCGTGTCGTGTGCCTGCGCACCGTTGTCGCTTGCAATGTTGTAAAGCGTGCCATGATGTATCCTTGTTTAGATTAAAAGGGGTTGCTCTAAACAAAGTCTATGACGCACGCCATATGGCGTAAATGACGAATAGCCCACCTATCAAGACATGCAAGCGTGTGGGCTATCGTGCTAGACCAGCAAGGCCGCCGCCAGCGATTCGATCTCTTCCGCCGATTCATCGAGGATGGTGTGCAGGGTGCTGCCGCCGATGCCGAAATCGATCTTCGCCGCCGCCTGGCGCCGCGCGGCGCTGTCGGGCGGATGCAGGGGCGAGGCCACCGGCGACAAATCGTTCGCCAGCACCAGGGTCGCGCCCAG
Source organism: Janthinobacterium sp. Mn2066 (assembly GCF_049319705.1). Taxonomy (NCBI): domain Bacteria; kingdom Pseudomonadati; phylum Pseudomonadota; class Betaproteobacteria; order Burkholderiales; family Oxalobacteraceae; genus Janthinobacterium; species Janthinobacterium sp. Mn2066. The sequence continues at coordinate 236,844 of NZ_JBMOUF010000007.1, read as the reverse complement.
GGTGCGCGGCGGAAACGGACTGCCGCCATGCCACATGCCTTCCACCGCTTGCAGCACCAGGTCCGGCACTTCCAGCTGGCGCAGCACGCCGCGGCCGATCAGCTTTTCGCCGTATTCGATCCAGTCTTCCGTATTGTCGTCGAGCAAACCCGGATATTCCTCGGCCCGCGACAGCAAATAAAAACCGCCCACTTCGTGCACGATCGCGGCAAACATGGCCGTTTCCACATCGACATGCGTGACTTTTTTGGCGATCACCTGGCTCAAGGCCGCCACATGGGCCGTGTGCTCCCACAGCTTGGCGGCCTTGGCGCGCAACTGCGGATCGGTGATCTGGCTGCCCAGCTGGCGCACGATGACCGACGCCACCATCGATTTCAGGGTGGCAAACCCCAGCCGCGAGACGGCAGCGCGCACATTGGCGATTTCATTGCCCGAACGGTTGTAGGCGGCCGAGTTGGCCAGCGCCACGACCCTGGCCGACAGCAGCGGTTCAGCCATCACCATGCGCGCGGCCGCCTCGATATGGCAGTCGGGATCATCGAGCGCATCCTGCAGCTTCAAGGTGGCCTTGACGTTGGCGGGGAAGGTCAGCTCACCCTTACTTGCCTGCAACGCAATGATTTTAAATACTGCCAATCGTTCCATGAATCACTCTCCGTACGGCCTTTGATGGCTCTGCTGTGCTGTGGTGGGGATGGGGCGGGAACGCAGGCCAGCTGCGGTTCTGCTCCCACTGCTGGCAATATTACAGCAGTTTTTATTAGAGGCCTTTCCCATTGGAAACTATTCCTGCCTGACGTGGTAAACCCTCATACACAACGAACGTAAAAAGCGGTAATAATAGAGATGAAACCGTGGCTGCAAATGTAGTTGCAACCTGGCTACTACCAAAGCCGCCTGCAACAAGATAGGCGGTTGATAACATTACTGAGACTTCAATGACCACCCTCTCTCCCCCTGCGCAGTCGAAATTCGGCACCGTGTTACGTGTCACCAGTGGCAACTTCATGGAAATGTTCGACTTTTTCCTGTTCGGTTTTTACGCCAACTATATTTCCCAGACATTCTTTCCTGCCGGTGACGCCTACGCCTCGCTAATGCTGACCTTCATGACCTTCGGCGCCGGCTTCCTGATGCGTCCGCTGGGCGCCATCCTGCTGGGCGCCTACGTCGACCGCGTCGGCCGCCGCCAGGGCCTGATCGTCACCCTGGCCCTGATGGCGACCGGCACCATGCTGATCGCCTTCGTGCCCGGTTACGCCACCATCGGCTACCTGGCGCCCTTCCTGGTCTTGACGGGACGGCTGCTGCAGGGCTTTTCGGCCGGCGTGGAACTGGGCGGTGTCTCGGTCTACCTGTCGGAAATGGCCACGCCGGGCCGCAAGGGCTTTTATGTCAGCTGGCAATCGGCCAGCCAGCAAGTGGCGATCATCGTCGCCGCCGCGCTCGGCTATGGCCTGAACCAGGTCCTGACCCCGCTGCAAGTGGGCGCCTGGGGCTGGCGCATTCCCTTCTTTGTCGGTTGCATGATCGTGCCCATCCTGTTCATCATCCGCCGTTCGCTGCAGGAAACCGAAGAATTCAAGCAGCGCAAGCACCGCCCGGAACTGAAGGCCATCTTCCAGTCGATGGTCAGCAACTGGCGCCTGGTGGTGGCCGGCATGATGCTGGTGTCGTTTACCACCGTGTCGTTTTACCTGATCACCGTCTATACCCCGACCTTCGGCAAGACCGTGCTGAAACTGAGCACCAGCGATAGCCTGATCGTCACTTTCTGCATCGGCATTTCCAACTTCATCTGGCTGCCGATCATGGGCGCGCTGTCCGACCGCATCGGCCGCAAGCCCTTGCTGCTGTGCTTCAGCCTGCTGGCCATCCTCAGCACCTACCCCGCGCTGAGCTGGCTGGTGCACGACGCCAGCTTCCAGAAAATGCTGACCGTGGAACTGTGGCTGTCCTTCCTGTACGCCAGCTATAACGGCGCGATGGTGGTGGCCTTGACGGAAGTCATGCCGGTCGAGGTGCGCACGGTCGGCTTCTCGCTGGCCTACAGCCTGGCCACGGCCATCTTCGGCGGCTTCACGCCGGCGATCGCCACCGGCCTGATCGGCTCCACGGGCGACAACGCCGCCCCCGGTTTGTGGATGACCTTTGCCGCCGTCTGCGGGCTGATCGCCACCTTGATGCTGTACCGCAAGGGTGGCGCAGCGCCGGCAACCACCGGCAACAGCAAGGCTGCACCCGCAGTGCCACGCAGCGCGTAAATAGGCGGCCAGGCAAGTTCATTATCAGAAATCAATATCCACCACTGCGCCTGATGCCAGCATGGAACTTTCCTGCTGGCGGAGAGCGCGACCGTGGAACAACTCTTACCGTATTACGAGCGCGAACTGGGCCTGTTTCGCCAGTACACGCGGGAATTTTCCAGCCGCTTTCCCAAGGCGGCCGGGCGTCTGCTGATCGCTGGCGACACCTGTGAAGATCCGCATATCGAACGGCTGATCCAGTCCTTCGCCCTGCTCACGGCCCGCGTCGCCAAACGCCTCGACGACGACTATCCGCAATTCACCGACTCCCTGCTGGAAACCTTGTACCCGCATTATCTGCGGCCCTTCCCCTCGTGCTCCATCGCCCGCATCGCTCAGGAAGAAACACCGGCCGGCAGCCAGTTGACCACCGTGGCGCGCGGCACGGTGCTGCGTTCGCATCCGGTACAGGGCGTGGCCTGCAAATTCAGCAGCGCCTATGAGGTGACGCTGGCGCCGCTGACGATCGCGAAGCTGCGCTTTCACGCCATCATCGCACCCCCGCCCGGACTGCGCCTGCCAGACGGCGCGAGCGCCTTGCTCAGCATCACTTTTGCCAGCAGCAACGACAGTTATCAGCTGGAGCAAACCGGCCTGCGCCACTTGCGCGTCTTCGCCGATGGCGAACCGTCGGTGCGCGCGGCCCTGCTCGACGCCTTGTTCTTGCGCAACGCGGGCGCTTATATTGCGCTCGATGAGCACAGTCCCTGGCTGTCCGTCGCCGGCATGCCCTTGAGCCCGGCCGGGTATGCCGACACCGATGCGCTGATCCCGTTTGACGCCCGCTCGCACCCGGCACTGGGCCTGCTGACCGAGTACTTTGCCTTCCCGGAAAAATTTCATTTCTTCGATATCGACTGGCCCATGCTGGGTGCCTTGCTGCCCGCGCAATGCCGCCAGTTCACCCTGCACTTGCCGCTCAGCCACTTGCGCAGCGACAGCCATGCAGCGCGCCTGCTGGCGAGCGTCAGCCGCGACAACCTGCTGCTGGGCTGCACGCCCGTGGTCAACCTGTTCAGCAAGGCTGGCGTGCCGCTGCGGCTCACGCATACCGAAGCCGATCACGCCCTGATCGCCGACGCCACGCATGCATCTGCCTATGACATCCACAGCATCGAGAGCGTGACCATGGTGCGCAAGGACGAGGCCGGGGAACACCTGACCACTTTCCTGCCCTTGTATTCTTCCCTGCCAGGCGAACCGCCAGCCAGCGGCGGCCACTACTGGCTGGCCCGGCGGCGACTTGCTGGCCGAAGACGTGCCCGACGGCATACCGGTGCGTTTCCTGCGCAAGCCTTCGGCCAGCCTGCGCTTCGATGCGGGCGCAGGTGCGCACTGGCCGCGCGCCTGCGCATCTGCCCCTTGACGGCGCAACAACATGCCACCTTCCTGCCGGGTGCGCCCAACAGCGTGCAATTGAAAAACATGCTGATACTGTTCGGCCAGCCGCTGCTGCGCTACGACATCGTGCTGGTCTTGCGCGCCAGCGAGGTACGGGGATTGACCCTGTGCGCCACAGGCGAAAGCAGGCTCGGCGACGATAGCTTTCTCGGCCAGCACACCACCGCACAGCCACGCGACGACATGCATCACGTCATGCATCTGATTTGCAGCATATACAGAATTCAAAAAGAAACAAACAAAAATTGACAAATTTGCAATACAAATAAAAGACAACGGCAAAGAAATTAAAATAACTTCCAATCCAAATCTTGCTAAAGGAGAGAGAGAGTTTTAGGTGGAAAAACCTCTTTAGGCAGGTCAGTTACCTATACTGTATCAAAAGAAAAAATGAGATTATCAAATCCAATTATCACAGATAAAATAAAAGTCAGCGCTATCAGGTTTCGATTTGACTTGGTTTTCACTCTGACCAATACTTGCCCCTACAGTTCCGTAGATCAAGCCCCAATAAAGTAACAGCAACAATCTTTTCCAGCATATTTACCCGCATGACTGTCCCCACCACCCCCTACATCGGCCGCTTCGCCCCCTCCCCCTCCGGCCCCTTGCATATGGGTTCACTTGTTGCCGCCATGGCCAGTTATCTCGATGCGAAGGTGCATCAGGGGACGTGGCTGCTGCGTATCGAGGACCTGGACTATGACCGCAATGTCGAGGGCGCGGATATGGCGATCCTGGCCAGTTTGCAGCGCTGCAAGATGTTGTGGGATGGCGAGGCGACGTGGCAGAGCCGGCGCTTGCCGCTGTATCAAGCGGCGCTGCAGCGCTTGAAAGAGGATGGGCTGGTGTATGCGTGCGGTTGTTCACGCAAGGAAATTGCCGATTCGAATTTGCGGGCCGGCGCGTCCAAAAATGGCGTGTCCGTGTATCCGGGCACCTGTCGGCATGGCCTGGCGCCGGGCAAGGAAGCGCGGGCCTTGCGGCTGCGCGTGCCGCAGGCTGGCCACGCCAGCTATAGTTTTATCGACCGCTGGCAGGGCCATCAACAGCAGGATATTGCGGCCGAGGTAGGTGACTTTGTCGTGCTGCGCGGCGACGGTTTCTGGGCCTATCAATTGGCGGTGGTGGTCGATGATGGCGAGCAAGCGATCACGCACGTGGTGCGCGGCGCCGACCTGCTGGACTCCACGCCGCGCCAGCTGTATCTGCAGGAGCTGCTGGGCTTGCCCCATCCACAGTTCATGCACGTGCCGGTGGTCAATAACGAACTCGGTGAAAAACTGTCCAAGCAGACGGGAGCGCTGGCTTTCGATGCAGGCACGGCACCGGAAAACTTGCTGGCGACAGCGCTGCTGCCAGCCGCCCGTTTTCTAGGCCTCGATGTGCGCGCGGACAATATCGACGACTTTTGGCGGCAAGCAATACCCGCCTGGGCACAACTGCTGTCGCGCCTGCCCAAATAATTCCAGGCATAAAAAAACCCGCTGCGGCGCGAACCGTCAACGGGTCAAAGCAGACGCCAGCCGGAGCCGGCGTCTGAAGTCAGGCAATTAGAAATTGCCCTTGAACTGCACACCCCATTGACGCGGATCATTGATGAAGCCGGTCAGGTTGTCGAAGTCGATGGCGCCCGTCACGCGGCGGGTGTTGGTGATGTTGCGGCCAAACAAGGCCACTTCATACTTGCCACCATCCCAGTTGTAACCGGTACGCAAGCCGCCTTCCAGCAATGGCTTGCCGGTAAACTCGGTCGACTGGTACAGGAAGAAATTGATTTCGCTGCGGTACGACCAGTCCGTGAAGACGAAGAATTCGCCGTTGTCGGTCGGGATCGAGTAGCGGCCCGTCGCGGTCAGGGTCCACTTCGGCGCCTGCGGCAGCGGGTTGCCATTAATGACGACGTTACCAGCAGCATTGATCGGGTTCAATACCGTGCAGCTGGCGCACTTGGCGACCGACAGGGTAGGATCCTTGATTTCCGTAAAGTTGTAGCTGCCGCCGAAGGACATCTTCAGGCTAGGCGTGACGAAACCTTCCAGTTCCAGTTCCGCACCGCGGCCATTGGTCTTGGCTGCATTGATCAAACGCGTCACGTTCGAGTCGCCGCCCACTACCGTCAATTGCTGGTTCTTGATCTGGTAATCGTAGACGCTGAACGCCAGACGGGCGCGGCGCTCGAACAGGTCGGCCTTGATACCGGCTTCATACGAGGTGATGGTTTCGGCATTGGCGATGGTCACAGGTACTTTATCGCTGGCTGGCGCAATACTCGGTGCGCGGAAACCGGTGGCGATACGGCCGTAGAAATTCACGTCCTTGTTGTACTTGTAGGTGCCGCTCAGGTCCCAGTTGATTTTGCCTTTGCTGACATCGGCGCTGGTTGGGCTGATTTGCGTGATGTTATCAGCAGCAACCGTGTTGAAGTCTTTCTTGTCCTTGGTGTAACGCAAGCCGCCGCGCAGCATGAAGTCATCGCTGACAGCATAGTTGACGGAACCGAAAGTCGCCCAGGCCGTGTTCTTCTGGCGGCTGGCCAGATGATTTTGCAGCAAATGGGTATCGGAGAAATAGCTGTCCGAGTAACCGTTGGCATCTTCGTTGAAGTAGTACAAGCCTGCCTGCCAGTTCAGCGGGCCGGCATTCTTCGATTCGGCGCGGAATTCTTGCGAGTACTGTTTTACGCTGGTGATGCCGCCTTGCGTTTCAACCTGGAAAGGAATGAAACCGGGGCCGTTCGGCGCGCCGCCGTCGATGTCGCCATGCGATGCGTATTGACCCACGTGCTCGAAGCCGGTGATCGAATACAGCTTGATGCCGTCCAGATCCCAGCTCAGGCGGGCGCTGGCGCCATTCGTGCTCAGGCTTTGGAAGTTGGGCGCATTGATATTGATCTTGGTCGGATCGAAACCATCAACGATGTCGTTGGTGCCTGGCTTGATCAGGTTGGCGAAGAACAGGCGCGCGCTGCCGGCCGTCGTGCGTTGATGCACGTTGAACAGGGCATTGAAGCCGCTGCCGGTTGGGGCGTACAGCAATTGCACACGCTCGGCGTGTTCGTTGTAGCCGTCGAGGGCGTTTTTCTGGCCGGTAAAGGTATTGTCGACATAATCGTCGCGGTGCTGGCGCAGGGTCGAGAAACGCATCGCCCACTCTTTGCTCAGCGGCACGTTCACGGCGCCATCGAAATTGCTGGTGTTGTGGGTCGCGGTGGAAACGTTGTAATAACCTTCGACCTTGTCCAGGTTAGGCTTGACCGATTCGAACTTGACCACGCCAGCGGGCGTGTTACGGCCAAACAAGGTGCCTTGAGGACCGCGCAAGACTTCCACGCCAGCCACGTCGAACAGCGGGTAACCCTTCAGGATCGGGTTTTCCTGCACCACGTCGTCATAAATCAGGGAAACAGGTTGCGAAGCAAAAATGTTGAAGTCGGTATTGCCGTAGCCGCGGATGTAGAAGCGCGGGAAGGTACGGCCATTCGACGATTCCACGTTCAGGCTCGGCACTTTGCCGGCCAGCATGCGGATATCCTGGCCGCCAGACACCAGCACGTCCAGTTTTTCATCGCGCAACAGGGACACGGAAACAGGCACGTCGCGGATGTTTTCCTTGCGGCGCTGCGCCGTCACGGTCACCGTTTCCAGCTGGCCAGCAGCAGGTGCAGCATCGGTCGCGGCGGCAGGTGCGGCATCGGTCATGGCGGCCGGCGCTGCAGCGGCTTCGTCAGCGTAAGCCGTACCGATAGGCAAGACTGCGGACAGTGCCAGCATGGCAGCGCTTTTGGCGCATAACCGCTTGTGCATCTTGGACATTTTGATCATGTTGTTTCCCAGAAGTTTAAATAAAAATTACGTAACCTGTCCTGCAACTCGTCTCCGGGATTTCTTCTGTGCGGCGCCTTGTATCGGCCTGCACCGTCGTGGTGCGGCAGCGCGAGCGGGTGTCCCCCCACTCTCGGCGTCACTGGCTCTGCCTCGCCTGCCGTGGTGACGGCAGCGGTCCTGGCCGCATCTCTTGGATGTCTGATGAACGCCAACTTTCAAGCAAGGCGCCAATTTAATTCAAGCACCTTATGCGCTGCAAGAATATTGTTATATGAAATATTTAATCGACAATAAGAAATGCCTTACTAGTGGTTATTCAGCCACAATTTGCACAAAAAATAGGCATTTTTGCGATTTTTGCGATTTTTCTTGACAGAAGCTATCAGATATTCATACAGCACGACATCGTTTACAGGACAGGCCCACCGGCGCAAATGGTTGTAATATCGGCATATCCATAACGGCCCAGCTATGCCCGAATCTTGTGCGGAAATCACTGCGCTGCACCAATACCTACCTCCCATGCCCCAAATTAGCCAGCCCGACAGCGCGCCCTTCTCACCCGCCTGGTATGCCTACGAGCATGGCGCCGACCCGATGTTTACCGTCGATCCCACAGGTGCCGTCGGCGCGCCCAATGCGGCTGCACGGTCTTGCCTGTTGGGTACACATTGGCCGCAATTATGGACAGGCGACAACCGCGCGGCAGCAGCGCAAGCCTTGCAACGCGCCTGGGATCATGGCGCGGCAGAATGGACCACGCTATTGGCTGGCGATGGCACGCACTGGCAAGCCAGGCTGACCCTTTTGCCCGCGCCGCAAGATAAGGGTAATCACAAGGGGAATGACAAGGGCAGCGTGCTGGTCATCCTGCATGACATCAGCGGCCCCTTGAATGCCGCCCGCCACCTGGCTGAAAGCGAACAGCGCGCGCGTCTCTTGCTGGGCGCGCACTGCGATATTGTCTGGAGCACGCGCACCTTCGGCCAGTTCGACGCCGACCAGCCCAGCTGGCGCGCCTACACAGGCCAAAGCGAAACTGAAATGCTGGGGCGCGGCTGGCTCAACGCCGTGCATCCCGACGACCGGGCCATGCCCCACGTGATGCCCTCAAACCTGAGCCGTGTGTTTGAAGCCGAATACCGGCTGCGCCATGTCAGCGGCGCCTACCGCAACGTCGTGGTGCGCATGCTGCCCGTCTACGGTCCAGATGGCGGCATCCGCGAATGGGTCGGCTCGCATTGCGACGTGACGGCGCAGCGCCAGACGGAACAGCGCTTGCGCCTGGCCATGCAGGGCGGGCGCATGGGCACCTGGGAAATCGACCTGGGCAGCGGCAGCATGGAATGTTCCGATGCCTGCAAGGCCAACTTCGGTTTCCCAGCCGATGCCCGCATCGACTATCCGCGCCTGACGGGCGCCATGCTTGACGGCGACCAGGCACACTGGCGCGCAGTGGTCCACGCGGCGATCGCCACCGCCAGCGATTTCGAAATCGAGATACGCGTGCGCTGGCCCGACGGCTCGCTGCACTGGGCGCACATGCGCGGCACTTGCACCAGCGACGGCGCCGGCAAGGTGATCGCCCTGTCCGGCATCTCGCTCGACCTCACCACCAGCAAGCAAAATGAAGAAGCCCTGCGCCTGACCCTGGCCGCTGGCGAAGTGGCCATCTGGAACTGGGATATCGCGGCCGACCGGGTCACGGCCGACAGCAATATGGCGCGCCTGTTTGCCGTCGACACCACGCAGCCGGCACAGCCGCTGGCACACTATATGGAATTGATCCACCCTGACGACCGCGCCAGGCTGGACATACTGATCAGGCAGGCGATAGCGCAGCACCAGCCCTTCGAGGCCGACTACCGCGTGCTGGGGACCGAGGGCCACTACCGCCATGTGCTGGCGCGGGGCCGGGTCGAATACGGTTCGGATGGCGCTCCCTTGCAATTGCCGGGCGTGATACTCGACATCACGCGCCAGAAACAGGTAGAAGATGCACTGCGCCGTAGCGAGGAACGCTACAGCACCCTGATCGCCTTGATGGACCAGGCCTTCTGCATCATTGAAATGCTGTACGACGACGACGGCGCTCCCGTTGATTTCCGCTACCTGGAAGGCAACCCGGCCTTCGTCAAGCAGTCGGGACTGGAAAACGCCATCGGCCGCACGATACGCGAGATGGTGCCCGATCACGACCAGCACTGGTTCACCTTGTACGACCAGGTGCTCAAGACAGGCCAGGCCGTGCGCTATGAAAACGAAGCGCATGCGATGGACCGCTGGTTCGATATCTTTGCGGCGCGCGTGGGCGGCGCCGGCAGCCGCAAGCTGGCCGTGCTGTTCAGCGATATTTCTGAACGCAAACGTTCGGAACGGCAATTGCGCCAGCTGGCCGACAACCTGTCGGAGATGGACCGGCGCAAGACCGAATTCCTGGCCACCCTGGCGCACGAATTGCGCAATCCGCTGGCGCCCATCCGCAACGGTTTGCAAATCATGCGCCTGGCAGCCGACCAGCCCGCCACGGTGACGCGCGTGCGCGACGTGATGGAACGGCAGGTGAACCAGATGGTGCACCTGGTAAATGACTTGCTCGACGTGGCCCGTATCACGCGGGGGCAGATCGAGCTCAAGCTGGAGCGGCTGGAACTGAAAACCGTGATCGCCGCCGCAGTGGAGACGGGCATGCCGTTGATCGATGCCAACCGGCACCAGTTGCAAGTCGAGCTGGACGAGCAGGCGCTGCCGCTCGACGCCGATCCAACCCGTTTGGCGCAAGTGCTGGGCAATCTGCTCAACAATGCCGCCAAATACACGCCGGCCGGTGGCCATATCAACCTCACGGCAAAACGCGATGGCGGCGATGCCGTGATCCAGGTGCGCGACAGCGGCATCGGCATCCCGCACGAAGCGCTGGACTCCATCTTTGACATGTTCACGCAAGTGGGACAAAACATGGGCCGCGCCCAGGGTGGCCTGGGCATCGGCCTGTCGCTGGTACGGCGCCTGGCGCAATTGCATGGCGGCAGCGCCACGGCGGCCAGCAACGGCGCCTGCCGGGGCAGCACCTTCACCGTGCGCCTGCCGCTGGCGGCCAGCTTGCCGGTATTGCCCGCCAGCCAGGATGCCACGCCCGCGCCGCCAGAACAGCATTTCCGCGTGCTGGTGGTGGACGACAATATCGATGCGGCCGAAACCCTGGCCGCCGTGCTCGGCATGATGGGCCATGCCACGCAAGTGGCGCACGATGGCGTCCAGGCACTGGCCGTGGCGCCGCAATTTGCTCCCGACGTGATCTTCCTCGATATCGGCCTGCCCGGCATGAGCGGCTACGAGGTGGCCCGCGCGTTGCGCCAGACGCCGGCGGGCGCGCAACTGGTGCTGGTCGCGCTGACCGGCTGGGGCGCAGAAAACGACCGCAGCCTGTCGAATGCGGCCGGCTTCGACCATCACTTAACCAAACCGGCCAACCTGCAAGCGATCGCCGAATTGCTCGCTACCCTATCCCACCCTTGATAGAAAATCGACACGACCATGACTGCTACCTTGTCCAGCATACAACGCCGCCATTATCTGCTGGCTGCCGGCGCCGCCCTGTTTTTCCCATCCGGCCTATTACTGGCTGGCACCACGCCTGCTGCCGCGCACGCACAACTGACGGCGCTGGAGCAACAAGCCGGTGGGCGCCTGGGCGTTTCCGCCTGGCGCACGGATGGCGGCGCGCGCATCGCCCATCGCGCCGATGAACGCTTTCCCGTATGCAGCACCTTCAAGGCCATGCTGGCCGCCGCCGTGCTGGCCCGCAGCGCCAGCGAGCCAGGCTTGCTGGAAAAAACCATCCGCTATACGGCCAGGGAGTTGGTCACGTATTCGCCGCTGACGGAAAAACACCTGGCGGACGGCATGACGGTGGCCGCGCTGTGCGCCGCCGCCCTGCAATACAGCGACAACAGCGCTGCCAATTTCCTGATGAAACTACTGGGCGGCCCGCACGCTGTCACGGCCTTTGCGCGCAGCATCGGCAACCCGGTGTTCCAGCTGGAACGCTGGGAAACGGCATTGAATAGCGCCATCCCCGGCGAAGTGCGTGACACGGCCAGCCCTGCGTCGATGGCGCACAGCCTGCAACAATTGTTGTTAGGGAACAGCTTGCCTGCGCCGCAGCGCCAGCAACTGGAAACATGGATGCGCGGCAACACGACCGGCGACCAGCGCATCCGCGCCGGCCTGCCGGCCGGCTGGAGCGCAGCCGACAAGACAGGCTCGGGCGCCTACGGCACCGTCAACGATATCGGCGTGACCTGGCCGGCCAGCGGTGCACCGCTGGTGATCGCCGTGTACTACACGCGCGAACAGCAAGACGCGCCCACCAACCAGGACATCATCACGGCAGCCACGCGCATCGTGGTGAGCGCGTTGACGTAGAACTTACTTGGGCAGTGCGGCCATGAAGCTGGAATAGGTCGACCAGGCGGGATCGGCGGCGCTGCGAATTTCAATCGGGAACTTCGGACGGTCGGCCAGCGCCGTGTTGAGGCGGTTGAAAAAGTCTTCGCCCGACTGCGTGTAATAAATCCATTCACGCAGGTTTTCACCGGTCGAGACCAGCGCCAGCGTAGAAAAGCCATCCTGTTCGACCACCGGTTCCAGCGCCGCTTCCAGCTCTTCCATGTGCTCGCGTTCATTCGGCGCCGGCATGCCGGTTTCATCTTCATAACGCCAGGCGATGATGATGCGGTCCGGCTGCGACGACAAATCCCAGTCGTCATGGAAGGTATCGACATAGCGGTAGATGATGGCCATTTCGTCGCTATGCGTCACGATGGTGCCCCAGCTGCGGGCGGAAGTGGAATTCGGATTCATAAGTGCTAAATTCAGTGTGAGGATCAATAACAGGCACGCAGCTTACAGCATCGGCGGGCAAGTCACATTCCAGGCATCATATTGCCCTGCGCTCTTGCGCAGCCAGACCCGTGCATAGCTGTCGCGGTCGCTCTTGAACACCAGCGCATAACGCTCTTCATCATGGCGCACGGACGCGCCCACATCGACCGCCGCCAGGCTGAATTTGAGCGAACGCAGCGGGGCACAGGCCGTATTGCCAGCCATCAACAAACGTGCCCGTTCCAGCAGCGGCTTCTGGTACAGCAAGACGCCTTCCAGTTCCGTATCGGGCACCCTTTGCAGCAGACGCACCGGTTCGGCCACGGGCCGGCATGCGCCACGGTCCAGCCAGGCGTAATACTCGATGCCCGCCTCTTGCCAGCGCTCCTGCTTGCCCGTTCCCTGCAGCACGAATTTCGTGCGCTGCGTACGGCACAGCGCGCCATGCCCCCGATACGGCGCCGTTTCCACGCTGCCCACCAATTCGCGCAAATGCCCCCCCACCACCGGCACGCTGTGGAACACCGTGCGCGCAGCCGGCTGGTCCGGGTATTGCTGTCCATAAAACTGCAACAGCGACGCGCGTTCTGCGGCGGTCGCCGTCACATCATCGGCAAAAGCGCTGGCCGATACCAGGGCAGCCGACAAGACAAAAAGCACCATGGGGCGCACGAGGCATGCTGGCATGTCATTCCTTTAGCAGAGGGATCAAGAGCGGGCACCGCCCAGGCGCAGATTATAGCGTCAGCGGGTGATGCCGTGACGCCACGCTGTCATGCACTTTATCCGCCTGATGCCGCCACCGATTTCAGACGCAAGACATCCTGCAGCAACTGGCGCTTGGCCGACAACGCCGCATCGTCGCGTGTCCACTGCTGCAGCCGCGCCGCATACACGGGCGTCATCATCCAGCCAAACACTTCGGCCTTGTCTTCCTCGGGGCCGTATTCGGCGTACATGCTGACCATGCCGGGGTGCGGGTGGCCCAGGTTCTGGAAGCCTTTGCCGTAGGCTGTCACGCCGCCGTGGCCATATTTGGTGTCGGGCGGATTCAGGGCCAGCCAGACGGGGTCGCGGTAGTAAAAATCGTTGAATTGACGGTATTCAATGAAATGGTAAAACTCGTGATGCACGCGCATTTCCATGCCGGATGGGCACAGCGCGGCCAGCATATTGTCGGCATACACCACGCTATCGATTTCGGGCGCCGGCATAGCCAGGCGGCGCTGGCCGTCCACGCTCAAGTCTTTTACCAGCACCACATGGCGCAAGCCCGTCTGCGCAAAGACGGAAACGGGATAGCGTTCCAGCGCGGGCAGCACTATGCTCAGCAGCAATTGCAGGCCGGCCCGGTCTTGCGCGCTATCGGTGAAGCTGTGCGCCTGGCTTTCGGGCATGTCCAGTTGCCAGGACGGTGTCAGCTGCAAGGCCGCCAGGCGGCTGGTGGCGATCGTCTTCAACTGGGCTAAGCTGGCGCCCGGCACCGCTACCGGCGCGTAATGCACGCTCCAGTCGCACTCGGCGCGCATGCTGTCCTGGCTGGCCGCCTGCTCGAAGGCGGCCGTGTAAGCGGTCGAGGGCATGTCCAGGCTGGCGCAGCCGCCCAGCATGAATAAGCACACGGCTAAGGACATGGCGATGAGCAATAGACGAGAAGGCAACATAACAGCTTTCACATGGATACGGGTGTCGGCCATTGTACCGAGTCTGTGCCTGCCTGCTAAAATCGGCCCGCCCCCAACCCTTCTTCAGGTTCGCCATGCTACTGCGCCGTCTTTTGCTTCGTTCTTTGCTTCCCCTCCTGGCCGCCACCCTGTGGACCAACGCGGCCTTTGCTGCGCCAGCGGTCCAGCCCGTCCATAAAGTGATCGTCGACATGGATATCGGCGATGATATCGATGACGCCTTCGCCCTGGCGCTGTTGCTGCAAAGCCCCGACATCGAGATCGTCGGCATCACCACGGCATGGGGCGACACGGCCTTGCGCGGCCGCCTGCTGGAACGCCTGCTGCGCGACACGGGCCATGCCGGCATTCCTGTCGCGCAAGGCATCGTGACCAGCAACAACCCGACGCCGTTCACGCAAGCGCGTTATGCGCAGCGCGGACAGGCGCCCGCACCGCAGTTGGGCGCCGTCGATTTCATCTTGCGCGAAGCGGCGCGCCAGCCCGGCCAGATAACTTTGCTGGCATTAGGTCCACTGACCAATGTGGGCGCCGCCATTGCGCGCGACAAGACCGCTTTCGGGAACTTGAAACAGGTCGTCATGATGGGCGGCTCGGTACGCGCCGGCTACCGCAAATCGCAGTACGTGCCCAGCCGTCCGGCCGACAAGGAATACAACATTGCCTCGGACGTCAAGGGCGCGCAGGCGCTGTTCGGTTCCGGCGTGCCCATCGTCATGATGCCGCTCGACTCGACCCAGATACGCCTCGATGAAGTCGAGCGCAACGCCATCTTCGGCCACGGCTCGCCCGTGACGGACGCCATCACCCTGCTGTATCACCAGTGGATTGATGCGTATCAACCGTGGTCCAGCAATATGCCGTCACTGTTCGACGTGGTGCCCGTCACCTATCTGATCGACCCGGCCAGCTGCCCCGTCACGCCGCTGCACATCACCGTCACCGATGACGGCTACACGCGGGAGGGTGCGGGCAAGCCCAACGCCCAGGTCTGCCTGGCCTCGGACCAGCCGCGCTTCTTCAATGTCTTCATGCAGCGGCTGTTGAAGTAAAACAAGGTCAGCGCTGGTAATTCTTGAAAAAATTCCAGCTGATGGTGGTGGCGTCCGGACCCAGTTCATCGCTGAACGGCCAGCCCGGAGGACCACCGCTCCACGCGTGGTTCATGCCTTCCACCGTGTATTTCTGCGCGACCACGATACCATTCGCAACATAGGTGTCGATGCTGTAGCTGCGGCCATACGGCACCGTCTGGCGCACGATGCTGTCGGCACGGTAGCGCACGCTGTCATTGTCCAGGCCATCGTCGCCGTAATCGCTGGTCTGCAAGAATTGCTCGATGGTTTGTTCGCCATTGATCGGGTTGACGACGATGTCCGCCGTGCCGTGAAACACCATGGTCGGCATCAGGCGGCGCGGCGAACCGGAACAGCGCCAGGCATCCTTGCCGCGCACTTTCGGGTCGAACGAGCTGCCATTGAACAGCGAATCGGCCGCCGTCACCAGGCCCGTCGCGCCCTTGTACATGCCGCCCGAATGCACCATCACGGCGGCGAACACATCGGAATAACAGGCGGCCATGATGGAGGCCATCGCGCCGCCAGCCGAGATGCCCGTGACGTACACGCGGTGCTCATCGACGCTGTATTTACTCTTGACCTTGTTCAAGATGCCCATGAAGACGGCCGGTTCGCCCGTGCCCCGCTCCTGGTTCAGCGGCAACATGAAATTCCAGCAGCGCATAGGGTTGGCCGTGGCATTCTGGCGCGGATACACGACGATAAAATTCTCGCGGTCGGCCAGTTCGTTGTAGCGGCTGACGGCCGCCATGCTGTTCGGCTCGGAACCGCAGCCATGCAGCATCAACACCACCGGTAAAGGCGTGCCCGACTGGTAATTGGTCGGCAGCCAGACCTGGTATTCGCGCGAGCCCCACAGGCTGGCGTACAGGCCAAAATCCCATTGGCCGGCGCTGGCCGGCAGCGCGGCCAGCAAGCCGCAGGCGGTGATCAGGGTGGATAAAAAGTGACGCAGATGCAAACGCAGATAGGCCATGCTCATCTCCATGAATGCTCAGGATTAAATGCTGGGGTCAGTCCCGGCGGGACTGCCCCTGGGTTACAACGCTTTAAAACTTGTAGCCAGCCTTGGCGATCACCTGGCGCGGCGGTCCATAAAAACCGTCGAGGATGTACAGGGCCGGGATGTTGTAGCCATCCGTGCGGTAGCGTTTATTGCCCAGGTTGCTGCCGTGCAAGCTGAAGGTCCAGTTTTTCATTCCCTCCCACACCACACCGGCCGTCCACAGGCTGTAGCCGCCCTGCGCCAGCACTTCGCTCAAGTCGGTGGTCGGGTACACCTTGCTGCGGTAGCCAAAGCCGACCAGGCTGCGCAAGGTGCCGCCCAGCACGTTGCGGTCCGTGCGCGTCAGATTCAAGCCCACTTGCCGGCTCGGCGTATTGCTGAACCTTTGCGTAGACGCAATGTTCTGGCCACCGCTGAGGAATTCGCCATAGCCTGCGCTCAGCAGTGCCACGAAACCGTTCACATCCCACTGGCGGTTCGGCCGCCACGAGAATTCGAACTCCGCGCCTTTCACGGTCGCCTTGCCCGCGTTCGTGAAGTCGCCATAAAAGCCGGGCAAGCCACCGGGCTGCACATAGCTGGTGAAGACCGATAACTGGATATCCTTGTAGCGGTTGTAGAACAGGGCCACATTGACATCCAGCGTGTCGTCCGGCTTGGCGTACTTCAGCCCCACTTCCAGCGCATCGAGTGTTTCATCGCGGTAAGGACGAGCCGAATCGGGCACCACCAGGTTGTTGGCGCGCACGTTGTAGCCGCCCGATTTAAAACCGCGCGAGACGTTGCCATACAGATTGGTCGTGCTCGATGCCTGGTAGCGCAAGGACAGCTTCGGCGACGTATTGCTGACCGACAACGATTTATCGAAGTCGGCCGCCGTCTGGATCGGCCGCGTGAAACCCACATCGGCAAAGGCGCGGTTGAGCACAATGGCGCGCTTTTCTTCGCGCGTGTGGCGCACGCCCGCGTTCAGGCTCCATAACTGGCCCAGCGGCCAGGTCCAGTCCGTGTACAGTGCCGTGCTGTCGGTCTCTACCGTGCTGACGGCGGCCGTGAACTGACGCCCCAGGAAATTATTGTAGATGCCGCCACCCGCCGTGCCCTCAAAACGGTACAGGCCGATCACGCCGGCGCCGTAATCGCCGCTGTAGGACGCCTGCAATTCCAGGCTTTTCTGGTCGTCGTGGGAATCGCCGAACACGTCGGCGATCGGTTGCGGCAAGCCGTCGAAATCGATGGTTTGCTCGGAGGTGCTGCGCCGCTTGGCAGCGATGGCTTTCAGCGACCAGTCATTCGACAGCGTGTAATTGGCCACCAGCGAGCCGCCCCGGTTATGCGTGAAGTTGTTGCCCGGCATGCCGCTCTGGATATCGTAGGCGCTGGTGCTCGCTGGCCGGCGCAAAGGATCGAAGGCGCTCACGCCCATGCGCTGGAAACCGCGCACGCCCGATTTATCGTCGGTGGCGTCCAGGCTCAGCACGACAGTCAAAGGGATCTCTTGCGGAAAGTAGCCGACGGATATGCGCGCCGCCGTGCTGTCCTGGTCGCTGACCTGTTCGCCATTAAACGTGTTGCGGCCAAAGCCGTCGCGGTCCAGCTTGGCGGCAGCCAGGCGCGCGCGCCAGGTGCCGTTCTCGTTGGCGACATTAAAAGCCGCCTTGAAATTGCGCTGGTGATAGTTGCCCAGCCCCACTTCGGCCGAGGCCGTGTTTTCCCTGGCCAGCGGACGCGAGATATATTTGATGGCGCCGCCGATGGTGTTCTTGCCATACAAAGTGCCTTGCGGGCCGCGCAGCACTTCGATGCGCTGCACGTCGAATACATCGAGCAAGGCGCCTTGCGGCCGGGCCATATACACGTCATCGAAATAAATCCCCACGCCAGGATCGACGCCCCAGACCGGGTCCGCCTGGCCTACACCACGGATGAAGGCCGTCAGGGTGGTATTGGTGCCGCGCGAGGCGTAGACGGTCAGGTTGGGCACCCGTTCCTGCAAGTCGGCCAGGTTCTGGATATTCGCCCGCTCCAGTGCCTTGGCAGAAAACGCCGTGACGGCCAGCGGCACATCCTGCAAGCGTTCTTCGCGGCGGCGGGCCGAGACTGTGACGGTGTCCATGCGCTCTTGCGCCTGCGCATCGTCACTGGATGGGGCTGCCTGCTGTGCGTGGGCCTCGCTGGCCAGGCTGAAAGCTCCTGCAACGGCCAGGGTGATCGGTATCAGTTGTGTAGCAAGTTTCATGGCGTCTCCTGTTATCAGGCTCGCTGGCAGCGCGGGCAGATGGCCAGGTTGCGAAATCGCAAGACGTCACGGTCCCCGCACGCACCTGGCGAGCACCTGTCCTGCAATGACGAAACCCGGCCCCTGCCGTGACAGCAGTGGCCTGTTTATTTATTTTGAATGTGTAGCAAGGAAGGACCGCAACAAGGTATTCACACGCTGCGCCTGGTCCAGGGGCGTGGCATGACGCGAATTCGAAATCACCTCGAATTCGCAGTGGTGAAACTGTGCCGCAAAGGCCCGCTTGCTGGCGACGGGCGTGTAATCCTGGTCGGCCGCCATGATCTTGACTGGCATCAATAAGGTCTCGAAGCGTGGCTGTATCTGCCAGTGAAAGATGGCGTCCAGCGCCGCCAGGTAGGCGCGTTTATGCATGCCCGCCATCTGCGCGGCGAAGCGGTCCACCAGCGGCTGCTGGCTGGGATCGGGAAAGAGTTTCTTGCCGATAATCTTGCCCATGGTTTTCAAGCCGAAGGTGGCGATCACCGTGCGGCGCAGCCAGTAGGCAAACAGCAGTGCGGGCGGCTTGCTGCCCTGGAACGGTTGCGAATTGATCAGGCACAAGCTGGCGATACGGCCAGGAGCGCGGTTGGCCATTTCCAGGCCCACCATGCCGCCCAGCGAAAAACCGACGACATGGACACGCGGCAGGTCGAGCTGGTCCATCAGATTGAAAATATCGTTGGCAAAGTCGGCAATTTGCCAGGCGCCATCGGGGGCCGGGCTGCGGCCATGGCCGCGCATGTCGGGCACGATCAGGCGGTGCGTCGGGGAAAGGGCCTCGATCTGCGGCTGCCAGTCTTGCGCGCAGGAACCCAGGCCATGCAGCAGCAGGATAGCTTCACTTTGCCCGCCAGGCTTAGCGAGGCCAAGGCCGAGGTAATGCAATGGAACATCGGATGTCGTGTGACGCCGCATTCTGTCTCCTTGCTGTTGAACATGCTTTGTGTTCAGCGCAGGGATATGTTTCCCTGCTGTTGGAAACATAATACGGAATCAGAATTCCGATTTCAAGTTAAATCTGGATTTATCTCAAGTCAGGTAATTTAAAGCAACACGCACCAATTCATCTTCCAGAGCAGGCGCTGACAGGAAGGACAGCGAGCCCGTCAAGGTATGCTGGTTCAGAATCCCCAGCAGCACGGGCGGTATCACCATCATCGCTTGCGTGGGGTCGGGATGGCGGATGCTGGCCGACTTGCTGGCCAGCACGGCCACCGTGCGTTGCGAAATCAAGTGGTTGATCTGGTGCACCCGGTCGCGGAATTGCGCATCTTGCGACGAGCGCGTGATCAGCGCCCGCAGCACGCCGCGTCGGCCGCCATTGACGCCGACAAACATCGCCACCATGGCGCGAATAAAGTCTTCCAGGCTGCGCCCTTCCCATTGATGCAGCTCAGTCAAAGTCTCGACTTGTTCCACCATGTCGGAAAAAAAGCGCTGCAGCAGCAAACGGCTCAAGGTGTCCTTGTCGCCCAGCAAGCGATAAAAAGTGCCCACGGAAGTTTCGGCCAGCCTGGCCAGGTCGGCCACGCCGATTTCATCAAAGCGGTTTTCCGCCAGCAACTGCTCCCCCACTTGCAGCAAGCGTTCAAACGCCTGCTTGCTGCGCGCCTGCGTGGGTTCCGGTGGCACGATCATTTGCGGAAAAGGAATCGGGGATGGGGGCATGCTCGCCTGTGTCTCGTGATAGTGGAACCGAGGTTCCGTTATGAGGGAGACATATTGTAACGCGAGCGCCGCAGAATGGGGGCGTTCTGCAAGCGTGCGCCCTGCCACCCGCTCAGGCAGGGTGGCCGCGCCACTCCATATACACGTCGGCCCGCTGATAATGGACTTCGCCATCGGGCCGCGCCACGTGCACAAAACCTGTGCTCTCATACAACTGTATGGCAGGTAATAACTTGCTGTTCGACTCCAGGAACAGCAGCCTGGCGCCGCTGGCTTCGAACGCCTGCAATGCACGCAACAGCAAGCGGCGCGCAATGCCCAGTCCCTGGCAGGCGGGGGTGACGGCCATCTTCGACAATTCGAACATATCGGCGCCGGCGCTGATCAAGCTGCACGTGCCGACGATGCGGCCATCGAGACGCGCCAGGAAAATTTGCCCGCCGCCATCGAGTATCGACGCTTGCGGATCGGATAGCACCTGGTCGTCCAGCGCCTCGACATAAAAATAGCGCTCCAGCCACTCGACATTCAGGCGCTTGAAGTCCGCCGCGTATTGCGCCTCGTAATCGATCATCTCCACTGCCGCCCGCTCGCGCTGGCGCCGGCACGTGGCAATCACCTCGCCGAAAGCCTGCTCCTGCAAGCTGGCCTCGATCTTGTCCAGGGTGGCGATCCACGCCGCTGCCTTGCCTTCCAGCACCACATCGATGGCGGCCTTGACATCGCTCCACAGCGGCGCCATGGTCCGCAGCAAAGCCTGCCCGGACTCCGACAGCGCCAGCAAGCGGCGGCGCTCATCTTTCGGCTCGGACATTTCCACCACCACGCCAGCATCCAGCAACTTGCGCCCCAGTTGCACCACGACAGGATGCGTCTGCCCTATCTGCGCCGCCAGCACCGTGATCGAGGTGGGGCCATTGTCGCGCAGCAGCATTAACAAAGGAAAACAGCGCGAACTCAGTGCGACACCAGCCGCCTGGTAGCTGCTATCGACGCCGGCATACAGTTGATCGGAAAGACGGCGCAGGCGGCTGCCCAGCACCAGGGAGCCATAGGTTTGCAGAGTGGACATGGGTTTTATCTGATATACGTAAGTAGTTACGTATACCGTAACGTAAACTGACTTTTACCGTCAACTAGCAATCATCCCATCGATTTTAAAGATTACCCGCAAGAAATTTATCAATTAAATATTAATTTCAATATGATAATATTTAAACCATTTTCAGCGCATCATCCATGCCAGGAGCATCCATGTCGGTCTACGCCATCACCATTCCCTGCTACGCTCAAATGCTGCGCGCCCTGAACATCATGCTGATCAAGGGAGAAGAGCGGGCCTCGGCACTGGGCTTCGATCCCCAAAACCTGCTCGACGCGCGTCTGGCGCCCGATATGCATAAGCTGGCCAGGCAGGTGGAATTTGCGTGCACCCAGGCCCAGGAAACCATATGCCGGCTGACGCAGCAACCTTTGCCCAAACTCGATACTCCCAGCAATATGCAGCAGGCAAAGGCGCTGATCGAGCTTACCCTTGCCATGCTTGCCGCCACCGACCGCGCATCGATCGACGGCGGTACCGATCGGCAAGTATCAATCACATTGGCCGATGGCCTCATCTTCGATATGACAGGCCATGAATTTGCCGTGAACTGGGCCACGCCACAGTTCTATTTTCACCTGGTAACGGCCTACAACATCCTGCGCCACAACGGCGTGCCGCTCGGCAAGACCGAATATGTGCAGCATATGTTTGCCTATTTGCGCCAACCTTGAAATTTCAGGCTTAACGCATCCATTGATATTGACCATCTCGATGAGGGCCTGGGCGGGCGTAGCCATGCCCTCCCCGATCCACTACAGCTTTCCCCCCCTGCTGGCGCCTGTGACGATGATCTTCATGCTGTCTCCTTTTATTAAATTGATTCGAAGCAAATCATAAAAGTGTTTTGTTCAGTACAACTGGGATACCCGGTGACCCTTGCCACATCAAAAGCTGAAAACCTGTTTCACATCGCGAAAACAACAGCAGTCATCGGCCACAAACACGCTCTCACTTTTTGAAAATACATCCCATATCATGAAATTTTTATGGCAAGTCATTGAAAAACAAGGATTTAAATTAAGTTATATGTCTTATATAAGACTTGATGATCGTGAGCGAAAAGCCTACTATTAATTCATGCAGGCGGCGACAAACAGACGTGGCGGCAGACTCGACGATTTTCTCAAACTTAGTTTTTTTCTTCAGGAGATAGACATGTCCCAATATCAAGACGACATCAAGGCAGTTGCCGGTTTGAAAGAGCAACAAGGCAGCGCATGGAACGCCATCAATCCCGAGTCGGCCGCCCGCATGCGCGCCCAGAACCGTTTCAAGACGGGCCTGGACATCGCCAGATATACGGCCAAGATCATGCGCACCGACATGGCCGCCTACGATGCAGACCCATCGCAATACACGCAGTCGCTGGGCTGCTGGCACGGTTTTATCGGCCAGCAAAAGATGATCTCGATCAAGAAACACTTCAACAGCACCGACCGCCGCTACCTCTACCTGTCCGGCTGGATGGTGGCCGCGCTGCGCTCCGAATTCGGCCCGCTGCCCGACCAATCGATGCATGAGAAAACGGCCGTCACCAGCCTGATCCGCGAGCTGTACACTTTCTTGCGCCAGGCCGATGCGCGCGAACTGGGCGGGCTGTTCCGCCAGCTCGATGCCGCCGAGGGCAGCGCCAAGCAAGCCATCCAGGCCAAGATCGATGGCCACGTCACGCACGTGGTGCCCATCATCGCCGACATCGACGCCGGTTTCGGCAACGCCGAAGCGACCTATCTGCTGGCCAAGCAGTTTATCGAAGCGGGCGCCTGCTGCATCCAGATCGAAAACCAGGTGTCCGACGAGAAACAATGCGGCCATCAGGACGGTAAAGTCACGGTACCGCACGAAGATTTCCTGGCCAAGATCCGCGCCATCCGCTACGCCTTCCTGGAACTGGGCGTGGATGACGGCATCATCGTGGCCCGCACCGATTCGCTGGGCGCCGGCCTGACCAAGCAGATCGCCGTGACCAATACGCCAGGCGACCTGGGCGACCAATACAATAGCTTCCTCGATTGCGAAGAAGTGTCGGCGGACGCCCTGGGCAATGGCGACGTGATCATCAAGCGCGACGGAAAGCTGCTGCGCCCGAAGCGCCTGCCCAGCAACCTGTTCCAGTTCCGCGCCGGCACCGGCGAGGCACGTTGCGTATTGGATTGCATCACCTCGCTGCAAAACGGCGCCGACCTGCTGTGGATCGAAACGGAAAAACCGCATATCGCGCAAATCGGCGGCATGGTCAGCGAGATCCGCAAGGTGATCCCGAACGCCAAGCTGGTGTATAACAACAGCCCCTCGTTCAACTGGACCCTGAACTTCCGCCAGCAAGTCTACGATGCGATGAAAGCGGAGGGTAAGGACGTGTCCGCCTATGAGCGGTCCCAGCTGATGAGCGTGGAATACGACCAGAGCGAACTGGCGGCCACGGCCGATGAAAAGATCCGCACCTTCCAGGCCGACTCGGCCCGCGAAGCCGGCATCTTCCACCACCTGATCACCTTGCCGACCTACCACACGGCCGCCTTGTCGACCGACAACCTGGCCCGGGAATACTTCGGCGAGCAGGGCATGCTGGGCTACGTGGCCGGCGTGCAGCGCAAGGAAATCCGCCAGGGCATCGCCTGCGTCAAGCACCAGAACATGTCGGGCTCGGACATCGGCGATGACCACAAGGATTATTTCAGTGGTGAAGCCGCGTTGAAAGCGGCCGGCAAGGACAACACCATGAACCAGTTCTGATGTTGTCGTCTTGAGGTCAATAAGCTCGCTGCGGCGAGCTTATTTTTTGGAGTGAAGAGTTAGGGCTGCAAAGCTTGCGCCACGGCATAGCTGTCTTCCAGCATATGGCAACGCACGATCAAGCCACCACGCACGGTCAGATCAAAAGCAAACGCCGTCTCCATCAGCTTGCCGGTACTGCGCGCGCGCGAAGCCAGCTGACCCAGCACCACGCCGCGTTCGCCTTCGGCCAGGATGGCGTGCACCTCGAAGCGCTCCGAAATGAGCTGCTCGCGTATCTGCTGGTAAAACTCGGCCACGCCGGCCCGCCCCACCTTGCGGCCTATCCACGGCACGGTCGCCAGGTCGCCGGCGATATGCCAATCGATCTCGGCACTGAACAGCGTCGCGATCTGTTCCGGGCTGGCGCCAGAGCCTACAGTGGCAAATAAATGCTCGATCGTCTCGCGCGTGCTGCGGTGATTGTCCATGCTTGCTCCATTTATGTAGTCAATATTAAACAATTATCCAAGCCTGCCGCCACGCGTGTCAATGATTTCTGTATGATGCGTTACAAAAATCAAGTAATGGAGAACAGACACGATGACCACCCGAGGCCGCCCGCGCGCGTTTGACCGTGAACAAGCGTTGCAAACGGCATTGATCATATTTTGGGAAAAAGGCTACGACCTGACCCAGGTAGCCGACCTGACGGCGGCCATGGGCATCAAACCGCCCAGCTTTTACGCCGCCTTCGGTTCCAAGCAAGCCGCCTTCAATGAAGCCATCGATCTGTACCTGCGCACAGCGGGCAGCAAGATCATCCACGTGCTCGAACACACGCCGCAAGTCAAAGACGCCATCCGCGCCATGCTCAGTGAGAGCATCCATACCGCCCTGGATGCCCCCGCCGGCGGCTGCCTGCTGGTCCTGGGACTGATCCACCGCACGCCCGACAACGCCCAGCTGTGCCAGCGGCTGGAAAACATCCGCCGAAGCAACGTCGACAGCATCCGCAGCCGTTTGCAGCGTGGTGTGCAGGAGGGCCAGCTGGACGCTACCCATGTAGAGGGTGTGACGCAGTTGATTTCCACCGTGCTGCAAGGCTTGTCTCTACGGGCGCGCGATGGGGCGACGCGGGGGGAGCTGGAACTGGCGGTGCAGGCCGCGATGAGGGCGTTCGAGGCAGTAGCTGGCGGAAAAAAGCGGGCATCATTGCCCTAGACGCAAGCTGGCCTGAGCATGGCGGTCCTGACGCAAGCTCCCTGAAATCTCCATCTCCAACAAGCAAGGTTGAGCTGTGCTACTCTTTGCCTCCCTGCCCGGCCCACTCAGCGTCAGCATGCTGGCGTGTCGCCGGCCATGACATTATTTCTTGTGGAGCTATAGCGTGCCTGATGCAAGCGCCTTACTGATGTTTGGACTCGTCGCGCTGGGCATGGCCTTGACGCCCGGCCCCAATATGATCTACCTGATTTCCCGCTCCATCAGCCAGGGGCGGCGCGCAGGCTTCATTTCTCTCGGCGGCGTAGCGCTGGGCTTCCTGTTCTACATGCTGTGCGCCGCATTCGGCATCACCGCCTTTGTCTTTGCCGTGCCCTACGCCTATGACGCACTGCGCTTTGGCGGCGCCGCCTATCTGCTGTACCTGGCCTGGCAAACCCTCAAGCCGGGTGGACGCTCTGCGTTTGCCGTGCGCGACTTGCCGGTCGATGGCCCGCGGAAACTCTTTCTCATGGGGTTTATTACCAACCTCGCCAACCCCAAGATCGCCGTCATGTATTTGTCGCTGCTGCCGCAATTTATTACACCAGGTCACGGCAGCATACTGACACAATCGATAGCGCTGGGCTGCGTTCAAATTCTCATCAGCGTGACAGTCAATGCCGTGATTGCCGTGATGGCTGGATCGATTGCCGGATTCTTGGCAAGGCGCCCCGGATGGGTGTTGCTGCAGCGCTGGATGATGGGTGGCGTGCTGACAGGCCTGGCCGTGAAGATGGCCTGGGAAGGCAAAAAGTAGATTGCCTGTTCATAGACCAAGGGCATTGCCTCATGCTCCATTGATACCCTTGCCCTTGTAGCAGCTTTCCAGCATCAGGCAATTGACGCCGCCAGCGCATCGACAGTCTCAAGAAACAATTGCTCAAGCGAGCGCTGGTTATCCGGCAATTCCCACCTTTCCACTGCCACGCGCAGCGCGCCCATGGCGGTCATCGCCACCAGCCGTAGCGCCAGCCTGCGCTCGGGTTCGGGCCATCTTTCATACAGTACCTCGAACAAGGTCTTTTCCTGCTCGGCGAACGCGGAAAACCGCGTCGCTTGCAAGGTCTCGTTGCTGCACATGACCCTGGCAATTGCTTTCAACTGCGCCGTTTCATAACCCGCCATGCGCCGTGACAAGGCGTGGCGTACCACCTGCAGCGGCGAATCGTCGGCAGACGCCAGCCGCACTTCAGCCAGCAAATCTTCCCAGCCGCTGCGTTGCCAGGTCAGCAGGATTTCATCCTTGCTTTTGAAATAGGCAAAGAAGCTGCGACGCGAGATTTCTGCCGCTGCGGCAATCTCGTCCAGGGTGGTCGCGTCATAACCCCGTTCAAGAAACAGGCGGATGCCCTCCTCGGTAATTCGGCGATGCGTGGCGCGGCGCTTGCTTTCACGTACGCCACCAGGCACACCATCGGCACGCGCTACGCGGTCTTGCATTTCAAAAGTCGACATATGATAAACTGCACTCAGTGCAGAAATTTTCAAGTGAATTGAACAGGTATGCCGGATGGCCCGGCAAGTCTAACGCCTCCTGTGCTGCGGCGACAGGAGCATGTCCATTTTAGGAGATAAGCAATGCAAGTAGCACTGGTCACCGGTGGAAATTCCGGTATGGGATATGAAGTGGTGCGGCAACTGGCCCAGGACGGAATGACGGTGTATCTGGCCAGCCGCGACCGGGACAAAGGCATCACTGCCGCAAGCGAACTATCCGGCGCGGGCGATGTGCGCCCGGTCCGCCTTGACCTGGCCGATGAAGCCAGCATGCGCGCCGCCATCGCCCGGATCGAAGAAGAACAAGACCGCCTCGACCTGCTCGTCAATAACGCGGGTGTCGCCCTGGCGGGCAACAGCCCGGACATCATCGCCACCGTGTTTCAGGCAAACCTGCATGGCCCCGTGCTGCTGACGCAGCTATGCGTGCCGCTGCTGCGCAAATCAAAGGCAGGACGCGTGGTCAATGTCTCGAGCGGCGCGGGCCGCTTCTCGTTCCTGGCCAGCGATTATCTGAAGATGAACCCGGAGCAACTGTATTACGCCTATCCCATTTCCAAGACGGCCCTCAATGGCGCCACCGTCATGCTGGCAAAATCGCTGGAACAGGACGGCATCCGGGTCAACGCCTGCTGCCCGGGCCGGGTCGCCACCAAACTCAGCGGCATGCAAGGCAAGACTCCGGCCGAAGGCGCCGCCATCATCGTATCCGTCGCCAATATGAGCGCGCATGGACCGACTGGCGGCTTCTACGATGAAACGGGCAAGATCGACTGGTAAGCGTATCTGGGCGAGGGGCGCCCTGCCCCTCGCGTGCCAGCTAATCAGACGCCAGCCAAACCCTGCAAGCTGATGCCCGACTTGCTGTGCACCACCTGCTCACTGCTGCGCTTGAGCGAACCATCGCTGCCGATGGCGTAGACGACGATCTTGTCGTTGCCGGCGAAATCCTGGTACAGGAACTTGCCATCCGGGCTGACCCAGGCGTCGGCCGCGAAGCTCGATGCGCCCGCAGTCAGTGCCGGTTCAACAGCCGCGGCGGCGTTGACCAGGGTCAAATGGCCTGTCGCATCGAGCGAGAACTGGGACACGGCGCCGCTGCCATTGCTCACATACACAAAACGGTTGTCTGGCGTGATGACGATCCAGCACGGCGCCTTCTGGCCCGTGACGGTGATCGGGGCGCCCAGCGAGCTAAAGCTGCCGCCGGACGTAAAATTGTAGGCGCTGGCCGTGGTGCCGGCTGCGTCCGCCGTCAGGTACACGCTCGCTTGCGCGCCATGGCCGAACACACCGCCAAATGGCCCCACGCCCACTGTCGCCGAATTGACCGGCTTGCCCAGGGTGCCATCGCTGTTGATCGCAAACGCCAGCAAGGTGTTGCCCGGCGTGACGGGTGTCAATGAACTGAGGAAACCATTGACCACAACATATTTATGGTCAGGGCTGATCGACACTTCGGTCGGCAGCGCATCCTGCTGCAGCACCGCGTACGAGCCCAGCTGCGTCAGCTTGCCATCGGCGCCCACGCGGTAAGCGCCCAGCTCGTTTACGCCCTGCTGATGCGTCACGTACAACACACCGTTATTGAAAGCCAGCGAGGTCGGCCGGATACCGCCCGTGGTCGACACGCCCAGCAAGGTCACGCCGCCAGTCGGCGCGATCGTGAAGACGCTGACCGTATTGTCACCCGCATTGGCCACGAACAACTGCTTGCCATCATCGGACACCACCACGCTGTGATTGCTGGTCAGCGCATCGGGCGCGACCGTATTGCCCATGAAATAATTCACGCCATTGGTCCCCTTGCCGCCCGTCGCGACTGGCGCCATTGCGGTCAGCGTGCCATCCGTGTTGCGCAGATATTGCACCACCATATTGCTGCTGTCATTGGTCTGGGCAAACAATTGCGAAACCGGTGCAGGCTGGCTGCCGCTCCCGCCACCGCAAGCCGCCAGCAAGGTCGCTACCGCACTGGCGATGAAAATATTCTTGATCATTTGTTTCTCCACAAAGTTTTATCTGGCGCAGCCGGGATTGGCTACGCTGTTGTGCCATCGGCCAGGGGCTTGGCGTTGGGGCTTCGGACGATAGTTCGCTGGGTGGAGAGATTTGGTTACAGCCGGGAGAAATTTGTTGTAACTTCCTGGGTCTGGCGCAGATGGCAGGCGATGGAGGCGTGAGCATATCTTTCCCCCAGATGCAGACCTGTCCCTGTCAGTTCGGTCGCGGTTCCGGTATCATTCGGCATGAACAATATTTCCTTCCAACCTTTTATCATTGGTGTCGCTGGCGGTAGCGGCAGTGGCAAATCCACCGTTTCCCAGCAAGTACTGGCGTCCTTTGGCGCGGACATGGTCTCGGTCGTGATGCAGGACGACTATTACTGCGACCAAACCCATCTCAGCCCTGAAGTGCGCAGCCAGCAGAATTACGACCATCCGCAGGCTTTCGAGTGGCCCTTGCTGGTGCAACACGTGCAGGCCTTGCGCAATGGCATAGCGATCGAGATGCCTGAGTACGACTTCACGCTGCACAACCGCTCCAGCAGGACCATTTCCGTCAAACCCGCCCCGGTGATCGTGATCGAAGGCCTGTTTGCCCTGTATGACGAAGACTTGCGCGACATGATGTCGCTGAAGATCTTTGTCGACACCGCCTCCGACGTGCGTTTCATCCGCCGCATGCAACGGGATATCACCGAACGCGGCCGTTCAGTAGAAAGCGTCATCGAGCAATATCTGGAAACAGTACGCCCGATGCACAAGCAATTTATCGAACCCACCAAGCGCAACGCCGACATCATCTTGCCGCATGGCGCCAATGGACCGGCGGTCGATATGATCACGACCAAGGTGGCGAGCGTGATTGGTGGCTTGAAGCCCGCGTGAGTTGATTGTGGGGAATGAGGCGTGCGTCCGAGATTCGGACACGGGCTGACGCCCCTGCTATCGCCTGTTTAATAAAGAACTCCGGATGCCAGCGCCAGCGCACTGGCATTCGAGCACCAGCGAGAATGAGCGCTTGAGCAACTCGGCACGGCGATCCTTCCTGTAGCGCCCGCCTATCCTTCCTGAGCAGTCACTGAATCCAGCCCCGATGGGGCCTGGTGGCGCCTGCAGCGCGCCACGCCAAAATCCTCCCCCCGAACTCTTGCATGACCGAGCGCCTTGGACCTCCCGCACATGGAGCTCCCCAGGGCCCCGCATCGGCTCCAGCATCAATTTGCCTCGTCGACAGATTGATTTCCTTCAGGAAATATAATATTATAAATTGCAATAAGTTTTTTACAATATTTACTGCTTTTAAGGGCGAATGCATGGGAAATAACAATACTGTCACGGCACTGAGCGACACGGAAAACAGGAACTCCGAACAGATATCCGTTGCACAAATTCAAGATATCGACGAACTCGTCGTCCATGCATCGCCTGACATCGGCAATGCACGGGTGACATCAGTGGCCCAAAAGGTGCTCAACTATGATCCTGAAGCCTTCATTTGGCAGGACTCGCCGTCTTTGGCCATCATGTTGTCAAACGTTTTCAAATGGCTGGTGATTTTCCTTATTTGGCTCGCGGTACTTTCTCACTTCTCCAATGCAATGAAGCAGGCGATTGCAGCCGAACAGGCGCAGCTAGTTTTGGAAGCGGAAAAGATCGCCAAAGCGCAGGCAGCGCCGGTCAAGAAAAAGAAGGCAAAACATACTGAAGATGCAAGCCAGGCAAAGACCGCGGCGCCATCCCAGAAAAACAGCGAACGCACCAACGCCGAGGCAATGTACTTCCTGGTCCTTGCTGGCGGCGTGCTGGTATTTTTGATTCAAGCTTTACGGTTTATCGGACGCGCCTGGCGCATCAAAAATATCAAATACAGCATGACGTCGCAGCGGCTCAAGATAGAGTCAGGTATTTTTAGCAAGGCATCGAATACTTACGAACTGCACAGCCTGAATGGAGGACACGTTTATACGCCGTTTTTCCTGCGCTTGTTTGGCCGCTCGAACCTGTATGTGTCTGGCCTGTGGCTGTCGGGGATCAAGAATGCTGAAACGGTACGGGACTTGATTCGAAATGCTGGTCAAATTGAAGCGAGCCGGTTTGAAAAGGCGCGCTTCCGGTAATACAGCGACGAGGAACAGTTCTGCCATCGATGGCGGCGATCGATCCGGCGCAATCAGCATGGGGTCGGCTTCACCGCACTTGATTGGATGCCATCCTGCAAGATATGATGATAAAAAGTAATTTCAATCGATCTACACAACACACCAACATTTCGCTCAATCACTCCAAAAGAGCGGCGAAATATTTTGCAACCGGGCGAGAGACGCTCAAGACCAAGGATTTTCACGCATGGCAAACGATTTAGACGAAGTAACTGGCCCGATCAATGAACAGGGCCGCGACATCAACGTCATCAGCAAGCAGATTCCCGTTCAAATCGGCATCGGCTCGCTCATCTTCGAAATCGCCCTGTGGGTGGTCCTGCCGCTGATCGGCGCCCTGGCGCTGCTGACCGGCGTCTTGCCGCAAACGTACAGCCTGGCACTGCTGGTGCTGGGCGCCCTGCCTGGCCTGATCTTCCTGTTCATGAAGATTTCCGCCCTGGCGTATCTGCGCAAGCTGCAGCAGAAAATCCAGGCCGATGCGTCGCAGATCGACAATTACCTGGAGCAGCGCGTCGTCGTCCTCAGCAACGTGGTTGGCCTGGTCGCGAAAGCGATCGATCTCGACAAGGACGTCATGAAGTCGGTCGCGGCGTATCGGAGCGGACACAAGGCCGATGCCGAACGCAACCAGGCTTCGCAGCAAATCGACGGGATTTTTTCCCGTATCAATCTGGCCGTTGAGTCTTACCCGGACCTGAAAGCGCACGCCGTCATCGCCGACGCCATGCGCCAGAACAGTTATCTGCAAAAAGAAGTGACGGCGGCGCGCACGCTATACAACGATACCGTCGGCATGTGGAACCAGGACATCTTTGCCTGGCCGACCAAGCAGATCGTTGCGGCGCGTGCAGGCTATACCACGCGCATTCCTTTCACTGCCTCCGCCGAAACCAAGGCTGCCGCCCGGAGCGTCTTCTTTTGATCGACGACGTCCATGAACCATTGCAGCAGTATTCCACGCACTTCAAGCATGCGCACGTCACCAATACGTCGGACTTTTTCGAGGACCTTGTACGCCGTTCCGGCGTAGACGAGAACGCCAACATCAAGACGGTGCAGGAACTGCGCGCGCTGGAGCGGCAGGCCGAGGGCGCCGGTTCCAGCTACCTGTGGTGGCGCATCCTGCGCGGCGCAGCCATCGCCGCTGCGCTGCTGGCGGCGCTGTATATCTTCGCCTATTACGCACGGCCGTGGCTGCTGCTGCCAGCGCTTGCGCTTGCCCCTGCGATTTATGTGCTGAACCGGGTCATCAACGATTCCAACGCGAAATTAAAGCGGCTGCAGCAAGCCTGCGAAGAGAAGCGTGCTGTGGCGTGGAACCAGATGGTGCCGCTGAACCGCCTGTTCGACTGGGATATCATCGCCAGGCTGATGCAGCAAACGGTGCCCCGCATCGCATTCGATGCGTATTTCAGTAACGGCCGCATGGAAGAGCTGCGCAACAGTTTTGGCTGGTCCGGCCATCTCGGCGAGAACCACTCCATCGTGTTCTCGCACAGCGGTGTACTGAACGGCAACCCCTTCATTCTTGCGCGCACCTTGTCGCACTGGATGGGTAGCAAAACCTACCATGGCTCGCTCAGTATCAGCTGGACGGAACAGTACCGCAATGCGCAAGGCAAATCGGAAACCCGGACCCGCTACGAGACGCTACGGGCATCGATCGAGCGTCCCATGCCGGCGTACGAAAACCGCACGTTTATCGTCTACGGCAACGAAGCGGCGCCGGATCTCGTGTTCAGCCGCCACCCTTCCAAACTGTCCAGCCTGGAAGACGGCTTTTTCGACAAATGGCGCAAGAACCGCGCCATCAGGAAGCTGGAAGCAAAGTCGCGCGACGTTGGCGAGGGGAATAATTTTACCGTGATGTCCAACCGTGAATTCGACGCCTTGTTCGATGCCACGGACCGCAACCATGAAGTGCAGTTCCGGCTATTGTTCACGCCGCTGGCGCAGCAGGAAATGTTGAAGCTGCTCAAGGATAGTCAAATCGGCTTTGGCGACACCTTTACTTTCGAGAAAACGCATATGATCAACGTCCTGGAATCGGCACATATGCGCCCTACCGATATCAGCGGCGCGCCGGAAAAATTCTATGCCTACGAACTCGCCCAGGCACGCGCGTTTTTCAACAGCTATCACAATGAATTCTTCAAGTCCTTCTACTTTGGCATCGCCCCGCTGCTGGCCATCCCCCTGTACCAGCAGCATCGGCCGCACTCGGACATCTACAAGGACACGTATTCGCACCAACCCTGCTTCTGGGAGCATGAAGCGATTGCCAATTACCACGGCGAGGCGGTGTTCAAGCATCCCGAATGCGTCACCCGCAGCATCCTGAAGACCGCCATGCAAAGCGCGACCGATGGCGCGCAGAAAGTGCACGTGACGGCCAGCGGCTTTCGCAGCGTCAGCCGCACCGACTACGTCTCCGTGCGCGGCGGCGATGGCCGCTCGCACCGGGTGCCCGTGCAGTGGGACGAGTATTTCGAGGTCGAGAATAGAGCCAGCATGCTGGTCAAGGAAACGGCCAGCGCCCCAGGCCACGCTGCTGAAGAGAATGTTGCAGTACCGGCGGCGTTTTCACAGCTGGGGCTGGATGGGGGGAGGACTGTGCTGCGCAGGTCGATTTTTTCGACGGTTTTGGGTGGGTAGGCAAGTTTGGTATTTTTGTGGATTGCGGTGGTGGGGGTTGGTTGCTGCTGCATGAAATTGCAAGAAAGCTCGTGGAGACACGGGCTTTTTTGTTTGTGACATCAAACTGGCAGTTGCACAAGGCTTTACTTGCACTTAATCTCATTTTGAGATAATCTTCTCGAAAAGGGTGACCACCTGAAAACCGGTATGCGAGTTATCTCTAACAAAGCACTTACTGATTTTGCCGAACGCTATCCTGCTGCGGATGAGCCTATGCAAGCCTGGCGCAAGATCGTCGAGTCTCGTCATTTTGTCAGTTTTGCCGCGTTAAAGAACACCTTCAAGGCAACTGATCGTGTCGCCAATTATTATGTATTTGACATAGGCGGAAACAAGTATCGCATCATCGCTGCAATACACTTCAATCGACAGCTCCTCTACATTCGAAACGTGTACACCCACAAGGAATATGACGCATGGAAGCCCTGACTGATCGCAAAGTGGTCGAACAAATCACGACGCATTACCAAGCCTTATCGACACTGGTGCCTCTGCATCCACTGAACGATGAGGCAGATTATGAGCGCGCAGTCGGTATCTTGAACGGCCTGCTCGATGCCGGTGCAGCCGATGAAAATCACCCCTTGGCCACGCTCGTTGACACGCTCGGTATGTTGATCAGTAAATATGACGATCAGCACTATCCCGCCCCACCAGTCTCGCCTGCGGCAGTGATACGCTCACTGATGGAACAGCATCAATTGACTCAAAGAGACTTGGCCGAGATCGGTAGCCAGGGCGTCGTATCCGAAGTCTTGAGCGGGAAGCGGGAACTCAATATTCGTCAGGTGAAGGCATTGGCTAAGCGGTTTGATTTGCCTGTGGGGGTGTTTGTGGGGTGATGGGGGGGGGCTGTGGTTTGGTATTTGGGCGTGGGGTGCTTGATGTAGTGGCTTGGGTGAGAATCTGGTTGGAGCTACGAACGAGCGCCTGCGTTGCGCGGGGCTGGCGGACGGTGCTGGCTGTGTTTGAGCGGCAGGACTGACACTGCGCTCGCTGGCTCATGCGTGCTTGGATACGCGACGCGGAGATTTAACGGGGCTTTGGCGAGCAATAGCTCGCCAAAGCGATACTGGATTGCACTTGCAAGCGCAATCCTCCCCCGACTTGTCCAGCCAGGGAGGCGCAAAACACATGCCCTAGATATGCTATCTATTGTCTAGGCCGTGTCTGAATGGCAGGACTGGCCCTGACTCCTCACTCCACAACGAGCCATCGATGCAAAAACACCCATCCAGGCGCTTAAAGAATGGCAGCAGAAGAAGCCGGTGCTATTCGTGAAGCATGTTTATGATCAAGTGGGATCAGAAAATTAATTTCCCTATGAAACTATTCATTTTTATTAATTTTTGAAATCCGTAGTAAAAAATATGCCGTATCTTTATCGGTGCTTAATATATCGACTCCCAGTATTTGCTTTGCATTTTCGATAAGTTTTTCAGCATATTTTTGTTCTGTTCTTTCATCATCTTCCAATCGCCAAATGAATGAACTATGTCGAAATAAACTTAGTAGATTCGGAACGTCATTTAGTTTTTCAAAATAATTCCACAAAGTATGATGAACACTGTTTGTAGTGGTCAACCCATTCCGGACACTCCGTTAAGTTTTTCTTCGGCGACGGCCGGTGCCAATCCGTGATTGAACTGATGTGGCCGTATCCAGTTATACCGGTGCATCAGATAATGACTGATGTCCCGTTGTGCTTCCTGTGCCGTCACGTAACCGGTTGACGGCAGCCATTCAGTTTTGAAGCTGCGGAACAGCCGTTCCATTGGGGAGTTATCCCAACAATTTCCCCGGCGGCTCATACTCTGTCGTATCCGATAGCGCCACAAGCGCTGACGGAATTTTCGACTGGCGTACTGGCTACCTTGATCCGAATGAAACAGTAGTCCCTGCGGTCGACCTCGCTGTTCGTAAGCCATTTCCAGCGCTTGCACAACAAGGTCGGCATCGGGTCGTAGCGAGAATGCCCAGCCCACCGCTCGGCGAGCGAACAGATCCAACACCACGGCCAAGTAATACCATCGCCCCTGCGCCCAAATATATGTGATATCGCCGCACCAGGCCTGATTTGGCGCTTCCACCGTGAACTCTCGGTTGAGGTGATTCGGAATGTCGATCCGCTCCACTGTGGCCTGCTTGTAGGCGTGCCTGCCCGGTTGTTTGCAGACCAGCCCTAACTCTTCCATCAAACGACTAACTTTGAAGCGGCCAATTGCCGCGCCTTCCTCGCGCATCATGCCCATGATGCTGCGGCTTCCCGCCGAACTGCGACTCTCGACGAACAGCTCGTGCACGCGGCTACGCAATGCCATGCGCTCAACATGAATGTGCCGGGCGCGCTCCCGATGCGCATACAGGGATGACCGCGCTACGTCGAACACCGCGCAGATCAACTCGATTGATTCGTTACCGCAAATCTGATCGATTACCTCGTACGTTCTATCCCTTCCGACATCAAGAGCGCGGTAGCCTTTTTTAAAATGGACTTCTCCCGCTCGAGACGCTCAATGCGTGCTTCGAGTTCCTGTATTCGTTGCTGATCAGGCGTCATTGCCTTACTCTGCGGCGTGATGCCTTGCCGCTCCAACTGCAGCTGCTGCACCCAGCGGCGCAGCACTGATTCGCCGATGCCGACCGACCGGCTTGCCTCAGTATGGCTATATCCTTGATCCAGTACCAGGCATGCCGCCTGCTGTTTGAACTCGGGGGAAAACGTACGTCTTTGCTTGCTCATCAAACACCTCTCCATGGCGAGCATTCTCGCCTAAATTAGTGTCCGGGTACATTAAAACACTACAGTTAAACATACCACCCAGCCGCTCCCCATAAAGATACTCATACGTCTCCATCAAAGAATGTACTTGGTTGTCGCTCAACGAACGGGATGCCTTTAGCGATAATCTGCCAATTTTATCCATTGCCCTGGCAGCTGTGTACTTATCTCCAATTGAAATAGCACTTTTATAAACATCTTCTAAAACACTGAAATTTATATTACTTTGGCGATCTGTGTTCGACGAAACCCGGCCTAGTGCAAGATTATTAGCAACTATATTAAATCCTCGTCGTCTAGCATCTTGCTCAAGCTGAATCAATTCTTTTTTGTTTGTTTTATCCTCTTCCAACTCCAATATCATCGATTGAGCATGAAGAGCATGCGCAGTATCAGGAACTAAATCAATAACTGAAACAGCTGTTGCGATAGCAGTTGAATCATCCAAGCTTTGCAACGTCAAGGCCAAATTTAGTAGAATATGTGCTTTTCTTGATTTCGAACCTTTTACATTTTTTAATTTTTCTAGTAATTCGCGTGCAGGTTCGACGTCACCTATCATACGAAGTGAGCGTGCGAGGGTAAATTCTATATCGGCGATCTCCTGGCCTTTATAACGTTCGCCATTAGCGGCAAGTATTTCTTTGCAAGCGACTACTGCACTACGGTAATGTTCGCTATCAATAAGTGCGCGCGTATAGGTTCGACAAAGATTAAATGCAGATACGGGAGACTTTTCATCGGACCAAGTTGCATCATCAGCGAGAAGGCGTAATACGAGCGAATGTGGGTTAGCTACTAGCGTTCCTTCATCAGACACGAGTACACCAGTTAATTTCCT
Organism: Janthinobacterium sp. Mn2066; assembly: GCF_049319705.1. NCBI lineage: Bacteria > Pseudomonadati > Pseudomonadota > Betaproteobacteria > Burkholderiales > Oxalobacteraceae > Janthinobacterium > Janthinobacterium sp. Mn2066. The sequence goes on along the minus strand of NZ_JBMOUF010000007.1, from coordinate 199,630 downwards.
AAGTGGCTCGCCACTTTCCCTCCACTTTTCACCAAAATAAAGCGTTACTGCTTTTTTAACTAGAGAATTTATCTCTCGCTTACTCATTCTTGAAAGAACATAGTCGGCGACTTGTTGAGGCGTAAATATTATCCTCATCCGATCTTCGGTTGATGAGTCAGTAGTAAGTGAGATGGTTGATGACCGAACCTGAATCAAGTCTCTATCCAGCAACTCTTCCGCATGTTTAGAAAAAATAGGAAGCGTTGGATCGATCCGCTTCAGTCTTTCAACTGTTTCTCCATGTGGCAATACCGTTAGCGCCTTTAAAAGCCAAAATGCACGCGCCAGCACCGAATCTTTTGACGTTGATAGTTCATCAATCGCCTGAACCAACGCGAACGGAACAGATTCACCGACTATCGGCACAGCCGACGTATCACGTGCGGCTTCGTTAGTGAGTTCGGCAAGTGATAAGACACGTAAGGTGCGAAGAGTACTATCTATTTTTCCTGGCAGACCGCCCGATCTCCGAAAAATCAGATCAACACCGCTAGGAGTAGTTGCGCTGGCTGATAGGTTAGGCTGGCTCAGTAAATAGCTTCGTGTATCGGGCTCATCCAAAGGTTCTAATGCAATAGATCCAGTTGAAAGATTCTGAGGTTTTGTACGAGAGACGACAACAAGAATTAATTGTGGGCAGAAATCCAAAATCATTTCAGTTAATTTTATAACATCATACTCAATTCTTTTCCCTTGGTAGTCCGTAGGAGATACTGGAGCCTCATCAAGTATTAGCACAGCCTTTCCGAATGCTACCAATGCATTGCTATATTCCGCGAACGAACATCCTACATCAATACCGAATTGATCAACGAAACTATCTCGGTCAATATAATTCCTCAAAGACACCTTAAATAATTGAGTCGAGTCAGTCCCCATACCTTGCAGTACAGACCAAATGAATCCATCACTTCCAAGTCCCCAGTCTGCAGCAATCCATGTAAACCTGTTTTTCTTTAGGCTATCAATGCATACTCGCTGTTGAAGTAAGCGAACAGGAATATGTGATGGACTCTGTGGCAAAATATGTCGCGTCGTACTTAGTGCTTTTTCCCAAGCAGCACGATCTATTTCTACATTTAGCAAAAGATCCGTTTTTGTTTCCGTAGGGAAAAGTCCTCCTCCCATACCTAGGTCTGTTAGGCTTTCTTCTAAATATTCTTTTCCAGTAAGTAAATCAAAATTTTCATGATCTGGGGTAATTTTCCGATCCCTGCTACGCTTGCTAACGACACTGATCCTTGGCCAGATACGTAGCAACGCTTGAGCCGGTGAGATCGTTATCTGTCCAGCTGAGTAGCCATGAATCCTCTCAGTTTTGCCATCACTTAAATGTTCAAGTCCGAACATTGATGCCGCTTGGACAAACCTTCGACCTTTACTCCCCCCTTTTTTAATTTCAACAATCTCAGGCTCGTGCATATGTCCAAACATATGTGCGGTAAAGCGCCCTGTTGGCGCTATTTCAGTTTGATAACTTTCTCGTGCGGCCTCGCTCAACCAGTCCGTAGGATGGTGTGTTACCAAAAAATTTACTTCATGTCTATCTATCCATACAGCAGGATCTTTTTCTGTCAGTGCATTGAGTTGATGTAAGCTGAGTTCAAGGGAACCCTTAGCTCCATCACCCAAATGGAGGAACGAAGTATTGAGACCGATAAGGCCCACTGAGATACCATTAATATCAAGTGAGGTTGAATAATCACCTGGAATTATGCCGCGGGTTACATTCGCTAGAGGAATTCCTAAGCTACCCAGATCAGCAGCCCACGCCACATAATTTGCGAAGGCTGCCTCTACGACCTCGGTATATTGACTCTTTTTGCCCTCTGACCAAAACTCATTGGGAACGTCGACATCACTATGCCAACGAGACAACATTTTTACCTTTGCATCCTTCGGGTTCGGTCTAGTTAAGTCATGGTTTCCAGGGACGTGGAAAAGCAGTGGAACGGAACCATTTTCATTCAATACCTTCCAAATTTCAATCAACTGTAAATTGAGTAGCTTAAATTCCTCTTGACTGCCTGACTGTGTCATGTCACCAGAAAAAACTACAAGATCGATCTGTCCTAGTTCAGAACTAATGTGACGGAGATCATTCAAAAATACGTTTTTAAAATTATTCCACATCCATTGTGACTTTTGCCCACAATGAAAATCGCTGAGATGCAACCAGTTTATTTTTTTCAAAATGATATGTAATTATAAAAATTAATTTTAATTATAATGTTAACTATTGGCCAACGGCGGCCTAATGCATACAGGATACCACCTTGCCCTTATGTAAGATGCCAAAAATGTCACGATATTTGTTTGGATAATAGAAGTGGAATTTTTCATTTGGCATACAAAGACTAGCTGGCAGCCAGGTTTATTGATGCTTGCATGACAAGATTCGCACTAGAGGTTAAGCGTCGCTGACAGATGCTTTGGGGCATCGGTAGCTCTAATTGAGTGGACACAGGAAACTTAATCTCATCAGCTCATGGGAGCACGGGGAGCGAGGGGCAGTTCTGCCATTCAGACACGGACTGATGCATGAGCCGCAGTAAAAGCTAGCTCAGTCGAAACCTGATTAGAACCACAAACGCGCGCCGGAGGCGCGCGAAGCTGCCGCGTAGCGGCAGCAGTTGGGCGATTCGGAGAGGGCCGGGCCGGTAGGCCCGACCCTTCGAATCCCCCGCGCACGCCCCGCAGGGGGCGTGCTTCTCTCCGCGTACAGACGAAAAAAAAAGCTACCCGAGGGTAGCTTTTTCTTTTTTCGTCTGTGGCGGAGAGAGGGGGATTCGAACCCCCGATAGGCTATGAACCTATACACGCTTTCCAGGCGTGCGACTTCAACCACTCATCCACCTCTCCTGCATGCAATTTCTTGCTTACTGCATCTCGCTTGTCGCGAAGCCGCAGATTATAGCAAAGATTCTACAGAGTGCCAAAGATATTTACCCTGGGGTAAAAGTAACCCGGAACTGACCAGGGTCGTACCCTCAGGGCACGACCCTAGATCTTGTTTTGGGTTATTACGACGCTTCTTTCAACTGCTCCAGGATCGCTGGATTCTCTAAGGTCGACACATCCTGCGTAATCGTCTCGCCCTTGGCCAGCACGCGCAGCAAACGGCGCATGATTTTGCCGGAGCGGGTTTTTGGCAGGTTGTCGCCGAAGCGGATTTCCTTTGGTTTGGCGATCGGGCCGATTTCCTTGCCGACCCAGTTGCGCAGCTCCAGCGCCAGTTTTTTCGCTTCCTCGCCGGTGGGGCGGGCTTGCTTCAGGACCACGAAGGCGCAGATCGATTCGCCCGTGGTGTCGTCCGGGCGGCCTACCACGGCTGCTTCGGCCACCAGCGGGTTGGCCACCAGGGCCGATTCGATTTCCATCGTGCCCATGCGGTGGCCGGAAACGTTCAGCACGTCATCGATGCGGCCCGTGATGGTGAAGTAGCCGGTGTCCTTGTTGCGGATGGCGCCGTCGCCGGCCAGGTACATCTTGCCGCCCAGTTCATCCGGGAAATAGCTGGCCTTGAAACGGTCCGGGTTGTTCCAGATCGTGCGTATCATCGATGGCCATGGGCGTTTCACGACCAGGATGCCGCCCTGGCCGTTCGGCACGTCATGGCCTGCTTCGTCGACGATGGCGGCCATGATGCCTGGCAATGGCAGGGTGCAGGAACCGGGCACCATCGGCGTGGCGCCTGGCAATGGAGTGATCATGTGGCCGCCCGTTTCCGTTTGCCAGAAAGTATCGACGATCGGGCATTTCTCGCCGCCGATGTTTTTGTAGTACCACATCCACGCTTCCGGATTGATCGGTTCACCCACCGTGCCCAGCAGGCGCAGGCTGGACAGGTCGTAGTGGCTAGGGTGGACTTTCGGGTCCACGTCGGCCGCCTTGATCAGCGAACGGATGGCCGTCGGCGCCGTGTAGAAGATGCTAACGTTGTGCTTTTTGATGGTTTCCCAGAAACGGCCCGCGTTCGGGTAAGTCGGGATACCCTCGAATACCACTTGCGTGGCGCCCACGGCCATCGGACCATAGGCGATGTAGCTGTGGCCCGTCACCCAGCCGATGTCGGCCGTGCACCAGAACACGTCGTTCGACTTGATGTCGAAACTCCATTTCATCGTCAAGGCGGCCCACAGCAGGTAGCCGCCGCTGGAATGCTGCACGCCTTTCGGGGTGCCGGTCGAGCCGGAGGTGTACAGAATGAACAAGGGATGCTCGGCATCCACCCATTCCGGTTCGCATACGGCGCTCTGGCCTTCGACCAGGTCGTGCAGCCAGGTATCGCGGCCCGCTTGCATCGCCAAGTCGCTGCCCGTGCGTTGGTAGACGATGACGTTTTTGACAGACTCGCAGCCGCCCAGCGCCAGCGCTTCGTCGACGATGGATTTCAATGGCAGCTTCTTGCCGCCGCGCAGTTGTTCGTCACCGGTGATGACGGCCACGGCGCCCGCGTCGATGATGCGCTCTTGCAAAGATTTGGCCGAGAAACCACCGAACACCACGGAGTGGGTGGCGCCGATGCGCGCACAGGCTTGCATGGCGGCTACGCCTTCGACCGACATCGACATATAGATGATGACGCGGTCGCCTTTAGTAATCCCCTTGGATTTCAGGCCGTTGGCGAACTTGCAGACTTTTTCGTGCAGTTGTTTATAAGTAGCCTTGGTGACGGTGCCGTCGTCGGCTTCGAAGATGATGGCGGTCTTGTCGCCCAGGCCATTGTCGATGTTGCGGTCCAGGCAGTTATAGGACACGTTCAGCTGGCCGTCTTCGAACCATTTGTAGAACGGCGCATTGTCTTCGTTCAGGGTGCGGGTGAAGGGCTTTTTCCAGCTCAGGTTTTCGCGCGCCAGCTTGGCCCAGAAACCTTCGTAGTCGCGCTCGGCGTCGGCCACCATTGCATGGTAAGCGTCCATGCCCGAGATCGTTGCTTGTGCGGCAAATGCCGCCGATGGGTCAAATACGCGTGACTCTTCTGGTCCTTGCTGCTGCGTGCCCTGCCCTTGGTTTTCTGTACCGGCCATGCTTGTCTCCAGTGTAGTAATTGTTTGCCAACACGATAAGCGCAGTGCCTTACGGACGCCTTACATGCAGCGTTTCCTCTATCTAGACTAACAGTAATCGCCATCAGCAACAGGCGTCAAGGGGGCGCAACACAGTATTTTTGATGGAAAAATAAAGAATGTACCGAATAGTTAATACCACTTTGTCTTTCATCAAGGTCAACAATCCAAAGCAAGGCCGAGCGCACTGCCCGCCAGCCCGTGTAAAATATCGGGCGTAGCGAAAAATTGCATTAATCTCAGGAAATCTTTAATGAACGACCACCAGAAAAAAACCATACCAACTAAATTGCACCCTTTGTCGGCCTTCATCTTCATGTCGCGCTGGTTGCAACTGCCGCTGTACCTGGGTTTGATCCTGGCCCAGTGCGTGTATGTATTTCATTTCTGGGTGGAACTGTCGGACTTGATCGGCGCCGTGTTTGGCAATGATGCCGCCTTGCAGCACGTGCTGACGGCTGTCGCCGTGCCGGGTGCGCCATTGCCGACCAAGCTCAATGAAACCTCCATCATGCTGGTGGTGCTGGGCCTGATCGACGTGGTGATGATTTCGAACCTGTTGATCATGGTCATCATCGGCGGCTATGAAACCTTTGTATCGCGCATGCACCTGGACGACCATCCCGATCAACCAGAATGGCTGTCGCACGTCAATGCGTCGGTGCTGAAAACCAAGCTGGCCATGGCCATCATCGGCATCTCGTCGATCCACCTGCTGAAGACTTTCATCAATGCCAGTTCGTACAAGCTGGACGTGATCATCGCGCAAACGGTGATCCATATGGTCTTCATCATTTCAGCCATGGCGATTGCTTATACAGACCGGATCATGACCGTGACGCAAAACCAGGCGCGTCCCCACTAAACCTCAAGCCCACGACCGCCAGCGGCGCGTGGGCTTTTTTTTGATGCAGTAACAAGTCTTACCCTTCTTATCCCTCGCGAGAACACCATGACTGTCATAAAGCAAGAAGACCTGATCGAATCCGTCGCCGCAGCGTTGCAGTACATTAGCTACTACCACCCTGCTGATTACATCGAGCACCTGGCGCGTGCCTACGAGACCGAGCAAAGCCCGGCGGCCAAGGATGCGATCGCGCAAATCCTGACCAACTCGCGCATGTGCGCGGAAGGCAAGCGCCCGATCTGCCAGGACACGGGCATCGTCAACGTCTTCCTGAAAATCGGCATGGGCGTGCGCTTCGAAGGTTTCAGCGGCACCGTGACCGACGCCGTCAACGAAGGCGTGCGCCGCGCCTATAACTACGATGACAACAAGCTGCGCGCCTCGATCGTGGCCGACCCGCATTTCGACCGCAAGAATACCAAGGACAACACGCCAGCCGTGGTGCACATGGAACTGGTCGAAGGCAACACCGTTGACGTGAAAGTGGCGGCCAAGGGCGGTGGATCGGAAAACAAATCGAAGATGATCATGATGAACCCATCCGATTCGCTGGTGGACTGGGTCATGAAAACCGTGCCGACCATGGGCGCCGGCTGGTGCCCGCCCGGCATGCTGGGCATCGGTATCGGCGGCACGGCCGAGAAAGCCATGCTGATGGCAAAAGAAGTGTTGATGGAAGACATCGACATGTATGAGCTGAAACAACGCGGCCCGCAAAACAAGCTGGAAGAACTGCGCATCGAACTGTGCGACAAGATCAACTCGCTGGGCATCGGCGCGCAAGGCTTGGGCGGCCTGACCACCGTGCTGGACGTCAAGATCATGATGCACCCGACGCACGCTGCCTCGAAACCGGTCGCCATGATTCCTAACTGCGCAGCTACCCGCCACGGCCACTTCGTGCTGGACGGTTCGGGCCCTGCCTACATGACCCCGCCACCGTTGTCGACCTGGCCAGACGTGAGCTGGGCGCCGGACACGGAAAAATCCAGGCGCGTTGACCTCAACACCCTGACCAAGGAAGAAGTCGCTTCCTGGACGCCAGGCCAGACCTTGCTGTTGAACGGCAAGATGCTGACCGGCCGCGACGCTGCGCATAAACGCATCCAGGACATGCTGGCGCGTGGCGAAGAACTGCCGGTCGATTTCAAGAACCGCGTGATTTACTACGTCGGCCCGGTCGATCCGGTGCGCGACGAAGTGGTAGGCCCAGCCGGCCCGACCACCGCCACCCGCATGGACAAGTTCACCGACATGATGCTGGAAAAAACGGGATTGATCGCCATGATCGGCAAGGCCGAGCGCGGCCCGGTCGCCATCGAATCGATCCAGAAACACCAGTCGGCCTACCTGATGGCCGTCGGCGGTTCCGCCTACCTGGTGTCGAAAGCCATCAAGGGCGCCAAGGTGCTGGGCTTTGCCGACATGGGCATGGAAGCGATCTATGAATTCGACGTGGTCGACATGCCGGTCACGGTGGCCGTCGACGCCAAGGGTACTTCGGTGCACAACACCGGTCCGAAAGAATGGCAGGCGAAGATCGAGCAACTCAATAGCGTCAGCAAGATTCCCGTGACTGTCGCTTAAACAAGCACTACTATGAACGCCGCGCAGCAATATCAGCGCGGCGTTTTTTATACTCACCAGTTACATATGACTTTGAACACACCTCATGGCGTAAAACTGGGGTCAGACCCGACGGGTCTGACCCCGGCAGTCAAGCTGCCTATCGGCGTCTTCGATTCCGGCGTAGGCGGCCTATCGGTGCTGCGCCATATCCGCACGCAGCTGCCGCAGGAAGACGTCATCTACTTTGCCGATTCCGGCTATGCACCGTATGGCGACAAGACGGAACAACAAGTCATAGCCCGCTCGCTGGCGATTGCCGCCTACCTGCTGGCGCAAGGCGCCAAGGCCATCGTGGTGGCCTGCAACACGGCCACCGTGGCCGCCATCAAGGCGCTGCGCGCGCACTACCCCGACTTGCCGCTGGTCGGCGTCGAACCCGGCTTGAAACCGGCCGCAGCCATCACCCGCAATGGCAAGGTGGGCGTGCTGGCCACCAGCCGCACCTTGTCCGGTGAAAAGTTTTTGCTGCTGCGCGAACAGATCAGCGCCGCCAGCCAGGCGCAATTCCTGCTGCAGCCCTGCGTCGGCCTGGTCGAACTGATCGAGCAATGCTCGCTGGGACAGGACAGCAACGACGCCACCAGCGTCATGCTCGAACGCTACATCGCGCCGCTGCTGGCAGAAGGCGTCGACACCCTGGTACTCGGCTGCACCCACTACCCCTTCGTGCAAGACGCCATCGAGCGCACGGTGCGCGCCCATACGGCTAGCCCCGTCACCCTGGTCGATACCGGCGAAGCGGTAGCGCGGCAACTGGCCCGCCTGCTGGACGCGGCAAGCTTACGCCGCGACAGCAACCCTGCACCGCAGCTGCGCGGCTACACGACGGCAGGCGTCGAGACGCTGGAGAAGGCATTCGCCGGTTTGCTGGACTTGCATCCCCCGGTGGAACATCTGTCCGTATAGGGAAAAGCAGGGTTTACAGGCAATCTTTCGAATAATTAAAAAAGACTGGATTTAGATTTGCCACTTTGCCGAATCCTTTGTATAATTCGGCACCTGTTCAGCAAAACAGCTAAATAGCTGAAGTAGTGAAGCAGATTTGTAAGACAGTGGTGGCTGTAGCTCAGTTGGTAGAGTCCAGGATTGTGATTCCTGTTGTCGTGGGTTCGAGCCCCATCAGCCACCCCACAGAATGCGCAGTAAATTAAAGGGTTACATGCTTAGGCTTGTAACCCTTTTTTCATTTCTGACAGCGATGAGCGGGCACTACAAAGACGGCTTAACTTATTGCTGAAGCAGTCTTTTAAACAGATGCGTCCTGAAGTCCCTCTTAGTACTGATAAACATGTGTATCAGCACCACACTATCGTCGAATTCATAAACGCCCCTCGTCTGCCTGACCAAGGTGTATCGAATGTTGCTGGTGCCGAACTCACTCAAGCCGTCAATCACATGGCCAATTTTCGGATTGGCTTTGATGAGCTGGAAAGAATGCTTATATTCGGCATTGACCGTGCTCCAGACAGTGTCACCGAACTGCCTTTTGACATACGCCTTGATATCCCTGAACTCTTCCTTGGCGCTGTCAAGAATAACGATTCTTCTAGTCACTATCAGTCGTCCATCTCGTCAAGAAATGCTTCAGCATCGCTGAACTTTCCTTCCTTGAACTCTTTCTTCCCTAATGCCAGCAACTTCAGCAAGGCCATTGTTTCTTGTTGCTTTTCATACTCGGTGATGTCCATGACCACCATCTTGGCTTCGCCGTTTTGGGTGATGATGATGGGTTCGGGGTTGACAGCGAATTCCTTGACGATTTCCGCCGCGCTGGACTTCAGGTAGGTAATGGGTCTGATCTGCTCCGCCAGGGACATGATGGCTCCTTGCTAATGATGTGGACAGAATACAGTCTGAATTCTATCCCATTGGCGATAGACCCGCTCGCGCAAACACTGGCGACAGGCTGATCACCCCGCCAGCACCGACTCCACTGTCGTCGCCAGGTCTTCCATGCGCACCGGTTTGACGAGGAAGTGGCGGAAGCCCACCGTCAGTGCGTCGTCCATATACATGGGCAGGCTGTGGCCGGTGACGGCGATCAGCACGGCGCTGGCGGTGTCGGGATTGTTGCGCAGGCGGCGGCCGATTTCGATGCCGCTGATCCCGGGCATTTCGATGTCGAGGTAGACGGCGTCGGGCACGCGCAGCTTGACTTGCTCGGCGGCCATCTGCCAGTTGCGCACCACCACCACCTGGTGGCCGAAGGTTTCCAGCAACAGGGCCAGGGTTTCGCCCACTTCCTGATTGTCGTCCACCACCAGCAGGTGCAACTGACGCTTGCCTTCCGATAAGGCGGCGCCCGTATGGCGGCGCTCCGGTGGCGTGGTTTCCGCCTTGTTTTCCATTAGATAGCTCATAGCACCTTCACGTCCAACAGCTGCAAAAACGGCAGTATACAAGATGGACCGCAGATGCTGCCGCACCCCAGCAAAGTGTCTGGATGGCATCTAAAACCCGCATGGAGACTGACTTGCCTGCAAATCTACGTAGTCTGCGTCATTGACGATAAAAATGGGAATCATTATCATTCTCATCCTTTGCTGCCGGATGCCTACGCCACGTCATGTCGCGCCGTCTTACCGTCTGCGCAACCATTCCCACCGGACTCACTGGAGCACATGCATGGCCGCCGCACCTTATACCACTCCCCTGACACTGCGCCCTGCCGCGCTGGCCATCGCCCTCGCCTGCCTGGCCATGCCGTATGCGGCCCAGGCAGAGGACGCCAACAACATCAGCACCGATACCACTGCTGCGGCCGCAGCTGCCGACAATACCGCCGCCCCAGGCAGCAGCGCCGACAATGCCGGCCCGGTGCTCGAAGCGATCCAGGTCAGCAGCAATTTGCTGGGCACCACCATGTCGGCCAGCACCAAGAACTTTGCCGGCGCACGCACGGTGGTACAAAAGGATGCCATCCAGAATTCGGGCGCCACCAGCGTCAGCGACGTGATGCGCCGCATTCCCGGCGTGCAGATCAGCGATAACTCGGGCAGTTCCGGCAGCGCCGTGTCGCTCAACATCGGCGTGCGCGGCCTGGCCGGACGCTATTCACCGCGCAGCACGGTATTGCTCGACGGCATACCGATGGCGGTGGCGCCCTATGGCCAGCCGCAACTGTCGTTCGCCCCCGTCAGCCTGGCCAATATCGACACGGTCGACGTGGTGCGCGGCGGCGGCGCCGTGCGCTTCGGCCCGCAAAACGTGGGCGGCATCATCAACTTCAAGACGCGCGCGATTCCCAATACACCCGGCATCACGGGCGACGCCAGCGTGCGCTACAACAGCTATAGCGAAACGGGACAAAACCAGCAGTACAGCGTGTTTGCCGGCGGCCAGCTCGACAATGGCCTGGGCCTGGCCATATTGTATTCGGGTGTGCGCGGCAGCGACTGGCGCGTGGGCAGCGATGAAAAGGTCAACGATTTCGCGATCAAATACCACTATGACCTGAGCCCGACTTCTGAAATCTACGGCAAGCTGTCTTACTATGACGTCAATTCGCGCACGCCAGGCGGCCTGACGGTGGCGCAATACAAGGCCAACCCGTTCCAGAACACGCGACCGACCGACTTCTGGAGCGGCGACCGCACGGCGTTCGATATCGGCTATCTCAATTCCATTTCCGCCACCCAGGAATTTGAAATCCGCAGCTATTACAACACCAGCTCGCGCCAAAGCACCCTGATCAATGGCCTGAACCTGGGCCACCAGCCGCGCAACTATGAGACCATCGCCATCGAGCCGCGCTACACGCAGCGCTTCAGCACCGGCAAGGTGTCGCAAGACGTGACCGTCGGCTACCGCTACCTGCGCGAGCGTGCTGACGAGACCGTCTACAACACGGTGCTCGCCACCAACGCGCAACTGGCGCCGACGGCCTTCGCGAATAACTCCACCGATGCGCAATCGCTGTATATCGACGACAAGATCGCCATCGATTCCTGGCGCATCACGCCGGGCGTGCGCTACGAACATATCAAGACAGTGCGCGTCAACCACATACCGACCGACCAGGAAATCGCCCTGCTCAACAACAAGGCCTTGCCATCGATCAATGTGGCCTACTTGCTGAACAGTAACGTGACCCTGTTCACCGACTACAACAGCTCGTTTGGCGCCGTGCAAAACACCCAGCTCAACTCGCAGTCGGCAAATAACCCGCTGCAACCGGAACTGGCGAAAACGGCGGAACTGGGCGCGCGCTGGAAGAGCGCACAACTGTCGGCCGAAGCCACCTTGTTCAATATCAAGTTCGACAACCAGATCCAGTCGGTTGGCAGCGGCATCAATACCATCTTCTTCAATATCGGCGCCACCCATCACCGTGGCCTGGAAACAGCGGTCGATTACCACTTCGACGAGCAAGGCCCGCTGGCTGGCTGGAGCACCTACGCCACCTACACCTACACCAAGGCGACCTTGCAGGATGGCGTGAATGCCGGCAACGACGTGTCCTTCTATTCGCGCAACACCGATACGCTGGGCGCCCATTACCAGCAGGGCGCCTGGGGCTTTGACTTGTCGACCACGCACCAAAGCCGCCAGTTTGCCGATGAAGCCAATACCGTGCAGGAAAATGCAGCGGGGAACCTCGGCATCATCCCCGGCTACCGTACCTGGAATACCCAGGTGAAATGGAAAGTGCCAGGGCAAAAAGGGCTGGAACTGGTAGCGGGCGCCAATAACCTGACGGACAAGCGCTACTTCACGCGCACTTCCGACAGCAACCTGGGCAAGATGGTCGGCGCACCGCGCATGGTGTATCTGCAAGGGCGCCTGGCATTCTAAGCGGTGGACTGACGGCACGGCGATCAGATCGATAGCCGCCGGACCGCCCGGCACGGCATAAAAACCTGCACCACTATTGGCGTGTGGCAGACGTATAGCCAGAGCCTCAGCGCCCTCGGTTCCTCGACCGTGCTGCGCTTCGAATCGGTCGGCCCCGTCTCGGCCCCCACTTACGGCTCCTACCTGGACCAGGTCTCGCTGGTGTCCGCCGTGCCCGAGCCGCAAACCTATGCCATGTTGCTGCTGGGCCTGGGCTTGATGGGTTTCGTGGCGCGCCGCACACGCCAGGCGTAAACTTGCCGTAGCCTGCCTCAGGCCAGCCGCCCCGCACGCGATGCCGGGCGGCTTTTTTTATCTGGAGATGGCACTGCCGTGATGCCAAAATGTTGCGCAGGAGAACTAAATTGGGACTACAATAGGCAGCGCAGATCACGCAATCATCCAGATCAAGCAATCATCAATATCGCCAGGCCCAAGCTGTTTCCAGCCTTGCCAACAACACGCACTTATTGAACAGGAGAGGTGGCGCCGCCGGCAGCGTGTCCGCTACGGTCCCGGGCGCCCAGTACGCACTATGTCTGTAGAGAAAACCATTACCGAAACGAGCTCCTACGGCAAGGAAACGCCCGTGGGTCGTCCTGACGTCGATGGCCGGGCCGGCATTTTTGTGCCGACGGCCGACTTTGATCTCGGCAACACGACCACCATCCGCAAGGGCGCCGGCATCGTCGGCTTCGGCAATCTGGATGGCACCCTGACCGTGTATTTCGAAGGCAACCGCTTCGACGACAGCAGCCTGCATAAATGGGAAAACAAGGCGCGCAAGGCATATGACCGCATGGTCATGGGCGCGCCCACGGTGTCCAAGGCAAAACTGGATGCGCGTTTGCTGGAACAGGTCGGTATCATCGATGGCATGGGCATCAATATCAAGCAGCCCGAACGCCTCACGCACTGGCTGACCATCTCGGACCTGCTCGACACGGCGCCGGAAGATACGGTGGTGCGCTGGAAAGGCCGTTAACAGCGGCTGGACGCATCGGCGACGGGTAGTTGTCCTACATGGTGGCGGACATTCATCTGATTCCTGTAGGCATCAGATCATTTTAAGATGCAAACATCGTCACCAGACAAACCGCTAGCCACCAGGAGTACGACATGTCCCGCCTCATCCCCATCAGCTTTGGCGCCTTGCAAATCGGAGTGGCAGGCTTGGCGATATATCTGTTGTGCTCGGCGGACGTGCTGCATCAGGCGTCGGTCTACTTTCATTGAGACGGACGCCTGCCTTTCTGATTTACAAGCTCGGCAAACCGGAGCAGCAGGTTTTATGCGGCCTGATCAGCGCCAGCGGCCGCGTCCCCAACCACCACGATAACCGCCCCAGCCGCCGCGGTAGCCACCCCAGCCGCCACGGTAGCCGCCACCGAAGCCGAACACCAGGTCGACCGAAACAGGCGGGTTATAGTAGTAAGGCTGCGCATACACGGGTGCCGGCACATATACAGGCTGCTCGACATACACAGGCTGTTGCTGCACGTACACGGGTTGATCCGTATATTGCACGCTAGGCGTACTGACCACAGTACTGTTCTGTACTACCGGGGTCGACGACACGGTATGCCATTCATACGGATTGTATGCCGCTTGCGGGGCACGCGTGCCGTAATAGGCAGGCCCAGGGGGCGCTACGGCACAGCCACCCAGGGCGGCCAGCGAAATTACTGCCAACAAGGTTTTCATCGAAATTCTCCTATCTCTAATTAAGTACTATAAGAAATAACGCGCGCCTTTGCTGTGCATTTACCTATTGTTACACCCCTACGCAGAGTGCAACATGAAACGTGGCGGCGCCGCCACAAACCAGTTCCAGCGCGCATTTTTCCAATGATTCCCCATGCCAAGACAGCATCAGATATAGGGAATCTCACAACGATCGATAACTTTCCCGGCGGCATCATAGCGCTGCACGCAAACCTGGTAGCGCACGCCGTAATCGAGGTCGACCTGCTCCACTTTTCCATATTGCAAATGCAACGAAGGACGCACCTGGCTTTTGCCAGCCAGCGCCGCCACATCTTGCGGGATCGTCATCGCAGTCTGTACCTCACCCTGGCGCGCCTGCTGGCGCCGCGCCACGTCCATCTCCAGTGCCAGCGATAGATCGACGCCACCTTGCACATAGCTGAACGTGGGGGCGTTCCGCCACGCGCGCATCACGCCCCAGGCACAAGCCTTGTTATCAGCATCACATTGTTTCAATTGCGCCAGTGGAAAATATTCAGCAGCCACTTTGCCATCCTTCAAGGGCCAGCTGGTACGCACGCCATCGCGCTTGCCCGTCAACGGATTGTCCCAGCTGAGGCTATTGACGACGGCAACCGTCTGCCCCGCCTGCAGGCCAACCGGCGTGCCCAGGCTGGCACAACCGAACAAGGCCACGGCAATGCCGGCAACGATGGAAAGTTTCAGGGTGCAATGCATGATAAACCTCTTCTCGTGGGGGTATGGGGCTAGGGTAACAGAAGCACGCCACGGCGCCGTGCCCTCGCGCACATAAGTGACGTACATAAAAAACGGGCAGCGTCTGCTGCCAGACGCTGCCCGCAATGGGTAGCACAAATTACTGTTGCCTTAAGACATGCGCAGCAGATACTGCCAAATGCTTAGTCGAGTTTCCAGGCGTAATCGACCTTGGTCCAGGTTTGCGCTGCTGCGCCATCCTTGGTGCCCGGCTTGAACTTGCACGCGGACAGCGCCTTGATGGCGGCCTTGTCCAGGTTCTTGAAACCGCTGCTTTTCTCGATTTTCGAGTCAGCAACACTGCCATCGGCATTGACCAGGAACGACATCGTGACCGTGCCCTGCTCCTCGTTCATCAGCGAGGCTTTTGGATAATCAGCCTTGCAGTTTTTAGAATCGAACGTTGCTGGCACCTCGGCTGCAAATGCAGCGGAAGAAACCGAAACCAGCAGTGCTGCTGCCACACTCATCGAACGCATTTTTTTAAACATTTGCTTCCCCATAATTATCAGATGTTTCAATTACAATTTCCAAGAATAACGAACCTCAGTCCAGCCTTCCACGACCTTGCCATCGACGCTACCAGGCACAAACTTGCAGCGAGCGGCAGCCATCACACCTGCCCTGTCCAGGTCGCGATGTCCGGTGCTTTTGGCAATCTTCACATCGGCCGCCACGCCCTGCACGGACACCAGTACAGACAAGACCAGCTCGCCCTGCTCATTGCGGGCTTTGGAACTTTCCGGATAAGCCGGCCTGCACAACTCGACATCAAAGGCGGGCGCAACATCGGCTGCCAAGACCGCGGTGCTCGCACCGCCTGACAGCAGCGCGAGCAATACTGCGAGATAACGCTGATTCAGTACCTGCATGATTCGTTGAGCTTAAAACTCTTCCCACTCGTCATTACTGGTGCTGGCAGCCGCGCGCTTCGGCGCCGGTGCAGGCGCCGCTGGCGCAGCCTCTTCCGTCTTGCGTGCCAGCGACTTGACTGGACGCAAGGCTGCTGCCGGCTTGCGCGCGATCACGGGCGCTGCTTTCGGCTCGGCTTGCACCGGCACGTAGGCGGCCGGTTTTTCTTCGCCTTCCACCAGCTTGAAGATGCTGACCACGTGGGCCAGTTCAGCGGCCTGGTCCTGCAGGCTTTGCGCTGCGGCAGCCGCTTCTTCCACCAGCGATGCATTTTGCTGTGTCATGCCATCCATCTCGATGATGGACAGATTGACTTGCGCGATGCCGGCGCTTTGCTCCTGGCTCGCACTGGCGATCTCGCTCATGATGTCGGTAACGCGGCGCACGCTGTCGACCACCTCCCCCATCGTCACGCCAGCCTGGCCAACCAGGCGCGTGCCGCGCTCGGTCTTCTCGGCCGAGTCATCGATCAGGGTCTTGATTTCTTTCGCGGCGCCAGCCGAACGCTGGGCCAGGTTACGCACTTCGGAAGCAACCACCGCAAAGCCGCGGCCTTGCTCACCGGCACGCGCTGCTTCCACCGCGGCGTTCAAGGCCAGGATGTTGGTCTGGAACGCGATGCCATCGATCACGCCGATGATGTCGACAATCTTCTTGGCCGATTCGTTGATCGAGCTCATGGTGTCGACCACTTGCGAGACCACCGAGCCGCCCTTCAGCGCCACATCCGATGCGGTGGCGGCCAGCTTGTTGGCTTCACGCGCATTGTCTGCATTCTGTTTCACGGTCGAGGTCAGCTCTTCCATCGCCGAGGCAGTTTTTTCCAGCGCGCTCGCCTGCATTTCCGTACGCGACGACAGGTCCAGGTTGCCCGCGGCGATTTCACGCGAGGCCGTCCCGATGGTTTCCGTGCCGACACGTACCTGGCCCACGATATTGACCAGGCTGTTACGCATTTCCTTCATTTCCGCCAGCAGGCTGGAATTGTCCGACGGCTGGGTATGGATGCCGATCGACAAGTCGCCATTGGCGATGCTGCCGGCGATCGATGCCGTGTAATCCGGTTCGCCACCGAGCTGCTTGAGCAAGCCGCGGGTAATCACCAGTGCCGCCGCCACGCCCATCCCGACTGCCAGCGCGCCGAGGATGATCATGAACAAACGGGCGCTGTCGAACGCCGTGCGGGCATCTTGCTGCATTTGCGCATTGAGCTTGTCTTCCAGGCTCGCCAGTTGCTCCAGCGCTTCTATCCATTTCTTTTGCACCGGGCGGATTTCCTTGATCATCACGCGCGTGGCGCCTTCTGCATCATTGGCCAGCCACAGTGCCGACGCCTTGCCGATGGCAGGCATGGCCGCTGCTTCATATTCCTTGATCGACGCCAGCAAGGTTTTTTCCTCGGTCGTCGCCTCGAGGGCGAATTGCGCCTCCAGCTTTTTCTGGGCTTCCTGGTACGTCGCGGTCTGCGTCTTGATACGCGCCATTTCCGGCTCCATATCCCCTGCATCCGTCATCAGGGTCAGGATACGCAAGGAAGTGATGCGGTCACTGACGTTGGCACGCATGTCGATGACCAGGCGGGTCACGACGTTGTTGACGTCGATCACGTGATCGAGACGTTCCTGGATCTGTGCCATGCGCGCGATGCCAACCACCGTAACGGCGACCAACAACACCAGCACCAGGGCGAATCCCAGGCCCAGACGTGTACCAACCTTCATTTTTGCTAAATTCATTTCGGCTCTTCGTAAATGAAACTATTGATAAGAATTTTGCCCGGCACGACAAGACGAAGGCTGCGTGTCACCGGTATCGGCCAGCGGCCTGACTGGCCGCTCGCGGTATCCGGCCGCACGCAGCCCGAGGTGTTTCCTGGTCTTCCCAACCCTCTGAACAAGCAGTGACTGCGAATGCAAATTTGTTCCGCATATTAAATATTCGACACGCTTAATAGCCGTAGCAACATCAAAAATTCATCTGAGAAATATTTGTCTATAATCAATTATAGGTGTAAATTTTGCCTCAAAGCAAGCAATAACTGCCTGAATAATTTGCAGATTAACTTTCTTCGGGGAAATGACAACATCTCCGTTTCTTGCCAAGCAGAAACGCCCCACGGGCGTGCAAGCGTGCGCTGAAAATGCGCATTTACAACATATAAGAAAATTATTTATGCCATTTACACAATAAATGGCAGCGCCTGGAAGTGGCGGAAAATGCGGCGCAAAGGCCGATGGGCCGGAACTGAAGGTCCGGCCGCATGGAGTACATCAACGAATTACATCAACACCGGATCACGCTCTCAGGCATGCGCAGGCAGGCGCGCCGCCGCTTCCAGCAGCAGGCGCGGATCACCGGCAGCGAGCTTCTTCGAATCGGACAGGGTCTGGCGGAAGCTGCGCGCGCCAGGCAGGTTTTGCATCAGGCCCAGCATGTGGCGCGTGATGCTGTTCAATTTCAAACGGCCACCCTCTTTTGCCAGCTGCGCACTAATATAATGGATCATCGCTGCCAGCACCTGCTCGCGGGTTTTCACTTCGGCCGTATCGCCGTAATAACGCTGGTCGAACTGCGCCATCACGTAGGGATTGTGATAAGCCTCGCGGCCCAGCATCACCCCATCGAGATGCTGCAAGTGCAGGTCGATTTCATCCACGGTCTTGATGCCGCCATTGATGATGAATTCGAATTGCGGAAAGTCGCGCTTCAAGCGATAGGCGTAATCGTATTTCAGCGGCGGCACTTCGCGGTTTTCCTTCGGGCTCAGGCCTTTCAGGATGGCATTGCGCGCATGCACGATAAACGTGGCGCAGCCGGCGTCGGCCACGGTGCCGACGAAATCGCGCACGAAGTCGTAGGACTCGCTGTCATCGATGCCGATGCGGTGCTTTACCGTCACGTCGATCGTCACCACGTCGCGCATGGCTTTCACGCAATCGGCCACCAGTTGTGGCTCGGCCATCAGGCAGGCGCCAAACGCGCCCTTTTGCACGCGCTCGGACGGGCAGCCGCAGTTCAGGTTGATTTCATCATAGCCCCATTGCTGGCCCAGCTTGGCGCTGATGGCCAGGTCCGCCGGATCGCTGCCGCCCAGCTGCAGCGCCACCGGATGCTCTTCCTCGTTGAAGCGCAGATGGCGCTCCACGTCGCCGTAGACCAGCGCACCGGTGGTGACCATTTCCGTGTACAGCCAGGTGTGGCGCGTGATTTCGCGATGGAACTTGCGGCAATGGCGGTCGGTCCAGTCCATCATCGGGGCGACGCTAATCCGGCGACCAGAGTCAACCATGGATTTCTTGACTTCCCCTACCGGGGACTGAAGGTTTTGTTGCATTGGTTTATCGCTGTATAGAATGAATCTTCACTTGGGGCACCTCATGGCGCAACGGGATGGCGACGAGAGGGCTTCAGCAATGAAGGTGATAACGAATAAGATAGCAGGCTATGGCGCAAGGGCGTTCCCCTTCGTCACGAAGGGCAGGCCGTCGGGTGGGCGGCTACGGCCGGGTAGAACATTCTGGCTATAAAACACCAGCAGGTGCGTATCATATCAAAAATGACGCTGGCCGGCCTGATCGCCAACACGGCCAGCGATGGCACGCCTATCAGAAAAGAAACAGGAAAAGATTGACCATGCCCCCAATGGATCACCTGGCAGAACTGCCTGCCGCACGCAAACGCGGCCAGCCTCCCACCGGGGAAGCATTGCTGGCGGCCGCCTGCCGCATCGCCGCCGCGGAAGGCCTGGCTGGCCTGACCTTGCGGCCGCTGGCCGAAAGCCTGGCCATCTCGGTCACGGTGCTGAGCAATCACTATGGCGCGCGCGCCGATGTGCTGGCGGCCATCTGCCACGCGGCACTGGCTGAAGAGCAGCGGCTATTCACCGCCTGGCGCCGCGACCTCGTCACGCTGGACGTGCTGGCGCCCGCCGTTGCCGCCGACCTGGCGGAAATCATCCTGGAAGAACTGGCAGTGCGCCAGCGTCCGCTGTCGCAGCTGTTTGTCGAACTGGTGCAGGCCTCGACCTGGGACCAGACAGTGCAGGCGGCGTTTGCGCCATGGCTGCAGGCGCGCCGACAGTTCTGGCACGAGTTCGGCACGCGCGCGGGGCTGCCTGCCGCCCTGCTCGACAGCGGCTGGCTGGCCGGTTATTTCATCGACGAACTGGCCTACAGCGTGCTGTTGAACCATGCACCGCCGTACCGGCTGCTGCGCCGCCTGTGCCTGCGCCGGCTGTTTTCCGGACTGGTCAAAGGGCCGGACGAGAGCGGCGATACGGGCTTGTTCTCGCTGCTGTTCGATGCGCTGGAATATCAGCCGGGCGAACCATCGGTCATCCAGGGCGCCGACCTCAGCGACGGCTGGCCGGGGCGCGCCGCCCATGCCTGCGCCATCCAATTGTCGGCGCGCGGTGTCGGCGGCCTGACGCACCGCGCGATCGCTGCCGAGGCGGGCGTGCCGCATACCACGCTCAGCTACCGCTTTCCTACCCAGCAGGACCTGGTGATCGCCGGGCTGGAATACATCATCTCGCACCTGCTGATCGCGGTGGACAAGGCCGGCTTGACCGGCAACCATCAACTCCTGAGCGAAGGCGAACAGCACGGACTCGATGTCAGCCGCGCCACCTTTGCCGTCGCCATCGCCGCCACTCGCCTGACCCGGCTGGCGCCGTGCGCGGCCGACATGCGGCGCCGGCGCGGCATCAACCTGGTCAAGCTGTTGCCCCAGCTGGCGCCCGAGACCTCCGGCATGGACTGGCTGGCGGCGCAGGTGATGTCCATCGGCCTGATCGGCCTGGCCAATACCCTGCCCCCCGGTGAAAGCGCCCGACACGCTGTCAATCAGGCCTTCGGCAGCGTTATCGGCTGGGCGCAGCGCGCCTGATTTCATTCGACCATTCGTCTTCTTTTTCCAAGCCATCCCTATTTTTATCTAAAATATTTTCGTACAAGTGTAATTTTACGGTCATATTAGGTTGATACAGTAAACGCTTTCATGGACTCATTCCCGAGGAAAGCATGTCACTCTCACCCCCTTTCTGCAGCCTGGTGCTCGCCTGTGCCGCCGCCAGTTGCGGCGCCGCCTCCGCGCAAGACCAGTCATCGACCGCACTGCCGGACGTCATCGTGACGGCGCAGCGGCGCAGCGAAAATGTACAAAACGTGCCGATTGCCGTCAGCGTGGTCACGGGCAAGGCGCTGGAAGATTCCGGCTACCACTCGCTGACCGACCTGCAATACCTGGTGCCCGGCCTGCAGTACGACCCGACCCAGGGTGCGGCCTTCCAGATCCGCGGCGTCGGCAGCGAAAGCTTCGATTTTTCCAACGCCAAGTCGGTCAGCGTGGTGGTCGATGATGTGGTGATGGACGCCCAGCGCGCCAACGGCCTGATCGGCCTGGTCGATATTGCGCGTGTCGATGTGCTGATGGGGCCGCAAGGCACGCTGTTCGGCAAGAACGCCACCTCGGGCGTGATGTCGGTCAGCACGGCCAAGCCGGAAATCGGCACTACCAGCCTCGACACCGGTGTCAGCTACGGCCAGCCCAACGATCATAATTACAACGCCACGCTGAACCTGCCGCTGGGCGACAGCAGCGCCTTGCGCATCTCCGCCTTCAACCAGGGCCAGGACGGCTACGGCAGATACACCACGCTTAACCGCACACTGGGTAGCGTCAGCGAACGGGGCTACCGGGCGCGCGCGCTGTTCAATCCCAGCCGCGACCTGGAAGTCACGCTGTCCAATGACTACCAGCATCACTGGGACAGCAATATTCGTACAGCTGTTTCTGGTGCACCGGACGCCGTCACCGCCGCCGAAATCGCCAACGGCGTGCACCCAGGGCCGCGCAATGCCGACAGCGCCGATTCTTCGTTCGGCCAGACCACCAGCGAGGAATGGGGCAGCTCCTTGCGCCTGCGCTACCAGCTGGGCAACGGCGCGACATTGACCTCGATCACCGCCTATCGCGGCTCGACCTACGACAACGACACGCCGGCCGACTTGGTGCCGGGCAATATCTTTGCCTACGTGCCCTACAACAAGGGTGCGCTGAGCACCAGCAAATACAGCCAGGAGTTCCGCCTGGCTTCCGCCACCGGGCAATTTGCCGAATATGTGGGCGGCTTGTTCTGGAACCAGCTTGACGCCCGGCAAAGCCAGTTGCAATGGGCCACCCTGGGCGCACCGCTGGTCTCGCCCACCGGCGTGCCGCGCACGCAGTTGTACGCGCTGACGGGCGCCATCGGTGAAGATGGCAACACGTCCCTGTTCAACACGCGCAACACCACGGCAGCGGCGTTCGGCCAGCTGAAATTGAACTTCACGCCACAAGCGAGCCTGGCGCTGGGTGGCCGCTACACGCAGGACCGCAACAGCCAGTCGCTGCGCTACATCAACACGCCCAGCGAGCCGATTACCGGCGTCAACAACACTTTTGTCGCCACCAGCGCGCCGCCGCTGTATCCCGAGGGCTCGGTGTCCGGCCACAATTTCTCGTACCGCATTTCGCCGCAGTACCAGCTCAGCAAGGACACCATGGTGTACGCCAACTACACCACCGGCTACAAGCCGGCCGGGATCGCCTTTGTCGGCAATAAATACGATCCTTACCACGAAGAAACAGTCAAGAGCTACGAGCTGGGCATCAAGTCGGAACTGCTGAACCGCACGCTGCGCCTGAACGCCGACCTGTTCCTGGAAAAATTCAAGGACTTCCAGACCACCATCCTCACCACCATCCCCGGCAGCCCGACCCTGCAGGCGGTGATCGGCAACGCCGGCGGCCTGCGCAGCGGCGGCGCCGAAGTGAGCGCTACCTGGCGCGCCGCACCCGCGCTGACCTTCAACAGCGCACTGACCTACACTAGCGCCAAGTTTACGGATTACGTGTATGACAGCAAGACCGACTACACCAACACGGCCCTGACGAATGCCCCGCGCTGGGCCGGCAACCTGGGCGTCAACTATCAGACCGAGGTCGGCGGCAAGCTGACCCTGAAAGCGCATGCAGACTACGCGTTTCGCAGCAAGCTGTGGACCGTGGTCGGCCAGCCATCGTATTCGGAGGTGCCCGGCTACGGCCTGGTCAATGCGCGCCTGACGTTTGCGCCGCATGACAGCGCCCTCGAATTCGGCCTGTATGCGCGCAACTTGCTCAACCGCTATTTCTCTACCGGCTACCAGCAATACGGCACGCTCGGCCTGCTGCACTACACCTCGCCCAACGCCGTCCGCACGCTGGGTCTGTTTGCCAACTACCACTACTAATCACTGACAAGCAAAACATCATGAAACTGCACACACTTATCCTGGCCTGCCTGCTCTGCCCATCCGCCTATGCTGTTGACGCGCCACAATTGCCGGCCGACCTGAAAATCAACCAGTTGCAAGTGCTCGGCACCCATAACAGCTACGGCCAGGGACTCGATCCGCACATGGAAAAGCTGTTTGAGGAAAAAGCCCCCGACTTCAGCAGCTTCATCGACAAGATGCCGCCAGCGGCACGCGCCCTGTTCCAGGAAGAGCATCCGAACAGCATGTCGGCCTCGGAACTGCTGAAATACAGCCACCCCAGCCTGGAAACCCAGCTGAACCTGGGCGTGCGCAGCCTGGAGATTGATATCAATCCCGATCCCAAGGGTGGTATCTATTCCAATCCGGTCGGCTACAAGATGCTGCGCGACAAAGGCATCACGGATTTGCTGCCGTTCAATTCGGCCGGCCTGGACCAGCCCGGCTTCAAGGTGCTGCATATTCCGGACATCGATTTCCGCAGCAACTGCCCTACCCTGCACCTGTGCCTGCAGCAGATACGCGGCTGGTCCGATGCCCACGCCGGCCACGTGCCGCTGTTCATCCTGATCGAGGCGAAGAACCAGGACCTGCCCATCCTGCCCGGCGCCACGCACACCGTGCCGTTCACGCCGGCGCTGTTTGATGACATGGACAAGGAATTGCTGTCGGTGATGGGCCGCGAGCGCATCATCACGCCCGATGATGTGCGCGGCAACTACCCCACTTTGAATGCCGCCGTGCGCGCCGACAACTGGCCGACGCTGGCCAGTGCGCGTGGCAAGGTGCTGTTCCTGCTGATGACGGCGAACGGCCCCAGCGGCGCTGCCGGCTACCTGACCGGCCACCCGTCGTTGAAAGGCCGCGCCGCCTTTTTGCGCGCCGAACCGGGCGAAGACCATGCGGCCTTCTTGCTGATGGACAATGCGCTGGTGCGTGGCAAGCAAATCCGTCAATACGTGGAGCAGGGTTATCTGGTGCGCACCCGCTCGGACATCGAGACCTTTGAAGCGAAGACCAACGATATGCGGCGCGCCAACGCCGCCTTCGCCAGCGGCGCGCAGATCGTCTCGACCGACTTTGAACAGCCGGGCAATGCCTACCAGACCGATTATGTGATCAGGCTGCCGGGCGGCGAGGCGGCCCGCGCAAGGCCGGAGCCAGCGCCGGCGACCAGGTAATCTCGGGAAATGCAAAAGGCCACGGATAACCGTGGCCTTTTTACATGACGCTGCGGCGTGCATGGCCCGCAAGCCATGCGCTACAACAGATCAGGACTCGCGCGATGCTTTTTTACGCTCGTGCTCTTTCAGGAAACGCTTGCGCAGGCGGATCGATTTCGGGGTGATTTCCACCAGTTCGTCGTCTTCGATGAATTCGACTGCGTATTCCAGCGACATCTGGATAGGTGGTACCAGGCGCACCGCTTCGTCGGTACCCGACGAACGCACGTTGGTCAGCTGCTTGCCCTTGATCGGGTTCACCACCAGGTCGTTGTCACGCGAGTGGATACCGATGATCATGCCTTCGTACACTGGATCGTTGTGCGACACGAACATGCGGCCGCGGTCTTGCAGTTTCCAGATAGCGTAGGCAACAGCGGCGCCGTCATCTTGCGAGATCAGCACGCCGTTACGACGGCCAGCCATTTCGCCACGGGTGTTGTCGACGGCTGCGTATTCGTGGAATACGTGGCTCATCAAACCGGTACCGCGGGTCAGGGTCATGAATTCGCCCTGGAAGCCGATCAGGCCACGTGCCGGGATCAGGTACTCAAGGCGTACACGGCCCTTGCCATCCGATTCCATGTTTTGCAGGTCGCCACGACGACGGCCCAGTTCTTCCATCACGCCGCCCTGGTTGGCTTCTTCCACGTCAACCGACAGGTTTTCAAACGGCTCCTGGCGCACGCCATCCACCATTTTGAATACCACGCGTGGACGCGATACAGCCAGCTCGAAGCCTTCGCGACGCATGTTTTCGATCAGAATCGTCAGGTGCAGCTCGCCGCGACCCGAAACTTCGAACGTGGTGTCGTCGTCGGTTGGCGCAACGCGCAGAGCAACGTTGGCTTTCAATTCTTTGTCCAGACGGTCACGCAGTTGACGCGAGGTAACAAACTTGCCTTCGCGGCCAGCCAGTGGCGAGTTGTTCACCATGAAGTTCATGGTCAGGGTAGGCTCGTCGACGGTCAGCATCGGCAGCGCTTCCGGAGTGTCGATTGCGCACAGGGTCGAACCGATGCCGATTTCGTCGATACCGTTGATCAGGCAAATGTCGCCAGCAACTGCTTCGTCGACCAGCACGCGCTCCAGGCCCTTGAAGTTCAGCACCTGGTTGATACGGCCTTTGACTGGGGTTGCGCCTGGACCATTAACGACCAGCACGTCCTGGCCCACTTTAACGGTACCGCGGTTAACGCGGCCAATGCCGATCTTGCCCACGTAGGACGAGTAGTCCAGCGAGGTGATTTGCATTTGCAGCGGGCCTTCCGGATTGTCGTCGCGCACTGGCACGTGTTCCAGGATGGCGTCAAACATCGGCTTCATGTCGCCGCCGCGTACGTCTTCGGTCAGGCCGGCGTAGCCGTTCAGGCCCGAAGCGTAAATGATAGGGAAGTCCAGTTGCTCGTCGGTCGCGCCCAGTTTGTCGAACAGTTCGAACGTCTGGTTGATGGCCCAGTCAGCGCGCGCGCCCGGACGGTCAATCTTGTTGACGATAACGATCGGTTTCAGACCCAGTGCCAGCGCCTTGCGCGTGACGAAACGGGTTTGCGGCATCGGGCCTTCTTGTGCATCGATCAGCAGCAGAACCGAGTCCACCATCGACAGTACGCGCTCTACCTCGCCACCGAAGTCGGCGTGGCCTGGGGTATCGACGATATTGATGTGGGTGCCTTCGTACTCAACGGCGCAGTTCTTCGACAGAATCGTAATGCCGCGCTCCTTTTCGAGGTCGTTCGAGTCCATGACACGTGTGTCTACCGCCTGGTTTTCACGGAAGGTGCCGGACTGACGCAGCAGT
Source organism: Janthinobacterium sp. Mn2066 (assembly GCF_049319705.1). Lineage (NCBI taxonomy): Bacteria > Pseudomonadati > Pseudomonadota > Betaproteobacteria > Burkholderiales > Oxalobacteraceae > Janthinobacterium > Janthinobacterium sp. Mn2066. The sequence goes on along the minus strand of NZ_JBMOUF010000007.1, from coordinate 173,432 downwards.
TGGTCAACCAGGGTGGTTTTGCCGTGGTCAACGTGGGCGATGATTGCGATGTTGCGAATTGCGCGTTTTGTATTTGACATGGTCGTAGTAGTTACTGAAAAACTGCGGAGTGCGTACGTAGGTGTACGAGATACCCGAATGCTAATCTATTTCCGGAACCGCGTAGTATAGCATGTTGCGCTGCAACGCTATTCAAAAATGCTGGCGGCTCCAACGGTCGGCGACGGATGGTTTAAAAAAGCGACACTGGTTCAATAGTGTCGCTGAGTAATATGACTTTATTGTTACTTTGCCGCAATTTACTGCTGTGCCGTGGCGATCAGCCGCTCCGGCGCCAGGATGCTGTATTCCTGCAACTGGCCTGTGCCCAGCAGTTTGGCGTCGTGATACACGCGCACCCTGCCCGGCCCGGCTGGTACAACAACCTCTTCCTTGCCCAGGGCGATGCGCTGGCCATGCAAAAAGCGTTTTGCCAATTCTTCCGTCAGCTGGATCGCCGGGAAACTCGACAACAAGGCATCGACGGGCGCCAGCAAGCCGAACGGCGCTGCGTGGGCAGTCAGCTCATCGAGCGTGACGACGCCAGCCAGTGTCAGGCTGCCCACCTGCGTGCGGCGCAAGGCGTTCAGATGGGCGCCGCAACCGAGCGCTGCACCGATGTCTTCGCCGAGCACGCGGATATACGTGCCCTTGCTGCACATCACCGACAAGGTCAAAAACGGCGCTTCATAGTGGATGAATTCGAGCTTGTGGATGGTCACCGGACGCGCTTCGCGCTCCAGGGTGATGCCGGCGCGCGCATATTCATACAGCGGCTTGCCATCGCGCTTCAAGGCCGAATACATGGGCGGCGTCTGCAGGATCGGGCCACGGAACTGCGCCAGCACGGCCTCGATCTGCTCCTGCGTCACGTTGACGTCGCGCGTTTCCAGCACGGCGCCTTCGGTGTCGCCCGTATCGGTGGTCAGGCCCAGGTGCACCACGGTTTCATAGGTTTTGTCCGCTTCCAGCAAATCCTGCGAAAACTTGGTCGCCTCGCCAAAGCACAGCGGCAACAAGCCGGTGGCGAACGGATCCAGGGTGCCCGTATGGCCCGCTTTTTTCGCATTCAACACGCGCTTGACCTTGATCAAGGCATCGTTGCTGGACCAGCCGACAGGCTTATCCAGCAGCAAGACGCCATCGACCAGGTCGCGCACCCGCTTGATGCCGGGTGGTCGTTTTGCTCCGGCCACGCTTATTGCTCGTCCGTATCTGGTTTCGCGTCCGGCTCGGCGTCAGCCGCGCGCGTGGCGTTGGCCTTGTCGATCAGCAAGGACATTTCCATGCCGCGCGAGGTCGAGCTGTCGTGCACGAAGTGCAGTTGCGGCAAGGTGTGGATGTGCAGGCGCTTGCCCAACAGGCCACGGATGAAGCCGGCCGCAGCGCTCAAGCCTTCGGTGGTGTTCTTGATGGCTTCCTTGCTGTCTTTCAACATCGTGAAAAACACCTTGGCGTGCGCGTAATCAGGCGTGATCTGTACTTCGGTCACGGTGATCATGGTGCCAACGCGCGGGTCTTTCAATTCGTAGGCGATGATTTCGGCCAGGTCGCGCTGGATCTGGTCAGCCACGCGCAAGCCGCGCGCTGGCATGGTTTTGCTATGTTTAGCCATGATATTTCTATGCTGTCCTAAGTGCCGCAGGGCGCATGGGTCAAACGGTTGCCCGTTGACCAATGCGCCCCACGTGTTTTGCGCGGACATCACTATGTCCGCGCTATTCTTGCTGTGATTACAGGGTACGAGCGATTTCCTGAACTTCGAATACTTCCAGGGTGTCGCCAACCTGGATGTCGTTGTAGTTCTTCAGCGACAGGCCGCACTCCAGACCGGCGCGCACTTCTTTCGCGTCGTCCTTGAAGCGTTTCAGCGAGTCGATCTCGCCGCTCCAGACCACGATGTTGTTGCGCAACAGGCGGACGGAAGATGCACGCTTGACCACGCCATCGGTGACCAGACAGCCGGCAATCGCGCCCACTTTCGAGACCAGGATAACCTGGCGGATCTCGACCTGGCCAATGACGGTTTCACGTTTCTCTGGTGCCAACATGCCCGACAACGCCGATTTGATCTCGTCGATCGCATCGTAAATGATGTTGTAGTAGCGAATGTCCACGCCATTCGACTCGGCCAGCTTGCGTGCTTGTGCGTCGGCACGGGCGTTGAAGCCGATGATGACCGCTTTCGAAGCGACTGCCAGGTTGACGTCCGATTCCGTGATGCCACCAACGGCAGCGTGTACCACTTGCACGCGCACTTCCGAAGTCGACAGTTTCTGCAGCGAACCGACCAGCGCTTCCTGCGAACCTTGTACGTCGGTTTTGATGATCAATGGCAAGTTTTTCACTTCGCCTTCGGCCATCTGGTCGAACATGTTTTCCAGTTTCGCAGCTTGCTGTTTAGCCAGTTTCACGTCACGGAACTTACCTTGACGGAACAGGCCAATTTCACGCGCCTTGCGCTCGTCAGCCATGACGACCACTTCTTCACCCGCTACCGGCACTTCCGTCAGACCCTGGATTTCAACCGGGATCGATGGACCGGCTTCGGCAATCGCCTTGCCGTTTTCGTCCAGCATGGCGCGCACGCGGCCATACGAAGAGCCAGCCAGAATCACGTCGCCGCGCTTCAATGTACCGGACTGCACCAGGATCGTTGCAACAGGACCACGGCCCTTGTCCAGACGCGCTTCGACCACCAGGCCGCGTGCAGGTGCATCCACCGGCGCCGTCAGTTCCAGCACTTCAGCTTGCAACAGCACTTGTTCCAGCAGATCGTCGATACCTTGACCGGTTTTGGCCGATACCGGCACGAATGGCGATTCGCCACCGTATTCTTCCGGCACGACTTGCTCGGCGACCAGTTCTTGCGTCACGCGGTCCACGTTGCCACCCGGTTTGTCGACCTTATTGATCGCCACCACCAGCGGTACGCCAGCTGCTTTCGCATGGGCAATCGCTTCCTTGGTTTGCGGCATCACGCCATCGTCGGCGGCCACCACCAGAATCACGATGTCGGTTGCTTTCGCACCACGGGCACGCATGGCGGTAAACGCTTCGTGGCCCGGGGTGTCGAGGAAGGTGATCATGCCGCGTGGCGTATCGACGTGGTAAGCACCGATATGCTGCGTAATGCCACCCGCTTCGCCGGACGCCACTTTGGCGCGACGGATGTAATCGAGCAACGAGGTCTTACCATGGTCGACGTGACCCATGACGGTGACCACAGGAGCGCGCGGCTTGGTCTCGAAGTGGGCGTGTTCGCCCACGTCGGCCAGCAAGGCTTCCGGATCGTCTTGTTCAGCAGCAAATGCCTTGTGGCCCATTTCTTCGACCAGAATCATGGCCGTTTCCTGGTCCAGCACCTGGTTGATGGTGCACATCTGGCCCAATTTCATCAAATGCTTGATGACTTCGGATGCCTTGACGGACATTTTGTGCGCCAGTTCGGCCACGGTGATCGTTTCCGGCACGTGCACGTCCTTGACGACGGCTTCGGTTGGCGCCTGGAAGTTCGATTCGCGTTCTTCGTGGTGCGACGGACGACGGCCCTTGGCGCCACCGCGCCAGCTGTCACGACCCGCAGGGCCGCTATTGCCGCGTGGCTTGGGACCACCGGTGGTGCCGCGTTTTTTCGCGTCATCCGACCAGGTCGACGACACATTGGCCGACTTGATCGATTTCTTGTCTGCCACGGCTGGCTTCTTGTCGCCTGGTTTTTCGCCAGGTTTCTTGTCGGCCGGCTTGTGCAGCGTGCCTTCCGGCGCCTTCGGCTTGACTGGCGCAGGTGCTGGCTCAGGGGCTTTGATGGCGCGGCGTGGCGCGTTCATCATGGCCTTGATCTGGGCAACCTCGTCCGCCACGGCCTTGCGGGCGCGTTCGGTGGCTTCGGCTTTTTCAGCAGCTTCCTTGGCAGCAACGGCAGCAGCCGCGGCTTTTTTCTTCGCTTCTTCAGCGGCAGCAGCTTTTTTCGCTTCGGCAGCAGCGTCGTCAGCCACGGCAGGCGTACCTGCGGCAGCGGCAGCGACCACGGTCGCGGCCTTGGCGGCGGCTTTCTTGGCTTCTGCTTCGGCTTCTTTCTTGGCAGCCAGTTCAGCCTGTTGCGTGGCTTTCGCCTGGGCTTCTTTTTCTGCGTCGAGCTTGGCCAGACGTTCCTGCTTTTCGCGCAGATCCGCTTCCTGGCGGGCGATCAGTTCAGCCTGTTTGCGGGCTTCTTCTTCGCGGCGCGCCACTTCGGCGTGATCGATCACCGGCGCGGCAGGCGCGACCGGTTCTGCGGCGACCGGCGCGGCTTCATCGCGCTGGACGAACGTACGTTTCTTGCGCACTTCCACCTGGATGGTGCGCGATTTGCCGGTTGCATCGGCTTGCTTGATTTCGGTCGTTTCCTTGCGGGTCACGGTGATCTTCTTCTTTTCTGTGTCAGCCGCTGCGCCATGGGTGCGGCGCAGATGATCCAAAAGCTTGTCCTTATCATCTTTCGACAATGGATCTGACGTCGAACTTTTCTCGACGCCGGCAGAACGCAGCTGCGTCAGCAGCAAATCTGCAGGCATCTTCAGTTCGGTGGCAAATTGGGCTACGTTGTTACTCGCCATTCAGTCCTCTTTTCTATGTGTCGCGGAGATGATAAAGATACTCAAATTAAGCCTTTGCGGATTCGGCCAGACTCCATGCCTTGGCTTGCAGCGCCTTGGCACGATCGTCGTATTTCGAGTCAACCAACTTCATCTCATCGTCGGTCACATCTTTAAATTCACTTGTAATCAGTTCACGCGCACGGTCCGCAGACAAGGCCAGGATTGCGCCAAATTCGTCGTATGCCAGTGCTGCAAATGCTTCAACGGTCTTGATACCAGCCAGACCCAGCTTGCCGGCGGTGACGCGGTCCATGCCTTCCAGACCAACCAACGCCTCGTCCATGCCTTCCAGACCCTCTTCCGAAGCAATCGCTTCGGTGACGAGCGCATCACGCGCACGGGTACGGAGTTCATTGACGGTATCTTCGTCAAACGATTCGATTTCCAGCATTTCGGAAATTGGCACGTAAGCGATTTCTTCCAGACTGGCGAAACCTTCTTCCACCAGAATATCGGCCACTTCCTGGTCAACATCGAGCTTTTCCATGAACAGGATGCGCACGGCAGCCGTTTCCTGGGCAGCTTTGTCAGCCGATTCTTCGGCCGTCATGATGTTGATCTTCCAACCGGTCAGGTCAGCCGCCAGGCGCACGTTCTGGCCGGAACGGCCGATCGCGATTGCCAGGTTTTCTTCGTCGACCACCACGTCCATGGCGTGCTTTTCTTCATCGACCATGATCGACGAGACGTTCGCCGGCGCCAGGGCGCCGATCACGAACTGCGCCGGATCTTCGGACCACAGCACGATATCGACGCGTTCGCCACCCAACTCACCGGTGACAGCCTGCACGCGCGAACCGCGCATGCCGACGCAAGTACCGATCGGGTCGATGCGCTTGTCGGCCGTGTAGACGGCGATCTTGGCGCGTACGCCGGCGTCGCGGGCGGCCGATTTGATTTCCAGCATGCCTTGCTCGATTTCCGGCACTTCCAGCTCGAACAGCTTCATGATGAAGTCCGGCGCGGTGCGCGACAGGATCACTTGCGGGCCGCGCATATTGCGGTCGATACGCAGGATGAAAGCGCGTACGCGGTCGCCGATACGCAGATTCTCTTTCGGGATCATCTGGTCGCGTGGCAGACGCGCTTCGATCTTGCCGGACTCGACGATGGCATCGCCGCGTTCCATGCGCTTGATGGTGCCGGTCACCAGCGAATCGCCGCGCTCCAGGAAGTCGACCAGGATCTGTTCGCGCTCGGCGTCACGCACGCGCTGCAGGACCACCTGTTTGGTGTCCTGGGCGAAACGGCGGCCGAATTCGACGGATTCGATCGGCTCTTCGATGTGGTCATCGACTTCGATATCTGGAATCTGTTCTTTTGCCTCGAAATGCAGGATCTCCTGATCCGGCAGTTGCAGGCCCGCTTCATCGGGCACCACGTGCCAGCGGCGGAACGATTCAAACTCGCCCGAATCGCGGTCGATCGAAACGCGGATGTCTACTTCACCCTCATAGCGTTTCTTCGTGGCTTGCGCCAACGCGAATTCAAGCGCGCCGAAAACGACATCTTTATCGACGTTTTTTTCGCGCGCCAGCGCGTCAACCAATAATAAAACTTCGCGGCTCATGCTTTGCGTCCCTTAAAATCCACCTGTGGCACCAAGCGTGCCTTATCCACGTCGGCGAGCGTAAACTCCAACATCGCCGGACCATCCTTACCTTCAAATTCCAACGACAAATTATCGCCCACGGGCTCTTGCAACGTCCCCTGGAACGATTTCCGGTTGTTCGTACCCGGCATCGCCACGCGCAGCTTGACGATGATTTCCTGGCCTGCGAAACGGACAAAGTCTTCCAGCTTGCGCACCGGCCGGTCCAGGCCCGGGGAAGAAATCTCGAGACGTTCGTAAGGAACGTTCTCTACCGTCAACACATGCGATAACTGGTGACTGACCGTGGCACAGTCTTCGACCGTGATCGGACCTTTTTCAGCGGCATCGGCGGCGCTGAAATCAATAAAGACGCGCAGCAGGCCGCGCTCGGCACGTTCGACATCAACGAGCTCATAGCCCAGACCAGTGACTGTCTTTTCAATTAATTCCAACTGCTGCAAGAAATTCTCCAGAAATAAGGCCTGTTTTTTGCATTGCAGCATCCTTTTTCGGCGCTGGCGGCATGCAAAAAAACACGCTCAAGTCATTTATGGCCCCTTGCGGAGCCATTACAAACGGTTCAACAAAAAAAAAATGGGCATCTGCCCATCTTCTTGTATTTCCCCAACCAGATGAAAGCACTCCCCACCAAACTACCCTGCGGAGAACTTTTATTAGGCTGCAGATTATAACCTCTTATTAACTGCGCCGCAATGCCGCACGACAGGAGCGGCCCCGCTTACAACAGTCCCGACAATAAGAGTTGCGCATCCGGCACAGAAACCGGATGCGCTACAAGGCAATCCCGATCAGCCTTTGCGGCGGCGCGGCATGCCATCCATGCCACCACGCGGCTGGCCACCGGAACGTACCTGGCCGGCCCCGCCGCCATTGTTACGACGCGGTGCAGGCGCAGCAAAACCAAACGCCGTTTGCAGCGGATCAGGCTGGCGCGGACCACGCTGCGGCGCGCGACCATCACCACCCGGACGACCTTGACCCTGGCCGGCCGCACGCGGCGGACGACCCTGGCCTTGACCCTGGCCATCGAACGACGCCGACGAACGGGGAACACCCTGGAATGGACCTTGCGGCTGGCCACGGCCCGGACCACGGCTTTCACCAGGACGACCGGCGCCGCCCGGGCGGCCCTGGCCTTGCGGACGGGCAAACTGGCCTTGCGGCTGGCCACGGCGCGGGGCGACCGGGAACGGATCGGCGTTGCGGTTGCTCACATCGATACGATTGCCATTGGGCTCATCATCACGGCTGGACTTGCGCGCTTCACGGCCCTTGGCGGCGCCTGCGGCACGCGGATCACCGGAAGCCGGCATTTTCTTTTCAACCCCGTAGGCGGCCAGCAGGTCGCGCACGGTATTTTCATCCATCTCTTCCCAACGGCCACGTTTCAGACCGCTTGGCAGCACCATCGCGCCGTAACGGGTACGGATCAGGCGCGAGACGGTCAGGCCGATCGCTTCGAACATGCGGCGCACTTCGCGGTTACGGCCTTCGCCGATCACCACGCGGTACCATTTGTTGATGCCTTCACCGCCGCCATCGGCGATCTTCGAAAATTGCGCCATGCCGTCTTCCAGCTCGACACCTGCCAGCAGCTTCTGGCGCATGCCTTCTTCCAGCTCGCCCAGGGTACGCACGGCGTACTCGCGGTCGATGCCGTAGCGCGGATGCATCAGGCGGTTGGCCAGGTCACCGGAAGTCGTAAACAGCAGCAAACCTTCGGTATTGAAGTCCAGCCGGCCCACGGCCAGCCATTTGCCCGCCTTCATGGTCGGAAGGCGGTCGAATACGGAAGGACGGCCATCGGGGTCGTTGTGGCTGACGATTTCGCCGGCCGGCTTGTGGTACACCAGCACGCGTGGCGGCTTCTTGCTGACGCGGCGCTGAATCAACTTGCCATTGATGCGCACATGGTCGGTCGGCAAGATGCGCTGGCCGATATGCGCCGGCTCGCCATTGACGGACACGCGGCCCGAAATGATCAGGTCTTCCATGTCGCGGCGCGAACCAAGACCGGCTTCAGCCAGCACCTTGTGCAGCTTCGGCGCATCGTCGTCGGAGGTCAGGTCGCGGCGCACGGCGGACTTTTGCACGCGGCCCGTGCCGCCCTCTTCGCTGTCGAAAGCGTCGGAGGTGACAAACGAGAACACGGCGTCGGCTTCGTTGACTTTACCTGGCGCAGCCTGGCGGCCCTTGCCTTTTTTGCGGCTCTTGCCGGCATTTTTACCGGTGCCCGGCAGATCGTTGCGCTGGCCGCGCGGCTGGCGTGGCGCGGCGGCGGCGTTGCCGTCGGCTTCCACTGGCTCGCTGGCTGGCGCGGCTGGCGCAGGCGCCACTTCAACGGCTTCACGCGGCGGCTGGCGCAATGCGCGTTCGGCTTGCACGCCACGCATCTGGCGCGGACCGCGCGGCTGGCGCGCGGCAGGGGCTTCGTCGGCAACGGCTTCAACGGATTCAACGGCTGCCTTGGCGGCGGCGCGGGCACGTGGCGGACGCGCTGCCGGTGCAGGCGCGGGTGCTGCAACGGCATCGGCTGCCGCTTCAGCAGCAGCGACGAGGCCCTTGGCGGCAGGCTTGGCACGCGGTTTCTTGGCGGCAGGCGCCGCTTCGGCGGCTACTGCAGCGACGGGCGCATCGGCGGCCACATCGGCTTTAGTGCGGCGTTTCGGTTTGGCGGCAACCTCTGCAGCCGGGCTGGCAGAGCCGGTAACGGCTGCATCGGCTTCTATCTGAGCCTTGGTGCGGCGCTTGGGCTTGGCGACAACCTCGTCGCTGGCGGTATTTGTCTCGGGAGTGTTCGGATTATTCATTGTTCGTTTCTTGGCTGTGCTGACCTGGCGCAGCGTCAACCGTTAGTTCTGGCGCAGGGTCGTGAGTGTAGGCTTCATCCAGGGGCGAAGCATCGGGGCCGGCATCAGGGCTTGCTGTCACGTCAGTTACAGCGGCATTGCTACCTGCACCAAGCTGTTGTGCAACGTCATCCGTTGCGTCATTCTTTGCTTTATCAAAATTTTCTTGCAGGGCCGCTTCCAGGGCTTCCATTCCGTTCCCCTGCATCTCGCTGATTTGCTGCAAGGGCGGCAGCTGGGACAGCGAGCTCAATCCCAGATCATCCAAAAATTGCTTGGTGGTCGCCAGCAAGGCTGGCCGTCCCACCACGTCGCGGTAGCCGATCGCATCGACCCAGCCCCGGTCTTCCAGCATCTTGATCGTTTGCGAATTGACGGCCACGCCGCGAATTTCCTCGATATCGCCGCGCGTCACGGGCTGGCGATAGGCAATGATGGCCAGGGTTTCCAGGGTCGCCCGCGAATACTTGGGCGGACGCTCCGGCGTCAAACGATCGAGGTACATCTTCATTTCCGGCCGGCTTTGAAAACGCCAACCCGAAGCCAGGCTGACCACTTCGATGCCACGGCCTTCCCAATCCTGCCGCAATTCTTCCAGCAACTGCTTGATGGTATCGGCGCCGACGCCGACACCGCGCACGCGGCCATTCTCGTCGGCATCGACGAACAGCTTTTTCAGGCTGTGGATCGTCAACGATTCACGAGCGCACAGCAACGCGGTTTCGAGGACTTTTTTAGCCTCAATTGTATTCATAGCAGTTCTGTGCGGATAGGTGTTGCAATTCGTATGCAGAGAAAGAAATCAAAACGTTCATTTCAACGTAACAATTCAACGTAACATAAGACAGGGCAGACATCGGTAATGACGCCATGCTGGGTTACAAGTTGAGGCTGTTTTTTCCGACGCCTTGGCCGATGCGCGCAAAGCGGGAGTCATGCGGATGCGGTGAACGTCCCGCCATCCATGGCGCCGGTCTTGATTAACCTTAATTAAATAACTTTAATTAAATTCAGCAAGTCACCAGCAATGAAACGCAATCCGGAGCAATCACCACACCTGCGGCGGAATCATCAGCCGGGCAAGTGAGCGACAGTCGTCGTTTCATCCAACGATGCCAATTGTACCTGATAAAAAGCGGAAAAGCGTAAAACCGGGTAAAACACGCGTTTTACCCGGTCACGATGCGAAAAACAGACAAACGCCTCAACTCAGGCGGTGCCCAGCTTTTCCGACAGGATGGCCGATACGCCCAAAAAGGCGGGATATTGCGCCGTAATCACGAAGGTCGGGATTTGCGAGACATAATTGGTAAAACGCCCCTTGCTTTCGAAACGGGCGCGGAAACCCGAACGGTCGAAGCGCTCGCCCAGGCGGGGCACGATGCCGCCGCCGATATAAATACCGCCCAGCGCACCCAGGGTGACGGCGACGTTGGCCGCCATCGCGCCCAGCACGCAGCAAAACGCTTCAATGGCTTCGTCGCACAGCGCCGATTCCCCGGACAGGGCGCGGCGCGTGATTTCTGCCGCACCCAAGTCTTCCAACGGCACGCCGGCACGGTCGGCCAGCGCGCGGTAAATCAATTCCAGGCCATCGCCGGACAACAAACGCTCGGCCGAGACATGTTCGAATTCACGCCAGGCATATTGCAGGATCGCCACTTCCACCTCGTTCGATGGGGCGAAATTGACGTGACCGCCTTCGCTTTGCAAGGCCACCCAGCTGCCATGCGCCGGAATCAGGCCCGAGACGCCCAGGCCCGTGCCGGCGCCGATCAGGCCAATCGCCGTATTCTGGCGCGCCGTACCCGTGCCAACCTGGTGCTTCTCGTCATTCGACAACAGCGGCAAGGCACGCGCCAGGGCCGTAAAATCATTGACCACGTCCAGCGTCGTGAAACCGCACTCTTCGCGCATGGCGCTGATCGAAAAAGACCAGTGGTGATTCGTCATGCTGAGGAAATCGCCATCGACCGGATTGGCGATGTCGATCGCGGCGTGGCGCACCGCCTGCCCGCCGGCAGCGGCCACGTGCGGCAAGGCCAGATAGGCTTGCAGGGCGGCGGTCAGGCTGGGGTAATCGGCACAGGGCAACACTTCCACCAGGGTAATGTTGCCAGGGGACAGCTCCAGGGCGAAACGGGCATTCGTGCCGCCCACGTCGGCCAGCAGGCGTGGACCATCGGCAAAAGCGGAAGATTGCAGTGCAGGAGAAGACGATGCGCTCATGATTTTAATGTTGAAATGGGACCCATGGGACGCCAAGCTTAAAGGATGAACGAGCTTCGATGCAAGCAAAGTTTGTAGTTTAAGTACATCAAAATTGGCATTTGTTGGTAGTTCCACTCCAAATGCAACATTTACGAAATAAGTTATCCAATAACCACTCTTTGTTGTGAGTGCACACTATCGCCACACACCAGATTATCATGCTGCACAGCAGCAGAAATCACGGTGGGCCGGCGAAGAAAATTGTCTGCAGGAGCGCGCTGGCGCGTACGCCCTGAGCACGGATCAGTACGCTTTTCCATGGTCGTTGCGACCTGGTTTTCGTATTATTACTACCGGATTTTTACGCGCTGAAAGTGGCAGGCCAGGAAAGGACATCAGGAGGGCAAGCCCTCGCTGATCAGGCTGGAAGACACGGGCAAATCGGAGCGGTAGGCAGCATTCCAGGCATCGAGTCCGCCGTGCAAAGGCCGGGCACGGTGGAAACCATGTTCGTGCAGCAGCTTGGCCACCTGGGCGGCCGTCACGTCATTGGGGCAGCTGCAATACACGATGATATGGCGGTCCTTGTCCATCGTAATCATGGCAGGCACGGGTTCCTTGCCATTGAAAAACATTGCGCCGGGCACGGCCGGTTCCAGCGCTTGCGCCGTGGCGCTGCGGGCATCGACCATCAACGGCTCTTCGCCCTGCTCTATCAATTCCAGCAATTCATCGATGCCGATGCGCTCGATCTGCAAGGCCTGGCGAAAACGCCGGCGTTCCAGGTATTTATACAGCAGGAACATGCCCAGCAAGGCCGCCAGCACCAGCAAGGCCGTGCTGCCCATGGTGCTGAGCAAGTCCAGCACTTGTTGCACACTGGCATGGAAAATCACCCCGACCAGGATGCCCGTGCTACTCCACAACAAACCGCCCAGGCCGGCGTAAAAGAAGAAACGCTTGGGCGAGGTGCCCATGGCGCCCGACATGGGGGCGGCAATCGTATTAAAACCGGGAATGAACTTGGAGACGACCAGCGCCTTGGGCCCCCAGCGCTTGAATTTATCTTCCGTCTGGCTGACGCAATAATCGGGCGACAGCGAGATACGGCACAGCAAACGCAGGATGCGCTTGCCAAAATAACGGCCCGCGCGGAACCAGGTGAAATCGCTGATCAGGCAGGCGGCCAGGGCCGCAGCCAGCACGGTGGCGAAATGCATGTCGCCATCCACGGCCAGCGCCCCGGCCACGATCAAAAGGGGAAAGGCGGGAATCGGCAAGCCGAGCTGCTCCACCAGTACGATACCGAAAACGATCAGCACGCCGTAATGTTCGAGGAGGTGAAGTAGGGTCTGCATCCGTCTATTTTATCGCATCTGGCACAGGCCCGCGCGCGGCCATTATGCATCTGATATGCCTTGTGCCAGCACGCAACACACCTCGCAAAATCGCGCTATATTAATGACCCCCAACACCTTTTTCCCTTTCCGGAGTTTTCATGAGCACCCCGAATTTCAGCGCGCCGGCCGCCGTTGCAGTCTTGTTGCTAACCGCCTCCAGCACCGCCCTGGCTGCCGCGCCCTCGACCTACGGCCCCGAGCTGCAGGGCTTTGCGTATCCCCATCCGATCCAGTCGTTCAACTTCAGCTCGCAAGGGCAAAACTTGAAAATGGCGTACATGGATGTGGCGCCGAAGGGCAAGCCCAACGGCCAGACGGCAGTGTTATTGCATGGCAAAAACTTCTGCGCTGCCACCTGGGACCAGACGATCACGGCACTGAGCGATGCCGGCTACCGCGTGGTGGCGACCGACCAGATCGGCTTTTGCGCCTCGAGCAAGCCTGAGCATTATCAATATACCTTCCAGCAATTGGCCAGCAATACGCAAGCCTTGCTGCAGCATATCGGCGTCACGCGCAGCTTCATCATCGGCCATTCGACGGGCGGCATGCTGGCCACGCGTTATGCGCTGATGTATCCGCAAGCCGTGTCGCGCCTGGTGCTGGTCAACCCGATCGGGCTGGAAGACTGGAAAGCGCTGGGCGTCCCCTACCGCACGGTCGATCAATGGAATGAGCGTGAACTCAAACTCGATGCCAACGCCATACGCTCGTATGAAAAATCGACGTATTACGTGAACCGCTGGAAACCGGAATACGAACGCTGGGTGGACATGCTGGCCGGCCTGAACCAGGGCCCAGGCCACAAGCTGGTGGCGTGGAATTCGGCATTGCTCTACGACATGATCTTTACGCAACCCGTGATCTATGAATTCCCGCAACTGAAAATGCCGGTCACCCTGATGATCGGCGACGCCGATACGACCGCCATCGGCAGCGATATCGCGCCGCCGGACGTGAAGGCCAGAATCGGCCATTACAACGTGCTGGGCAAGCAAGTGGTGAAACTGATCCCGCAAGGCCAGCTGGTTGAATTCCCCGGCCTGGGCCACGCGCCGCAGATGGAAGAACCAGCCACTTTCCACAAGGAACTGTTGAAAGCGCTGGCCCAGTAAGTTATTTCGCCGCTGAAGCAACTGGAGTGGCCATATCCATATCAAGATATTGCCACTCCTCCTGCATGATCGGATGCTTCTTGTAGCCCAGCACGCTCTTTTGCGCCAGCATATTGCGGTAGCGCCCGTAAGCGACCATGGCGCCCGCGTTCACTTCCAGCCGGCGCGCCATTTCATGGTACAGCAGATCGCGTTCCGGGCCGGCTGGCAATTTTTCGCTGGCCGCATACCATTGGTCATATTGCGCATCCTGGTAACAGGCAGAATTGTTTTGATGCGTGTTCGGGCCATAAAACAATTGCATGAAATTGCTGCCGTCAGGATAGTCGGCCAGCCATGGCGAAGCAAACGCCTGCAGTTTGCAATTCTTTTGCTCCTTGACCAGATCGCCAAAGGTCAGCATCTGGCTTTCCATCCGGATATTGATTGACTTATACGTCTTGCGCCACAGCTCGGCCTGCAGCTCGCCGGCGCTGCCCGCACGCGAGGCAAAATGAATCACCATCGGCTTGCCATCGGGCAGCGTCCGCCAGCCATCCTTGCCCACCTTGTAGCCGAACTGGTCCAGCAGCTTGTTGGCCAGCGCCGGATCGTATTGCAGCAAGCTCCGGTAGTGCGGATCGTGGCCCACCACGCCCGGCGGTATCGGATATTCCAGGCGCTGGGCTTCGCCATTCAGGGTGATGCGAATTTCTTCATTGACATCATGCGCCATCGCAATCGCGCGGCGCAGGGCAATCTTTTCCTTGCCAAAGCCACCGACCACCGGATCTTGCATATTCCAGTAATAGGCGGTGATTTCCGGATCGAGCAGGCGCGACAACTGCATGCCCTTGGCCGCCAGTTCAGGGCGCAGCTTGCCGTTCAACAGCGCTTTCGGCGCCAGTGCGCCCCCCAGGCGGAACAGGTCGGCGGCGCCACTCTGGAACGACAGCCAGCGCGACTGGTCTTCCGTTTGCACGCTGATTTCAACCCGGCCGATTTGCGGCATCTTCTTGCCCTTCATCTGCGACACGATGCGCTGGTCGTCGGGATCGTCGCCCGGCGCCACGTCCCAGGTTTGCGGCAAGTGATCGGTATTTTCATTGAGCACGATGCGGTTGCCACGCACCCATTCGCCCAGTTTATAAAAGCCGGTGCCGACCGGATTCGAGGCCACTTCGCCCTTGCTGTCGCCATATTTCGCCACCACTTCGTGCGCCACGGCCGCCGAGGCCGGCTGCGCCAGCAACATCGGCAAATTGAAATCGGTCTGTTTCAAATGGATGCGCAGGGTATACGGATCAAGCAATTCGAAGCCAGCAATATTCTTGTCGTAGTTAAATGAGCCGCCTTTGCTGGCGGCCGCCGCCAGTTCATCGAGGCCGACCACCTTGCCGTCGAACAGCCAGCTATTCGGCGAAGACAGGCGCGGATCGAGCAAGCGCTTCCAGGAATACACGAAATCGGCCATCGTCAATTCGCGGCGCTTGCCGTTGAAGGCGGGATCGGGCGTAAACACGATGCCTTTTTTCAGGCGGATGGTGTAGGTCTTGCCGTCCGCCGAGATGTCCGGCATGGCGGCGGCCGCCTGCGGTATCACCTTCACGGGGCGGGCCAGGTAATCATAGGTGTAGAGCGTGTCGAAGATGGCTTCCTCGATCATCAAGCCCCCCTCGTCGACCGTGGTGGCGGGATCGAGGCCGCTTTCGGCGGCTTCCATGATATAGCGCAAGACCTTGACCGGTTCCTGGGCATCGGCGGCCGGCATCATGGCAGGCAAGACAGTCGGCAAGATGCAACAGACGGCCAGCGCCAGCGGGCGCATGCGTAGTAATTTCATGGGGAAACTTTCAGTAGGGAACGGTAGCGGGGGCGCAGCATCAGCCTGCCCCCTGTTGATATGTCTACAGTTGCACGCCGCGCGGAATCGCGCTCAGCAGGGTTTGCGTATAAGGGTGGACGGGATTGCGGTACAGCTCGTCCGAATCGGCCATTTCCACCACCTGCCCCTTGTGCATCACCATCACCTGGTCGGCAATGTATTTCACCACCGACAAATCGTGCGAAATGAAGATGTAGGACAGGCCGAATTCATCCTGCAAATCCTGCAGCAGGTTCAGCACCTGCGCCTGCACCGATACGTCCAGCGCCGACACGGATTCATCGCAGACGAGGATTTCCGGCTGCATCGTCAGGCAGCGGGCAATCGCGATACGCTGCCGCTGACCACCGGAAAACTCGTGCGGATAACGGTGGAAGGCCTGTTCCGGCAAGCCCACCTTATCGAGCAGCCAATAGGCCTTGGCGATGCGTTCCTTGTCGTTCGCGCCGATATTGTGGATGCGCATCGGTTCCAGCAAAATCTGCCCCACCGTAAAACGCGGGTTCAGCGACGCATACGGATTCTGGAAGATGATCTGGATGCGGCGTTTATACGGCAGGTATTCCTTGTTCGGCATGGAAATCAAATCCTTGCCGTGGAACATGGCCGTACCGCCCGTCGCCTGGTGCAGGCGCAGCAGGGTCAAGCCCACCGTGGTCTTGCCCGAGCCCGACTCGCCCACCACGCCCAAGGTCTTGCCGCGTGGCAAAGTAAACGACACATCCTTGACGGCCTGGAATTCGCGCTTGCCGAACCAGCCATCGCGCAGGTAAAAACTTTTACTGAGGTTTTTCACCACCAGCACCGGCTCGTCGCCCGGCGTATAGCCGCGCGTGCGCTGCGCGATTTCCACGCCGGGGCCCGCCTTGCCTTCCATGTAGTCGGCAATCACGGGCAAGCGCCATGGCCGCTCGTCCAGTGACGGGCGGCAATGCAGCAGCGCCTGGGTATAAGTATCCCGGGCCGCTTCAAACACTTGCCGCACTTCTCCCGTCTCGCGCACTTCACCATGGCGCATGACGATCACATGGTCGGCGATCTCGCCCACCAGGCCCAGGTCATGGGTAATGAAGAGTACCGACATCTGGTGTTTCTTTTGCAGCGCGGCAATCAAATCCATGATCTGTTTCTGGATCGTCACGTCGAGCGCGGTGGTCGGCTCATCGGCGATCAGCAGTTTCGGTTCGCAGGCAATCGCCATGGCGATCATCACGCGCTGCTGCTGGCCGCCCGACATCTGGCTCGGGTAAGCGTCGATCTTGGTGGCCGGGTCGGGAATGCCGACTTCTTCCAGCAGTTCCAACGTACGCGCGCGGGCCTGCTTGCGGTTCATGCCCATGTGCTGGCGCAACACTTCGGCAATCTGGAAACCTACCGTGAACACGGGGTTCAATGACGACATCGGTTCCTGGAAGATCATCGAGATATCCTTGCCGCACATGGTGCGGCGCTCGGCGATCGACAGTTCCAGCAGGTTGCGCCCGCCAAAGTGGATGCGCGATTGCGGATCGATGATGGTGTTGTCTGGCGGCAGCAAGCCCATCACGGCCAGCGAGCTGACGGACTTGCCGCTGCCCGATTCGCCCACCAGGGCCACGGTGCTGTTGCGCGGCACGTCAAACGAGATGCCCTTGACGGCTTCAAAGGTATTTTTCTTGTCCAAGCGGAAGATGACGCGCAGGTCGCGCACTTCCAACAGGTTATTCTGGTCCATGAGCAACTCCTATTTCACTTTGGGGTCGAGCGCATCGCGCAAGGCATCGGTAAACAGCGAGAACGCCGTCACCAGCACGGCCATCGCCGCAGCGGCCGCCGTCAGTTGCCACCACTTGCCCAGGATCAGTTCATTTTGTGCTTCGTTGAGCATGCTGCCCCACGACACGGTGCCCACCGGCACGCCAAAGCCGAGGAAACTCAAGATCACTTCGGCCTTGATGAAGCCCACCACCAGGATCGACATCTGCACCAGCGCCACATGGCTGATGTTGGGGAAGATGTGCGAAAACATCTTGCGCCAGTGCGAAGCGCCAATCGCGTCGGCCGCCATCACGTACTCGCGCGCCTTGTGCTTGATGTATTCGGCGCGGATCAAACGGTAAGGCCCGGTCCAGCCCGTCAAGCCCAGGATCAGCACGATGGTCAGCACGCCCTTCTGTTGCAGCACGGCCGCCACCGTCAAAATCATCAGGATCGATGGTATCGAGGTAAAGATGCTGTAGAACCAGTTAAAGAAGTCATCGATGAAGCCGCCGAAGTAACCGGACACGGCGCCAAACACGGTGCCCAGCACCACCGCCAGCAAGGCGGCCACCAGCCCCACCACGATCGACGTTTCGCCGCCCTTGATGGTTTTATCGATCACGTCGTGGCCCCATTTGTCGGCGCCGAACGGCAAGGTCGAGGCCTTGTGGGTGATGACCTTCCTGGTCTTGCCCATGCTGGCGCGCAAGGCCGTCAAGTCGTCGGCCAGGGGATCGGTCACGCCGTACATCTCGACGCCGGCAGCCGGATTGCTGCCCATCTGGGCGCGCAGTTCGGCGATATCGTCGGCCAGCGGATCGAGCACGTTGACGGGGGTCGGCGTGCTGTGTTCATCGGCGGCGTGCACCACGCCGTCGACGCCGTCGATGCCACCGTCCGTATCGGCGCCCACGAAGGTGGGCGGCGCATAGCTGACCGCCACCTCATCTTCCCAGTTGGCGCCCACCAGGCCGCTGGCCGACGCAATCATCAATAAAAAGAAGGCGCCGACGACTGCCAGCGAGACCATTGCCACCTTGTCGCCGCGCAAACGGCGCCACGCCAATGCCCACAAGCCGGGCGAAGTATGTGTATTCGACATCATTTCTTTCTTACTTCAGTTGTACGCGTGGATCGACCGCCTGGTACAGCAGGTCGGTGAGCAGATTGAAGAGCATGGTGGCGGCGGCGACATACACGGTAATCGCCTTGATCACCGGAAAATCGCTGCGCTCGACGGCCAGGATCACTTCACGCCCGATGCCGGGGATGCCAAAGAAACGTTCCAGCAGGAACGCGCCGATCAACAGCGCGGGCAAGTTCGACATCACGTAGGTAATGATGGGGATGGCGGCATTGCGCAGCACGTGGACCCACATGATGCGCCCTTCCGAGAGGCCCTTGGCGCGCGCCGTGCGCACGTAATCCTGGTTGGCTTCATCGAGCACGAAGGTGCGGAACAGGCGCAGGGTCGGGGCGATCGAGACGGCCAGGCCGATCAGGATGGGCAAGGTGGAATAGCGCAGCAGGTTTTCCCAGAAACTGTCGCCCCAGCCTTGCACGGGGAACAGGCCCAGCTTGTAGGCAAAGCCGTACTGGAACACGATGATGTAGACCAGGATGGAGATCGACATGCCCACCGTGCAGGCGATCATGACGGCGCGGTCCGTCAGCGAACCGCGCACGAAGGCGATTGCCAATGCCAGCGCCACGCCAAAAAACGTTTCCAGCACGGTCAGCGGGATCAACACCATCATCGATGGTCCCAGGCGCGAAGTGATGATGTGCGACACCGTCTCGCCCGTGGCCCAGCTTTGACCAAAGTCAAAAGTGACGATCTGCTTGATGAAGATCCACAGCTGGATGTAGTACGGCTGGTCCACACCCAGCTGGCGGCGGATGTTGGCGATGCTTTCCGCATTCGACATCTTGCCGGCCAGGATGTAGGCCGGGTCGCCGCCCACCCAGTTGAACAATATAAACACCAGCAAGACCACGCCCAGCATGGTCGGCAGCATCTGCCACAGGCGGCGCAGGATATAAGCAAACATTCTATTTCCTTGTTGTTATAAGCCGCGCTTATTTGGCCGCAGCCTTGGCAGGTGCGGCAGCCGGGGTGGCAGGAGCGTTCGAGTTATCGATGTCCATGTACGCCCACTCCTGGAACAGGATAGGGTGCTTCTTGTAGCCCAGCACATTCTTTTGCGCCAGCATGTTGCGGTAGCGCGCGTAGCCGATCAGGGAGCCGGCATTGACTTCCAGGCGGCGCGCCATCTTGTGGTACAGCTCGTCACGCTCGGGGCTGGCCGGCATCGACTGGCTGGTTTCGTACCACTTGTCATACACCGGGTCCTGGTAGCAGCCGTTGTTGTTCTGGTGCGCGTTCGGACCGTAGAACAGCTGCATGAAGTTGTCGCCATCCGGATAGTCGGCCAGCCACGGCGCCGTGCGCGTCTGCAGCTTGCACTGCTTTTCCGTTTTCAAAATATCGGAAAAGATCATGCGGTCGTTTTCCATGCGGATACCGATCGAGTTATACGTCTTGCGCCACATTTCCGCCTGCAGCACGCCATTGGCTTCATTGCGCGAGGCGTAGCGGATTACCAGCGGCTTGCCGTCTGGCAAGGTACGCCAGCCATCGGGGCCCTTCTTGTAGCCGAACTTGTCGAGCAGCTTGTTGGCCAGCACGGGATCGTATTGCAGCAAGCTCTTGTAGTGCGGATCGTAGCCGACCACGCCCGGTGGAATCGGATAGTCGAGGCGCTTGGCCTGGCCATTCCAGATGATGCGGATTTCTTCGTCGATATTGTGCGCCATGGCAATTGCGCGCCGCAGGGCAATTTTTTCCTTAGTAAAACCACCAAGCACGGGGTCTTCCATATTCCAGTAGTAATAGCTGATTTCCGGGTCCAGCAGGCGCGACAGTTGCACGCCCTTCTCAGCCAGTTCCGGACGCAGCTTGCCGTTCAGCAGCGCTTTCGGCGCCAGCGGGCCGTCCAGCCAGAACACATCGGTGCCGCCGCTCTGGAACGACAGCCAGCGCGACTGGTCTTCCGTCATGACGGTAATTTCAATGCGGTCGATGGCGGGAATCGATTTACCCTGCATCTGGCGCACGATGCGCTGGTCGTCCGGGTCGTCGCTGGGCAGGAAATTCCATTTTTCCGGCAGGTGCAGCGGATTCTTGTTGAGCACGATGCGGTTGCCGCGCACCCATTCGCCGAGCGTGTAGTAACCGGTGCCGACCGGATTGGAGGCGACCTCGCCTTTTACATCGCCATACTTTTCCACCACCTCGTGCGCCACGGCGGCGGTCGGCACATAGGCCAGGATCATGGGGAAATTGAAGTCGGTCTTGGTGAGGGTGATGCGCAGTGTGTAGGGATCGAGAATTTCCAGGCCTGCCACTTTTTTGCTGTAATCGAGCTTGTTGGTTTTGACGGCTTCCTTGGCCAGGTCATCGAGACCGACGACCTTGCCTTCGAACAACCAGGTATGTGGCGAAGACAAACGCGGATCGAACAAACGCTTCCACGAATACACGTAGTCGGCCATGGTCAGTTCACGGCGCTTGCCGCCAAACGCGGGGTCGGGCGTAAATAAAATACCTTTTTTCAGATGAATGGTATAGGTCTTGCCGTCGCTGGACACTTCGGGCATGGCTGCCGCCGCGGCCGGCACCACCTTCACGGGGCGGGCCAGGTAATCATAGGTGTACAGCGTATCGAAAACAGCCTGGGTGATATGGTTGGAATACAAATCGCGCGCGGTGGCCGGGTCAAAACCCGTTTCGGCAGCCGGCAAAATATAGCGCAAGGTTTTCACCGGCGTCGCTGCCGCCGGGGCGTCGGCGGCGCTGGCGGCCAGCGGCAATGCTCCCAGACAGGCCAGCAGCGCCAGGCGCCGCATCCATGCTAACTTCATGTCATACCCTTCATCTTGATTGTCTGCCGCACCGTATTGGTGCACTTTACTGGCTTCCTCCTGGGATACAGGAAGAGACCGCTAAAACCAGTCCATTTACGCAAGATCTATGCCTTGTTTCCAGCTCGACAAGCCCGGTGTCCTGACTGCCTGAAAAACGCGTAACGATAACGCATATTTTGCTCGCCGGGCGAAAAGAGCAGCCTCTTCAGGCCAGTGGCGTCGCGGCGCGCTTCATCGCGATATCAATTTGCTGCGTCGCAATAGTGCGGCATTTTTTCCCCGCTGCCGCGTATTGGTAAAAACCCTTACACGCCAGAAGGGGAATCTTTTTGTCATCGACGAAGAATGCGAATATTGCATCGCAACATAAAAATATTTTCATTTATGACAATGGTCAAATGTTACAAATTTGAGTGTTGTTTTCTACATGAATTGACATAGTTGCTCGTTGACAGCACTTCTCGCCAAGTGGTCTTATGAAAAAGCGGCAACCAAAAAGACGCCGTTTTTTTCCATAGTGATTGCCGACGCAGCAATCGTCTTTCATACAAGCAGTGATGGCCGCATCGCGGGTAATCACGCTCACTTCGGGGTTTTTGAGAATGATGATGGAAACAGTAATATCGCGCTCCGTACGCCTGATTTTTTCAGGCAGCATTGCAGCGCTCAGTCTGGGTTTGATGGCAGCACCGGCCATGGCGCAAGACGCCAATGTCCAGCGCGTGGAAATTACCGGCTCGAGCATCAAGCGGGCCACGGCGGAAACCGCGTCACCGGTGCAGGTGATCAGCCGCGACGATTTGATGAAATCCGGCAAGGCTACCGTCGCCGAATACCTGCAAACGCTCACGGCCGATGGCGCCGGCTCCCTGCCGACCGGTTTCGGTAACGGCTTTGCCGCTGGCTCGACCGCCATTTCGCTGCGCGGCCTGGGCGCCACCTCGACCCTGGTACTGCTGAACGGCCGCCGCATGGCGCCTTTCGCCCGTGCCGACGATGGCCAGAAAAGCTTCACCGACCTCTCTACCGTGCCGATGCAGATCGTCGAGCGTATCGAGATCCTGAAAGACGGCGCCTCGTCCACCTATGGCGCCGACGCCATCGCGGGCGTGGTCAACATCATCCTGCGCAAGGACTTCGAAGGCCTGACCTTGAAAGCCGACACCGGTATTTCCGGTTATAGCGACGACAAGCAGCATCGCGCTTCGCTGACCTTCGGCAAGGGCAACCTGGACGAAGACAAATTCAACTTTGTGATCAACGCCGAATACACCAAGTCGGACATGTTGATGAACAAGGACCGCTCCGACCGCAAATGGATCGGCAAGGCCGACCTGCGTCCGTATGGCTACCCGATCGGCACGCAGTTCGCCGGCGGCTACATCAATGGCAACAACGATGCCAATGCCGCGCCGACCGGCCTGATCCGCGATCCGAATACGCTCAACTACGTGTCGCTGCCAGGCTGCTCCACCTTGTCGGTTTCCTCGCCGCAAGACCCGAAAGGCGGCTGCCTGTGGCACCATGACCAGTTCCGTTCGATGCAACCGAGCATAGAGTCGGTCAATCTGTACACGCGCGGCACCTGGCAAGTCAATTCCGACACCCAGGTCTATGCGGAAGCAGGCTACTCGAAGCGCAATACGGCATTTACGCTGATCCCGCCATCGATCACGCCGACCATCGCCTTCCCGCCGAATGCCGCCAATCCTAACGGCGTGATCAACTACGGTTCCGGCGCCGGCACCACCATCGTGCTGGCCGCGAACCACCCGCAAAATCCGTACGGCGTACCGGTGCGCGTGCGCTACCAGGCATTCGACGTCGGCCCAAGCACGCGCCAGGCCAACAACGAATTCAACCGTATCGTGCTGGGCGTCAAAGGATCGGCCATGGGCTGGGACTACGATGCAGGCTACACGCATTCGGAATCGAAGCTGCACCTCGATTACAGCAATATGCTGAACATGAACGTCGTCAAAGATGCGCTGGGCAATCCGAATAGCAAGTACTTCCCCTACTATATCGGCGCGCAGGCAGGCAAGAATCCCGCCTCGCTGTACGCGGCGATGGTGACGAACGCCACGTCCGACTCCACCACCAAACTCGACATCGTCGACTTCAAGGCCTCGCGTGAACTGATGCAATTGCCGGGCGGCGCGCTGGGCCTGGCAGTGGGGGCGGAACACCGCCGCGACAAGCTGGACAATCCTTCCCTGTCCGGCACCGAAAACGGTTCGATCAACTCCAGCTATGTGGCAGCCAAGGGCGACAGCAAGGTCTCGGCCGTCTTCGTCGAAGTGCTGGCGCCGGTGATCAAGACGGTCGAACTGTCGGGCGCACTGCGTTACGACAAATATGACCGTTTCTCGTCGACCACGCCGAAGCTGGGCGCCAAGTGGACCCCGCTGAAAACCTTTGCACTGCGCGGCACCTACTCGGAAGGCTTCCGTGCGCCAGGCCCGGCTGAAAGCAATGCCGACTCGCAATCGACGGGCACCTCGACCGTGCGCGATCCGATCCGCTGCCCGAACGGCACGCCACTGGCTGGCGCCACGCTGACCGACTGCGCGATCCAGGTCGCGGCCGTGAAGATCGGCGATCCTAACCTGCAGCCGGAAAAATCGAAAGGCTACACGCTGGGCCTGGTATGGGATCCGTTCAACGATACCAGCCTGTCGCTCGATGGCTGGAAGATCAAGCGCAGCAACGAGATCAACCCGCTGCCGTACAACGAAGCAGCCGCCCTGCCGACCGCTATCCGCGCCGACAACAACCTGACCATCAATGGCGTGGTGGTGCCGAACACGGGTACCCTGCTGATCACCAAGGCGCCCTACCGCAATTCCAGCTTCACGGAAGTCAAGGGGATCGACCTGGACGTCAAGCAGCGCGTGCGCCTGGGCGACTACGGCCGCGCCACGTTCGGCCTGACCTGGAGCCACGTCGCTTCGTGGGTACGCGCCGAGTCCGCTACGGTGCAATACCAGTTCGCCGGTACGCATGGCAATTGCGACACGTCCAACTGCGCCGGTACGCCGAAAGACAAGATCAACGTCACCGGTTCCTGGGACATCGGCAACTGGAATTTCAGCGGCGTGCTGAACTATCGCTCCGACATGAAAAACATCCTGTATGAAGGTGCAGGCTGTGCTTCCAAGCTGGCGAACGGCGCCGATGCACCGAACGGCTGCAAGATCGCTTCCTTCACCACGCTGGACCTGTCGACCCGCTGGAACGTCAGCAAGCAGCTGCAACTGTACGCGTCGATCAATAACGTGACCGACAAGATTGCACCGATCGACCCATTGACCTACGGCGGCATGAGCTACAACCCGATGGATGCCAGCGGCGCCATCGGCCGCTACTTCAAAGTGGGCGCCAGCTACAAGTTCTTCTAACTGGTTTCCAACGTTGCAGGACCAGGGCGGTGAGCAATCACCGCCTTTTTTTATGCCGCGGCGGTCCTGCGCAGTCCATGAAAGGTGAAAATAAAATAAGCATATTTGATAATCATTTATCCCAAATCATGCTAAATGTCGCTATTTGTTGTTTAACTGCACAATTCCCACACAGTTATTGACAAGATAATTTCCAATTTATTACATTTGAGAAATTGAAAAGATACAAACAATTAAATCCCGCTTTTCGATAGCTCGGACATGCCTGCCCGGATGGCCGTTCTTGCCCCTTTTAGCCAACTGCTTTACCAGGAGTCTTGAACATGCTTAGAGAAATACGCTTGTCCCGTTCCATTCGTTTGATCTGCGCCAGCGGGCTTGCCGCCGGTTTGCTCAGCCAGCCGGCACTGGCACAAGACAGCGGCGACAGCCCCGGCCTGCAAAGGGTCGAAGTCACCGGTTCATCGATCAAGCGCCTGGTTTCCGAAACGTCCACCCCGCTGTCCATCATCAAGGCGGAAGAATTCGCCAAGCAGGGCTTGACCACCGCGCAGGAAGTACTGAGCAAGATCCCTTCGAACTCGTCGAGCCTGGGTAGCGGCAACGCGGTCGGCGGCAATACCAGCGGCTTGCCCACGGGCGGCCAGGCCAGCGCCGATCTGCGCGGGCTGGGCGGCGACAAGACGCTGGTCCTGCTGAACGGCCGGCGCATCGCCAACCATCCGTATGACGGCGCCAGCGTCGACCTGAACATCATTCCCATCGCCGCACTCGACCGTATCGAAGTACTGCGCGACGGCGCCTCGGCCATCTATGGCACCGACGCCATCGGCGGCGTGATCAACTTTATTACCAAGCGCTCGATCAACGTCACCAACATCACGGCGGAAGTGGTGGCGCCCCAGCACCAGGGCGGCGGCGAGCACCGCGTGAATCTGTCGACCGGCTTCGGCAAGCTCGACGGCGATGGCTACAATATTTTCGGCGTCGTCGATTACCACAAGCAAAACGTGCTGACCTCGCAAGACCGCGATTTCTCCAAGACGGGCGTGATTCCCTCGCGCGGCTTGTCTGTCACCAGCGGCACCACTTTCCCGGGCAATTACTTTGATGCGGCGGCAAAGAACGGTGACGGCCTGGCCGGCAATCCGTATGCGGCCACCGGCTGCAACCCGCCACTGTCCGCGCCGGCCGCCAACGGCACTTGCCGCCAGGATTACACGCGCCAGATCGATGATTTGCCGGCACAGGAACAAGTCGCGTTCTTCGGCAAGGGCGCTTTCAAGGTCGGCGATGGCCATCTGGCCACCGTGGAATACTTGCATTCTGAAAACAAGGT
Source organism: Janthinobacterium sp. Mn2066 (assembly GCF_049319705.1). Classification (NCBI taxonomy): domain Bacteria; kingdom Pseudomonadati; phylum Pseudomonadota; class Betaproteobacteria; order Burkholderiales; family Oxalobacteraceae; genus Janthinobacterium; species Janthinobacterium sp. Mn2066. The sequence goes on along the minus strand of NZ_JBMOUF010000007.1, from coordinate 147,292 downwards.
CAAGGCACGCACGGCGCCGCCACCACAAACCGGCCTGGTACTGCCGATCAGCAGCAAATACTATCCGGGCAATAGCGGTGGCGTGCCGGCCCAGCCCGGCTTGTCGGGCCAGCCCTTGAGCGTCAACTGGCGCCCGGTCGAAGCGGGCCAGCGGCAAATCGATTCGGATGGCAAGGCGGACCGCCTGGTACTGGCGCTGGAAGGCGAAGTGGCGGGCTGGGATTACAAGACGGGCCTGAGCCATGCGGTCAGCAAGTCGTCCGAAAAATTTACCGGCGGCTACGTACAGGACGCTTCGTTTGCGGCCGGCGTATTGAATGGCATCCTGAACCCTTTCGGCCTGCAAGACGCGGCCGGCAAGGCTTACCTGGACAGCACGGCACTGCGCGGCGAAGTGCAGAACGCCAAGGTCATCACCACCGGTTTCGATATCAAGGGCAGCCGCGAGCTGACGCAACTGGCGGGCGGACCACTGGCCGTCGCCCTGGGCGCTGAACTGCGCCGCGAAAAAGCCGAATTCAATGTCAACCGCGATATCGCCGGCCAGGCGGCCAGTTCCGGCTTGTCCGGCTCGCTGTCGAAGAATGGCTCGCGCGATATCGAAGCGTTCTTCGGTGAAGTCAACCTGCCGTTGATCAAGGATCTGGAAGTGCAGCTGGCGGCCCGCTACGACCACTACAGCGACGTGGGCAGCACCACCAATCCGAAACTGGGGGTGCGCTACCAGGTCAGTCCCCAGTTGGTGCTGCGCGGGTCGGCCAGCACGGGTTTCCGCGCTCCCACCCTGTTTGAAAAAAATGCGCCACCGTCCAAGAACGACACCAACGATAGCTATAGCGATCCGGTCCTGTGCCCGGGCGGCGTGCCGCAACCGGGCTCCAACCCGCTGCGCGACTGCGATATCCAACAGTACAAGCTGCAAGGTGGCAACGAAAAGCTGAAACCGGAAAAATCCACCACCTTTGCCTTCGGCGTGGTGCTCGAGCCAAGCAGGGACCTCACGGTCGCCATCGATTACTGGAACATTCATTTGAAGGACAAGATTGCTGCCCTGCCCGAGCAATCCATCTTCGGCGACTACCAGCGCTACAAGGCCTTGTTCCTGCGTAATCCCGATGGCTCGCCGTATGCGATTCTCGACTTGAACGACAATCTGGGCGAGGTCAAGACGGACGGCATCGACATCAGCCTCAACTCGCGCCTGGGACGCAGCAGCTATGGCGATTTCAGCCTGTCGGTGGACGGCACCTGGACCCACAAATACGATTACCAGAACGAGCGCGGCGGCGAATTCATCCACAATGTGGGCCGCTATGCAGACAACAATCCGGTCTTCCGCTGGAAGCACACGGCGTCCCTCAACTGGCGCCTGGGCAGCTGGGGCGCGACCCTGTCGCAATCGTTCAAGTCCGGCTACACCGACCAGAACAACGTGGCCGCCCAGTACAAGCAGGACGTGCCGACCTATAGCTTGTTCAACCTGTCGGGCAGCTACAACTGGAAAGGCTACCAGCTGATCGCCGGCGTGAAGAACTTGTTTGACAAGCAACCACCATTCTCGAACCAGGGCACGCTGTTCCAAAAAGGCTATGACCCGCGCTACACCGATCCGATCGGGCGCGCCTACTACGTGCGCGGCAGCTACACGTTCTAAAGAGGAGTTTGCTGGAAATCGGATAGACAGGACCGGCAAGCAGTTGCCGGTCGCATGAGACGGCGCACATCAGCGATGGTGTGCGCCGTTTTATTTTACGCGTCTGAGCACGCCTGACAAGAGTCCACGATATTTTATTGCTGAAGGATTATAAAAAGAACAGTGTTTTGTTGCATTTCATCCAAAAGAAACCTCTGAAATTGACAATCGGAAGTGTGAATGTTCTGATGACGGCCGTTGAAAATTTTCCGAATTTTCGGCGGTCAATTTTAATTAGGGCAAATTAATGACTGCGTTACATCTTGTTACAAGATATTAATTGCTGAATTAATCATAAAAAGAGGAATTTTAGAGAATGGTTGAAAATGTAATCGCGCGGTCGCTGCGCATCATGTTTGCCGGCAGTCTGGCGTTAGGCATGCACGCGGCGTATGCGCAAGAAGCAACAGATGGTGTCATGCAACGCGTCGAAGTCACCGGTTCGAGCATCAAGCGCCTGTCCTCGGAAACAGCGCTGCCGATCACCTCGATCAAGGCAGATGATTTCGCCAAACAAGGTTTGACGACGGCACAGGAAGTCCTGGCCACTATTTCCATGAATCAAAGCTCGCAGGGCAGCAGCCAGTCCGTTGGCGCCGGCACCGGCGGCCAGTCCGTGGCCGACCTGCGCGGCATCGGCGGCGACAAGACCCTGGTCCTGCTGAATGGCCGGCGCATCGCCAGCCACCCATTCAACGGCTCTTCCGTTGACCTGAACATCATCCCCGTATCGGCCCTGGAACGCGTGGAAGTGCTGCGTGACGGCGCCTCCGCGATCTACGGCACCGACGCCATCGGCGGCGTCATCAACTTCATCACCAAGCGCTCCGTCAAGGGTGGCTCGGTCTCGGTGGAACATTACCAGCCAGAAAAATCGGGCGGCGGCGATGAATCGCGCCTGAACCTGTCGGGTGGCTACGGCGACCTGAACAAGGATGGCTTCAATGTCTTCGGCGTGGTCGACGTGCATCGCCAGGGAGCGCTGAACGCCAGCGATCGCGCCTTCTCGTCGACCGGCTACATTCCGGGCAAGGGCGTCAATAACCTGAGCAGCACCACGCCGAGCGCCAACTTCACGACCATCAATCAAGACAAGTCGAAAGTATTCTCGGGTAACCCGGCCTTTGCAGGCGGTTGCGCAGGCCAAAACCAGCGTCCCAACCCGGATGGCAGCTCGGTCTGCTCATTTGACGCGGCGCCTTACATCGAAAATATTCCAAAGACGAACCAGGAGTCCTTCCTGGGCAAAGCCAGCTTCAAGATCGACGAAGATCATCTGGCGACCCTGGAATACCTGCACGCACGCAGCACCAATGAGTCGCGCATCACGCCGCCGACGCTGACCCGTATCGGCCTGACCATCGACCCGACTTCGCCATACTATCCAGGCGGCAGCGCTGGCGTGCCCAACGTGCCAGGCCTGGCAGGCGAAGCCCTGAACCTGAGCTGGCGTCCGATGGACATGGGCCAGCGCGTCGGCTACGACACCAGCACCTCGGATCGCCTGGTGGCAGCGTCGGAAGGCGTCGTCGCAGGCTGGGACTACAACGTCGGCCTGAGTTTTTCCGTCAGCAAGGCCACCAGCGCCTTCGTCAATGGCTACCTGGGTGACAAGCGCATGATCGACGGCGTGGCCAGCGGCGTGCTGAACCCGTTTGGCCCGCAAAGCGCGGCCGGCCTGGACTACATGAAAAATTCGCTGCTGCAAGGCGAATACCTGAACGCGAAGATGACCAACACGGGAGTTGACGCCAAGATCAGCCGTGAAATCTATGACTTGCCGGCAGGCGCCGTCGGGTTTGCCGTCGGCACCGAGTTCCGCAATGAAAAGGCCGAGTACAACATCAATACGGCACTCGCTTCGCAAGCCTCGAGCTCCGGCTATGCCGAGGCAAAAGACCAGTCGGGCAGCCGCAATATCGGCGCCATCTTCTCGGAACTGAGCGTCCCCATCCTGAAGAGCCTGGAACTGTCGCTGGCAGCCCGCTACGACCATTACAACGATGTCGGCGGCAGCTTCAATCCGAAAATCGGCCTGCGCTGGCAGCCGACCAGCCAGGTATTGTTCCGCGGCTCGTACAACACGGGTTTCCGCGCACCGACCTTGTACGACCTGCACGGTCCGATGAGCAAAACCTTCACGGCCGGCAAGTACAACGACCCGCGCCTGTGCCCGGGTGGCATACCTGTGCCTGGCGCCGACAAGAATACCGCCTGCTCCACGCAACAATATATCCGCACGGGCGGCAATCCGGATATCAAGCCTGAAAAATCGAAAACCTTCAGCGCCGGTGTCGTCATCGAACCGGTCAAATCCGTGACGGTATCGGTCGACTACTTCCAGATCCGCCTGCGCGACAAGATCGGCACCGTGGCGGAACAGACCCTGTTCGGCGACTATGACAAGTACAAGAACAACTTCGTGTACTCGGCCGATGGCAGAAGCCTGGACTACGTGGTGGCCAACCTGGATAACCTGGGCGAGATGCACACGGCCGGTGTCGACCTGGGCTTGAACTGGAGACTGCCACGCAGCGAGTATGGCAACTTCACCTTTGCGTTTGACGGCACCTGGGTACAGAAGTATGAGTACCAGAATGAGCGCAATGGCGCCTACGTGCAGAACGTGGGCGTGTATGCCGACAATGGTCCGGTATTCCGCTGGAGACACAATGCATCGCTGCAATGGAACCTGGGCAAGTGGAACGCCACCCTGGCGAACAAATACATGAGCGGCTACCAGGACATGAACGATGTCGATGACCAGTTCGTACAAAAGGTCAAACCGTATTCGGTCTGGTCGCTGTCGGGCATGTATGCGGGCTTCAAGAATACCGAAGTCACCGTCGGCGTGAAGAACTTGCTGAACGAAAACCCACCGTTCACCAATCAGTACAACACCTTCCAGACCGGCTACGATCCGCGCTTTGCCGATCCGCTGGGCCGTACTTTCTACGTGCGCGCCACCTACAAGTTCTAAGCTGAGCTCAGCTGAAAACCAAGAAGCCCGGAAAGCTGCAACAGCTTTCCGGGCTTTTTTTATGGCACGGCGAAGTACGTTTTTTTCTGCGGCGCAGGCCAGCCATGGTCTGCGCCGTTTTATTTTACGCGACTAATAACAAATCAAAACACCACACAGCATTTTATGACTCAAGGATTATAAAAATTACAGTGTTTTGTTACTTTTTTTCCAAAAAAAGGACGAAAAATTGACAATTACATGCATGAATGTTGTCATGAGTGCTCAAAAAATTTGCCAAACATTCACTGGTCAATATAAAAAGAAGCAAAATTATAATTATCAAATTACCAGTTTCATCAAGACAATTGCAGCATTTGTCAATAAAATAAGGAATTAAAAATGATGATTGAAAATGTAATAGCGCGGTCTTTGCGCCTCATGTTTGCCACGAGCATGGCATTGGGGATGCATGCCGCCTATGCACAGGAGACAAGCGATAACACCATGCAACGGGTCGAGGTCACCGGATCGAGCATCAAGCGCCTGGCGTCGGAAACGGCGCTGCCGATCACCTCGATCAAGGCGGACGATTTCGCCAAGCAAGGTTTGACGACGGCGCAAGAAGTGCTGTCGACGATTTCCATGAATCAAAGCACCCAAAGCAGCTCGCAGTCGGTCGGTTCGGGGACGGGCGGCCAGTCGGTGGCGGACTTGCGCGGCATCGGCGGCGACAAGACCCTGGTGCTGCTCAATGGCCGGCGCATCGCCAGCCACCCGTTCAATGGCTCGTCCGTCGACCTGAACATCATTCCCATTTCCGCCCTGGAGCGTGTCGAAGTGCTGCGTGACGGCGCTTCCGCCATTTACGGCACGGACGCGATTGGCGGCGTGATCAATTTCATTACCAAGCGTTCCGTCAAGGGCGGCTCGGTGAGCGTGGAACATTACCAGCCACAGAAGTCGGGCGGTGGCGACGAGTCGCGCCTGAACCTGTCGGGTGGCTACGGCGACCTGAACAAGGATGGCTTCAATGTCTTCGGTGTCGTCGACGTGCATCGCCAATCTGCCTTGAGCGCGGCGAACCGTGCCTTCTCGGCCAGCGGCTACATTCCCGGCAAGGGCGTCGATAACCTGAGCGGCACCACCTTCCCGGCCAACTTCTACGATACCGGCAACGGCCTGGTCGGCAACCCGGCGTTCGCGTCCGGCTGCGTCGGTCCCAACCTGTACAAAAACACGTCGGGCAAGAACACCTGCGCCATGGATGTCACGCCCTTCATCGACGCGATTCCAAAAACCCAGCAGGAATCCTTCCTGGGCAAGGCAAGTTTCAAGCTGAACCAGGATCACCTGGCCACCATCGAATACCTGCATTCGCGCAGCACCAATCAAGCGCATATCTCGCCACCGCCGATGTCGAACATCGGCTTGCTGATGCCATCGAGCTCGCCTTACTATCCAGGCGGCAGCGGCGGCGTGCCGGCCGTCCCCGGCCTGTCCGGGCAAGATCTGGATATCAGCTGGCGTCCGGTGGCGTCGGGCCAGCGCAGCGGCTACGACACCAGCACTTCGGACCGCCTGGTACTGGCGGCCGAAGGCGTGCTCGGTGCGTGGGACTATAACGCCGGCCTCAGTTATTCCGTCAGCAAGGCCACCAGCGCCTTCACCGGCGGCTACCTGAACGACCAGCGCATCATCGACGGCATGGCCAATGGCATCTTGAATCCGTTTGGCGCCCAAAGCGCCGCCGGCGAAGCCTATCTGCAGGATTCCGTGCTGAAAGGCGAGTATCTGAGCGCCAAGATGACCAGCACGGCGCTGGACGCGAAAATCAGCCGTGAACTGTTCAACTTGCCTGCAGGCGCCGTCGGCTTCGCCGTCGGCAGCGAGTTCCGCAATGAAAAAGCAGAATACAACGTCAACCGGGACCTGGCCAGCCAGGCGTCGAGCTCCGGCTACGCCGATGCCCTGAGCCAGTCCGGCAGCCGTAATATCAGTGCCCTGTTTTCAGAGTTGAGCGTTCCTGTCGTGAAAGATCTGGAATTATCGCTGGCCGCGCGTTACGACCATTACAATGACGTGGGGGGCAGCTTCAACCCGAAAGTCGGCCTGCGCTGGCAGCCAACGAGCCAGGTCTTGCTGCGCAGCTCCTACAACACGGGTTTCCGCGCACCGACGCTGTATGACCTGCATGGTCCGCAAACCAAAACCTTTACGGCCAATAAGTACAACGATCCGCGCTTGTGCCCGGGCGGCGTGGCCATCCCTGGCGCCAACGACAACGTGGCATGCCGTGCACAGCAATATATCCGTTCGGGCGGCAATCCCGATGTCAAGCCGGAAAAATCAAAGACCTTCAGCGCCGGTATCGTGCTCGAACCGACCAAGTCGCTGACCATGTCGCTCGACTACTTCAATATCAAGCTGCGCGACAAGATCGGCACCGTGGCCGAACAGACCCTGTTCGACAACTACGACAAATACAAGAGCAGCTTCGTGTATTCAGCCGATGGCACCAAGCTGGAATACGTGCTGGCAACCCTGGACAACCTGGGCGAAATGCATACCTCGGGGCTGGACCTGGGCCTGAACTGGAAGCTGCCACGCAGCCAGTATGGCAACTTCACCTTTAACTTTGACGGTACCTGGGTGCAGAAGTATGAGTACCAGAACGAGCGCAATGGCGACTACGTGCAAAACGTGGGCGTGTACGGCGACAATGCACCGGTATTCCGCTGGAGACATAATGCATCTCTGCAATGGAACCTGAAAAACTGGAACGCCACCCTGTCGAACAAGTACATGAGCGGCTACCGCGACCAGAACTATGTCGATCCGGAATTCGAACAAAGCGTCAAGGCATACTCGGTCTGGTCGCTGTCGGGCGCATATGCGGGTTTCCGGAACACGGAAGTGACGGTCGGCGTGAAGAACCTGCTGAACCAGGATCCACCGTTCAGTAACCAGATCGGTACCTTCCAGACCGGCTACGATCCGCGCTTTACGGATCCGCTAGGCCGCACTTTCTACGTGCGCGCTACCTACAAGTTTTAAACTGAGGCAAGTTTACAACCAAAAAGGCCCAGGAAGCTGACTCAGCTTTCCGGGCTTTTTTCATAGGCTATGTCACCGTCAGATGTGGGAACTCTCCCAAGGTTGCCTTCAATAATGTTTCAGCGGACAGGATGCGCCTGGCGTCGAGTATCCAGCGCCAACCCAGGTAATTGGACAGATAACGTGTCGCCACGCCATGAAACATGCTCAGCCATCCGCGCAAGCGGCTGTGATAAGCGTTCACGTTCTGTACGTGGACCGCGCCGCGCACGCGGATGCCGGCACGCAAGTTGACGGCTTGATGGCTGATGCCCTTTTCCCGGGCAAACGCGGCATACGCCGCATGGCCATCGGTCACCAGCAGGATGTCGCGGTCGATCACGGGCGGCAAGCAAGTCAGGAGTTGCTGCTTCGTGATGGGCCCCTTGCCAGTAACGAAATCGATGGTTTGCCCGGTGCGGTCGCGCGCTACCAGGATACAGACCTGTTCGCTGGAAATGCCGCGTTGCCGGCCAGATCCACCACGCCGGCGTGCCGGACGCCGCAAATGCCGCGCCCCTTTTTCCGATTCCAGCAGATACAGCGCATCGGCCTCGGTGATGCCATGCAGGCAGCGCGGGCGGTCGGTTTTCGCCAGCGATAAAAAACGGTGGCGCCAGCGAAAACTGGTATTGCGATGGATGCCCAGTTGCTGGGCAGCCTTGCGTACGGAATCCGAGTTCAGCAAGCAATTCGCGTAGTCCAGCCACAGGACTTTATGCCGGAGATGCGCCAAGGGCGTGCCCGTCAGCGCATTGAATGTTTTGCCGCAAGGAACGCAGCGATAACGCTGCAGATCGTTGGCGCGGCCGTGCCGGTGCAAATGCCGAGAGTGGCACGCCGGACAACATAGGCGTGCCTGGGCCGTGCGCTCGATCAGCGCGACAGCCGCTCGCTGGGGCGGCGTGCCGCTCAGCATTTCTACGCTGCCCAGGCGTTGGCGCCGAGACAGCATGGCGAACTGCATGAAGAACGCCTGCCATTGAACCTGTTGCATGGCCATCTCCCTGTTTGGCTGGTCTGATCAGTCAGACCTCAGCTTTGCAGACAGGTTCCCCTATTTAATGAGGACAGAGCCTTTTCATAGGCCAAGGCAGCGTCTATTCCTGGTCGCCCTGCAGGCGGCGCTGCCGCACCGCGGCGGCCAGGTTTTCCAGCACGGCCACGCTGGCGCTCCAGTCGATGCAGCCATCGGTGACAGACTGGCCATACACGAGTTCCTTGCCCGGCACCAAGTCCTGGCGGCCCGCCACCAGATGCGATTCGACCATCACGCCCACGATGCGCTCATCGCCCGCCGCCACCTGGGCAGCGATATCGGCGCAGACGGGAATCTGGTTTTCCGGCTTTTTCGAGCTGTTCGCATGCGAGGCGTCGATCATCAGGCGCGACGCCAGCCCCTGCGCCGCGATGGCCTTGCAGGCTTCGTCGACACTGGCTGCGTCATAGTTCGGTGTCTTACCGCCGCGCAAGATGATATGGCAATCTTCATTGCCGTTGGTCGAGACGATGGCCGAATGGCCCCCCTTGGTGACGGACAGGAAATGGTGCGGCTGCGAGGCGGCCTTGATGGCTTCCACGGCGATCTTGACGTTGCCGTCCGTGCCATTCTTGAAGCCGACCGGACACGACAGTCCCGAGGCCAGCTCGCGGTGCACCTGCGATTCGGTGGTGCGTGCGCCGATCGCGCCCCAGCTGATCAGGTCGGCGATGTATTGCGGACTGATCACATCGAGAAACTCGGTGCCGGCAGGCAAGCCCAGCTCATTGATGTCGCGCAACAATTCACGGGCCATGCGCAAGCCATCGTTGATGCGGAAACTGTTGTCCATGTAAGGATCATTGATCAAGCCCTTCCAGCCCACCGTGGTGCGCGGCTTTTCGAAGTAGACGCGCATGACGATTTCCAGTTCGCCGGCAAAGCGCGCGCGCTCCTTGACCAGCAGGCGCGCATATTCCATGGCGGCCTTGGTGTCGTGGATGGAACAGGGGCCGATGACGACCATCAGGCGGTCGTCCTGGCCGTGCAGGATACGGTGCAAGGCAACGCGCGATGCGGCAGCAGTCTGCGCAGCCAGCTCCGAACAGGCAAATTCGCGGATCAGGTGGGATGGCGGAGTCAATTCCTTCATTTCGCGAATACGCAAATCATCGGTGCGGGGCATCATTTTCTCCAAAAATTTGAACAGAGGTAAAACCGTGGGGTAAAAAAAAACCGCCATCGGTGGCGGTTTTTTAGAATTTGCTGGGATCTCGTTTTTGCTGCTACGTGAACCGTCCGCTACTCCACCGCCTTTGGGTTGGAATTGCTAAAGTAAAAGTAGGCGGTAAAAAAGCGAGCGAACATGCGAGTTATCCAGTGAGTGTTAATTGACTATAACGCCAAATTGGAACGCTTGGCAAGCATATTTGTGCGCGCGAGGTAGTGCAACACGCTTGCATCGTGTACACTTTGCCATCGGATGTGGTTTTTTTTCCTCCGTCATCAGCCTGTCACTACATAACTTTACAATTGAAAAGTAAGCTATCTCCATCCTGCCTGGCATAGCGTTTCCTCACAAACGTTTCAATTTGTAAGCGACCTTGTCGCCCACCTTCCATACCCCATCACCAGCATCCATGCGGCCCCAGGCAATTAGCCTGGACACACGGGCAACCCAGTCCCTCTGCGATGCATCAATTCGTCTTTACATCTGTGATTAATCATTACTGTTGGTTATTTTCACACTTGTCTTTTTGGTTCTTGACCCTGCTACCGGCAAGGTGATTTGATGAATACGTCTCCTGCATAAAAAAACAGCGAGGCACCTCTGTTACAGGCGTAAGGCCACCCCCTTGCTTGTAGACAAACACAAATCACAAAAAATTATTGATCAGGAGTTTTGCCATGATGATAGAAAAATTGCTGTCGCGGTCGCTGCGCCTCATCTGCGCCAGCGGCCTGCTGTTCGGCATGCACGCGGCGGGCGCGCAGAGCATAACGGACAACAGCACCGATGACTCGGCCAGCATTCAGCGCGTGGAAGTAACCGGTTCGAGCATCAAACGCCTGTCGTCGCAGACGGCACTGCCGATCACCTCGATCAAGGCGGACGACTTCATCAAGCAAGGCTTGACGACGGCGCAAGACGTAATGAACACCATCCCGATGAACCAAAGCTCGCAAGGCAGCAGCCAGTCCGTCGGCCTGGGTACCGGTGGCCAGTCGACCGCCGACCTGCGCGGCATCGGCGCCGACAAGACCCTGGTCCTGCTGAACGGCCGCCGCATCGCCAGCCACCCGTTCAACGGCTCTTCCGTTGACTTGAACATCATCCCGCTGTCGGCCCTGGACCGCGTGGAGATCCTGCGTGACGGCGCATCGGCCATCTACGGCACCGACGCCATCGGCGGCGTGATCAACTTCATCACCAAGCGCTCCGTGCAAGGCGCCACCGTCAGCGTCGAAGGCTTTAGCCCGACCAAGAGCGGCGGCGGCGAAGAATCGCGCGTCAACATTTCGGGCGGTTATGGCGATCTGAACAAGGACGGCTTCAATGTCTTCGGCGTGGCGGACGTGCACAAGCAATCGGCGCTGTCGGCCACCTCGCGCGGCTTCTCCGATACCAGCCTGATCCCAGGCAAGGGCGTCGACCGCACCAGTGGCACCTCGCAACCGGCCAACTTCTTTGCCGACAACGGCTTGACCGGCAACCCTTACTACGCTACCGGCTGCCAAGGCCCGGGCCTGGTCGCCAACAGCAAGACCGGCACCTGCCGTACCGACACCACCACGTTCATCGACGATATCCCGAAAACGCAGCAGGAATCGTATCTGGGCAAGGCAACCTTCAAGATTAACGAAGACAACACGGCCAGCGTGGAATACCTGCATGCGCGCAGCAGCACGCTGTCGAGCATCGCGCCATCGCCACTGATCGGTATCTCGATGCCGTCGAGCAGCCCTTACTATCCAGGCAATGGCATTGTGCCTGGCGTGGCAGGCTTGAATGGCAGCGACCTGACCCTGAACTGGCGTACCGTCGCAGCCGGCAAGCGCGAAGGCTACGACACCAGCACCTCGGACCGCCTGGTCCTGTCGTCCGAAGGCCTGGTTGCAGGCTGGGACTATGATGTCGGCTTCAACTACTCGATCAGCAAGGCTGCCAGCGCCTTCGTCAATGGCTATACCAATGACAGCCAGATCATGCAAGGCGTGGCCAATGGCATCCTGAACCCGTTCGGCGACCAGTCCGCCGCCGGTACCGCGTATATCGATGCAGCCCAGCTGCATGGCCAATACCTGGGCGCCAAAATGACCAGCGCCGGCGTCGATGCAAAAATCAGCCGCGATATCTATCAGTTGCCTGCAGGTGCAGTCGGCTTCGCGCTGGGCACCGAGTTCCGCCACGACAAGGCTACCTACGATGTGAACACGGCCCTGGCTTCGCAAGCGCAAAGCTCCGGTTATGCCGATGCACAAAACCAGTCCGGCCAACGCAATATCGCCGCCCTGTTCTCGGAACTGAGCGTGCCTCTGCGCAAGGACCTGGATCTGTCGCTGGCAGCGCGTTACGACCACTACAATGACGTCGGCAACACCTTCAATCCAAAAGTGGGCTTCCGCTGGCAGCCGACCAAGCAAGTGCTGTTCCGCACGTCGTACAACACGGGCTTCCGCGCCCCGACCCTGTATGACCTGCACGGCCCAGCCACCACCACCTTCACCGGCAACGCGTATGACGATCCGAAACTGTGCCCAGGCGGCACGGCCATTCCGGGCGCCAACGCCAACGTGGTCTGCAACCAGCAGCAAAATATCCGCAGCGGTGGCAACATCAATCTGAAGCCTGAAAAATCGAAGACCTTCTCGCTGGGCATGGTGCTTGAGCCTATCAACTCCGTGACCGTCTCCTTCGATTACTTCAACATCAAGATCCGCGACAAGATCGGTACCGTGGCAGAGCAAACGCTGTTCGGCGACTACGCCAAGTACCAGCAGGACTTCGTGTATTCGGCCGATGGCAAGACGCTGGAATATGTCAACGCCAACCTGACCAACCTGGGTGAAGTGCACACCTCGGGCGTCGATACCAGCCTGACCTGGAGACTGCCACACAGCAACACCTATGGCGACTTCGGCGTGCAGTTCGACGGCACCTGGGTACACAACTATGAATACCAGAACGAAGCTGGCGGCGCGTACATCCAGAACGTCGGCGTGTATGCTGACAACAATCCGGTATTCCGCTGGAAGCACAATGCATCGCTGAACTGGTCGCAGGGCAAATGGGGTGCCAGCCTGTCGAACCAATTCATGAGCGGTTATCAAGACCAGAATCTGGTCAGCGCACAATACCAGCAACACGTGAAAGCCTATTCCACGTTCTCGCTGTCGGGTTCGTACAAGGGCTTCCACAATACCGACATCAGCGTCGGCGTGAAAAACCTGTTTGACACCAACCCGCCATTCAGTAACCAGGGTACGGTATTCCAGACCGGCTACGATCCACGCTACACGGATCCGCTGGGCCGCACGCTGTACGTGAAAGCCAGCTACAAGTTCTAAGCTGCGCAACTCAAGCTCGATGAGTAAAGGCCAGAAAAGTTCATACTTTTCTGGCCTTTTTTTAACTGTCGCGCACCATCCACAAACGTGAATAAAACATCCGCAAATCGTGCACAACTGATGCAGATCGAATCTGGCGGCAGGCGCCCCGGCAACACTGGACGTTCAGGCAAACACCTGCACATCCAACCGGGAGAACAGCATGTCACGACATTGCAAGACACGATCACCTTCATTCCCCACCCCAGCCAGCGCCATCGTCTTCGCGCCAGGCGCGGTTCTGCTGACGATGCTCGGCCTGCCCGCATCGGCGCAAGCACAAGACGGCGCCACGGGCGCACCGATCGCCCGCGTGGAAATCACCGGTTCCAACATCCGCCGCGCGCAGGCTGAAACGGCATCGGCCGTGCAGACACTGAGCGCCGCCGACATCGAAAAATCCGGTAAATCGAGCGTGGCCGAACTGCTGCAGACGCTGGCCGTCGACAACCAGGGTTCCGTCCCCACCACCTTCGGCAATGGCTTCGCGGCCGGCGCCTCGGGCATTTCGCTGCGCGGCCTGGGCACCGCCTCGACGCTGGTGCTGCTCAATGGCCGCCGGGTGGCGCCGTACGGCCTGGCCGACGATGGCCAAAAGGTCTTTGCCGACCTGAACATCATTCCCCTCGACGCCGTCGAAAGGGTGGAAATCCTCAAGGATGGCGCCTCGGCCATCTATGGCTCCGATGCGATTGCCGGCGTGGTCAACGTGATCCTGCGGCGCGACTTCCAGGGCACCACGCTCAAAGGCAATTACGGCAAGACCAAGGATTGGGATGGCCGCGATGCGCACGCGGCCATCATGCATGGTTTCGGCGATATCGACGCCGACCGCTACAACGTGCTGCTCAACCTCGAATACAGCGAAAAGGCGCCGATCTGGAACCGCGACCGGGCCGGACGCGGCGCCGTCGGCCGCAGCGACTTGCGCGACCTGGGCTTCAGCGCGCAGCAGGCGCTGGGCGGCACGGGCGCCATCACCACCAACAATGCGGCCGGCAGCGCCATCAACGGCAATGTGCGCAACCCCGACACGCTCGATTACTACAACCGCGGCAACCTGGCTGGCGTGGGTTTTACGCGCAGCTTCCCGGCCGCAGCCTGCAGCAACTTCACCACGCATCCGCAAGGCGATCCGGGCGGCGGCTGTTTGATTGATGCCGCGCAACAATACGGGCAAATCCAGCCCCAACAGAAAAACGTGAACTTCTTCGGCCGCGGCGCCTGGCAACTGAACTCCGAGCTGCAGACGTATGCCGAGGTCAACCTGTATCACAGCGAATCGACTTCGCAAACGACGCCATCGACCGTCAGCGGCTCGGTCGGCTATCCTGGCGGGCCCGTCAGCAATGCGGGCGTGTCGCTGGGCGCCACCCATCCGGACAACCCTTATTTTGGCACCGACGCCCGCCTGCGCTACCTGGCCGGCGACGTGGGGCCGCGCGTCTCGAACATCGATTCCACCTTCCAGCGCTACGTGCTGGGCATCAAGGGCACGCTGGCCGGCTGGGATATCGACAGCGCCCTGCTGTACTCGCAAAACCGGGTCTCGAACGAGCAGAATGGCTACCTGCAGCGCGACGTGGCCTTCGCCCTGCTCAACCCCAGCGCCGCCAACGTGGCAGCCGCCAGCCTGAACCCCGCGTATGCCGCCCTGCCTGCAGGCAGCCTGTGGCGCATCGCGGAAAATGCCGGCCTCAATTCACCGGCCCTGTATGCGGCACTGTCGCCCACCCTCTCCAACGATGCCAGGACGCATATCGCGCAAATCGATTTCAAGGCCAGCCGCGAAGTCGGCAAGCTGAACGGCGGTGCGCTGGGCGTTGCCGTGGGGGCGGAGTTCCGTCATGAAGCCACGGAGTTGCAACCGACCACGGGCACGGAACGGGGTAACATCATCGGCCTGGGCTATTCGGCCTACAAAGGCAGCCGCAACGCCTCGGCCCTCTATGCCGAGGTGCTGGCGCCGGTACTCAAGCAAGTCGAATTGTCCGGCGCCTTGCGCGCCGACCATTTCAGCGACGTGGGTAATTCCTACACGCCGAAAGCGGGCATCAAATGGACGCCGCTACGCGAGCTGGCCCTGCGCGGCACCTTCGCCAAAGGCTTTCGCGCCCCCAGCGCGGCAGAAAACGGCGTCGGCGGCCTGGCGGCGTTTTCCACCGCCACCGATCCCCTGCGCTGCGCGCTGGGCGTCGCCGCGGCCTGTAATCCCGCTTCGATCGCCATCATCACCTCGCCCAATCCGAACCTGTCGCCGGAACGCTCGCGCAGCTATTCGCTGGGCGCCATCTGGGACCCGCTGCCCCGCACCAGCCTCTCCGTTGATCTGTGGCAAATCCGCCGCAAGAATGAAATCAACCAGGAACAAACCGACACGGCAATTGCCGAAGGCCATGTGGCGCGCGACCCGTCCACCGCCACCGGCATACCGGGCGACCCGGGCGCCATCACGGCCGTGCTGGCCAACTATGTCAATTCGGCGCAAACGACGGTGCGCGGCATCGACGTGGACGGCCGCCAGCGCTTCGACCTGGGCCATGATTATGGCAGCCTGACCTTCGACGTGAAATGGACGCACTTGTACAAATGGCTGCGCACGGAGCAGGATGGCACGCAGCGTGATTTCGCGGGCACGCACGGCAATTGCGACGTGTCCAACTGCATGGGCACGCCGAACAACCGGGTCAACCTGGGCATCACCTGGGAGCGCCAGAACTGGCGCGTATCGACCAACGTCAACTACCGCGGCGCACTCGACAATGTGCTGTTCAAGAACGATCCCGATGGCTGCGCCACGCATTTCGCCGATGGCTCGGATGCACCGCGCGGCTGCCGCATCGCCTCGTTTACCAGCGTGGACCTGACGGCACGCTGGCTGGCCACGCCCAAGCTGGAAGCGTATGCATCGATCCAGAACCTGTTCGACAAGATCGCCCCGCTCGACCCGCTGACCTACGGCGCCACCAGCTACAACCCGCTCGACTATGCGGGCGCGGCAGGACGGTTCTTTAGCGCGGGATTGAAGTACAAGTTTTAAAGAAAGGAAAGTTGCCAGCCCACGGCGGACGCTGCGGGCTGGCCTTTCAAGTAAATCAGGCAGTGCCGCCCACTGTAATGCCATCAAGGCGCAAAGTCGGCTGGCCCACGCCCACGGGCACGCTTTGCCCTTCCTTGCCGCACACGCCCACGCCCGAATCGAGGCGCATGTCGTTGCCGATCATGGAAACGCGGTTCAGCACGTCGGGACCGTTGCCAATCAGGGTGGCGCCCTTGACTGGATAGCTGAGCTTGCCGTTTTCAATCATGTACGCTTCGCTGGCCGAGAAGACGAACTTGCCGTTCGTAATATCGACCTGGCCACCGCCAAAGTTCACCGCATACAAACCATTTTTCACGGAGGCAAGAATTTCGCCCGGATCCTTGTCGCCGCCCAGCATATAGGTATTGGTCATGCGCGGCATCGGCAGGTGGGCAAACGATTCGCGTCGCGCATTGCCCGTCACCGGCATTTTCATCAGGCGCGCATTCATGGTGTCCTGGATATAGCCTTTCAGGATGCCATCTTCGATCAGGGTGGTGCATTGCGTGGGGTTGCCCTCGTCGTCGATATTGAGCGAACCGCGGCGGTCCGGCAGGGTGCCGTCATCGACCACGGTGACGCCCCTGGCGGCCACGCGCTCACCGATGCGGCCTGAAAACGCGGACGAGCCCTTGCGGTTGAAATCGCCTTCCAGGCCGTGGCCTATCGCTTCGTGCAACAAAATACCGGGCCAGCCCGGTCCCAGCACGATGGTCATCGGACCGGCCGGCGCGGGGCGCGCTTCCAGGTTGACCAGCGCCGAATTGACGGCGTCGCTGGCATATTGTTCCAGCACGGCGTCGCTGAAATAATCATAGCTGAAGCGCCCGCCGCCCCCGGAAGAACCTGTTTCACGGCGGCCGTTCTGTTCGGCAATCACCGTCAGCGAAAGCCGTACCAGTGGCCGGATATCGGCCGCCAGCACGCCATCGCTGCGCAGCACCAGCACCACATCGTATTCACCGGCCAGGCCCGCCATCACCTGCACCACGCGCGGATCCTTGGCGCGCGCCATTTTTTCCACACGCTCCAGCAATTGCACCTTGGCCGTCGCGTCGAGCGAAGCGAGCGGATCATTCGGCAGATACAGCGAACGGCCGCCCTGGCGCTGCGCCTGGCCGGCTACCTTGATCTTGCCGGCGCCCGCGCGTGCAATCGTGCGCGTGGCGGCCGCCGCTTCCAGCAAGGCCTGTTCGGAAATCTCGTCGGAATACGAAAAAGCCGTCTTGTCGCCCGACACGGCGCGCACGCCGACACCCTGGTCGATGGAAAAACTGCCCGTCTTGACGATACCCTCTTCCAGGCTCCAGCCTTCGCTCTTGGTGAACTGGAAGTACAGGTCGGCATAATCGACCTTGTGCGTAAACATCGTGCCCAGCGCCTTGAGCAGCTTGTCTTCGTCCAGGCCGAACGGTGTCAGCAAAATATTGCGCGCTACAGCCAGGCTGGACAGATTAGGTTCAAATGGGATCATGTCTATCTATTCTTGAAATTCAACTTACATTGTACGGTGAGCCAAAGCCGGCAGCGATTCGCGCACGCCCGCCAAGAACAGGGTATCGATAACGCCGCTGACCACGCCCTCGCCTTCCGGCAACACGGCCTTGACTTCGCCCCAGGGGTCGATCAGCATGCTGTGGCCCCAGGTACGGCGCCCGTTCGGATGCAAGCCGCCCTGCGCCGACGCCAGTACATAACACTGGTTTTCGATGGCGCGCGCACGCAACAGCACTTCCCAGTGGGCGCGGCCCGTCGTATGCGTGAAAGCGGCCGGCAAGACGATCAGCGCGCAATCGCCCATGGCACGGTATAGCTCGGGGAAGCGCAAGTCATAACACACCGACAGGCCGACCCGGCCAAACGGCAGTTCGATGCTGCGCACCTGGCCGCCCGCCACGATGGTGCGCGATTCATCGTACGACTCGGCACCGCGCGTAAAACCGAACAGGTGGATCTTGTCGTAGCGACCGGCAGGCTCGCCTTGCGGGTCGTACACCAGGGTGGTATTGAGCACCTTGCCCGCCTGTCCGGAGGCCAGCGGCAAGGTGCCGCCGATCAGCCAGATGCCATGCTGGCGCGCCATCTGCGCCATGCCATCCTGGATAGGACCGTTGCCAGGCTGCTCGGCATGACTGAGCTTGTCCGTTTCCAGCTGGCCCATGATGGCCCAGTATTCCGGCAAGACCACCAGCCTGGCGCCGCCGGCGGCCGCCTGGGCAACCAGGCGCCGCGCGGTGGCCAGGTTTTCCTCGACGGAGGGCGAGGAAATCATTTGGATTGCTGCCACTGTATGCATCATGTCACCTATCGTTCAGCTTAGTTCAGCTACTTGCGCTTATTTCGCTACTGCATCCGGCGTCGCGGCCGCAGCAGGGACCGGGAGCGGGACCGGCTCCAATTTACCACTATCGAGCTTGGTCACCACCGGCGACTTCCACGGCCCGGCAATCTGCATATGGTAAGTCAGCGCCTTCATCACGGGCGCACGCAGGAACAATTGCGCCAGGAAGCTGCCGATGCCGATCACCGGATTGACGGCCAGCGCATACACCAGGGGCCCCGTGCCCAGGTTAAATTCCGGGATCACCACCACGTGCAGGTTAGTTGTTTCGTTGGCAATGTCCGCCGTGCCGTCCATCAGTACGGTGGCCGCCACGCCATGCATCTTCAGGTTATCGGTGGTCACCACGCCGCGCTTGATGCTGGCATTGGCCGTGATGCCATCGAAAGCCAAACCTTCCGAAAACACGTCGTGGAAATCGAGTTTCAGCAAACGCGGCAAGGCTTGCAGGCTCAGCACGCCCAGCAGCTTGGCCGCGCCCGGATCCTGCTTGAGGAACTGGCCCGACTCCACGTTCATTTCGATATTGCCGGACAAGCTGGGAATGTCCAGCGAATACGGCAAGCCATTCCAGGCGATGTCGCCACTCAGGCGCCCCTTGCCGCGCCGCAAGGTATCGACGAAGCCGAAGCGGTCCAGCAACTTGCCCGCATCGACGATATCGAGTCCGAAACGCAGGCTGGTGGTGCTCTGGCCATCCTTGAGTATCCATTTGCCGTTGCCGCTCAGGGCGCCGTCAGGATTGGACAATTGCAACTTGCCGACACGCCACTCGCGCCCGCCAGCGGCCATGGTGTTATAGGCTTGCAACTCCAGCCGGCCGATCTTTTTATTGAACAATTCAAACTGCTCGGCGACGATATCGAGCGAGGGGATCGATTGCGCGCTGCTCTTGCCTTCCAGCAGGTTTTTCACATCGTTGGCAGCCGATTCCGGAATGATCAGCGAGGACAGCCGCGCCGTCATCTTGCCGAGTCCGGAAGGCGTTTCCAGCCAAGTCACATAACCGGACACCTGCTTGGCGTCGATATTGGCTTGCCACACATCTTTTTGATGCGTGGCGCCGACCACCACATCTTCCAGCTTGCGCTCGCCCAACATCAGCTCGCTGGCGCGCGCCGCCATGATATCGGGCACGACATATTGCGCAAAATCAGGTGTATCCGCATCCGCGCCCGCATTGCCGGCCGTATCGCCAGCATTGCCTGCAATGGCACTGCCGGCGGCGATCCAGCTGTCCACATCGAGCGACTTCATGTTCACATTGAGCATCATGCCGCTGTCCGGTTCGGGCGCCGGCACATTGACGCCGATGCCGCCGCGCACCAGCCGCCAGGCGTCCTTGCCCTGCTTCTGGCGCTGGTAGCGCGCGGCGATGCCGTTCGCCAGGCTGATGCGTATATCGTCCGTGCGCAGGCCGGCCGCGTTGGCGGCGTTACCGGTCAAGGTAAAGCGTAGCGGCAAGCTCTCGCCAGCGGCTTTTTTCAGCGGCGCCGGGAAGTCCAGGCCCAGGCCATTCAACGGCGATTCGACATTGACCACCAGCAAGTGATCGCGCGCCGTGATCAAGCCGTTGTAGCGGGCCCCGCCATTCAAATGCTTCGCCAGCCGCTGCACCACGGGGGTCGGGTAGGTCTTGCGCAAGC
The DNA here is from genome assembly GCF_049319705.1 of Janthinobacterium sp. Mn2066. Classification (NCBI taxonomy): domain Bacteria; kingdom Pseudomonadati; phylum Pseudomonadota; class Betaproteobacteria; order Burkholderiales; family Oxalobacteraceae; genus Janthinobacterium; species Janthinobacterium sp. Mn2066. The sequence goes on along the minus strand of NZ_JBMOUF010000007.1, from coordinate 126,888 downwards.
CATCGACCGTCATATTGCCGGCGATTTTCACCTGGATGGAATTGTCGGGCTGGCTGCCGCCAGAAATGGCCAGCGGCCCGCCCAGCAGGGTGCCATTCAAGCCGTTCAGGTTGACGCCCTTCTCGTTGAACTCGATCTTGCCCTGCGTGCCCAGCACGGGCGGCATGTCGTGGAACAATACTACGTCATTGCCTGCCAGCTGCAGGCTGCCCTGCACGGTCGATTCCAGCAAGCGTTCGATCGGCAGGTGCAGTTTCAGCGCCAGCTTGGCGTTGCCGGTGGCGGTCGTTTCATCGGTGAAATGATCGATCCAGGCCAGCACCGGGCTGTCCGTGACATATTTGAGGAATTCCTGCATCGGACCGGCCGCGTTGCCATCGATATCGAGCAGGGTGTCGAACACGGTCAGGTCTGGAATCACGGCTTTGACGTTGCTCAGGGCCACGCCGCCACCGGTGGTGGCCGTATCGCCGCGAATTTCCATGCGTGCCCGTTCGAACAGGAAACTGCCCTTGATCTTTTCCGCCTGCGGCCACAGCGGCGCCTTGCCCGCCAGCGGCCCGCTTTCGGCGAATTCGCCTGGCGCGTAATTGAGCTTGCCATTGTCGATCTTGCCAGCCACGCGGAATTCACCACGGCTGCGTTCTGCCGCCGTGTCGGCCTTGAACGGGAAATGGTCGAGTTCGCCGCGCAGGCGCAGGCTGACGTCGCGCGCCACGCCGCCTTCCAGCGCGCCCGTCAGCCAATGGCGCAAGTGTTCGGGCGTCTGCACCGGCAGGTAGCGGCCGATGGTGTTGACTTCAAAATTGTCCAGCGTCCCCGTCAGGTCCACTTCACCCAGGTTGCTGCCATCGAGCGGCATGCGGTGCGTGCCATGCAAGGTCGCGCGCAAGCCTTGCTGGTTGAAATCGAGCTTGTCCAGGTTAACCTGCAGCATGTTGTTCGCTTCGAAAGCCCAGCCTGCCTGCATCTGGAAGTGTTCGAACGGCAAGGCTGGATCGCTGAGATAACTGGGCAATTGCAAGACCAGGCCATGCGCGTCGATATCGATCTTGCCGCCCTTGTCGCTGGCGTCGATGGTGCCGCTGAGCTTATCGAAGCCGGGAATCGCGGGCGCGGCCGCTTGCGCCGGGGTCGTCGCCGTCTTTGCCACCGCCAGGCGCGCCGGGCGCGCATTCAGGCCCAGCTCCACCAGGCGGCCGCGCACGCGGTAACTGCTGGCGGTGGCGAAATCGCCGTCCCATTCGGCCGAAAAATCCCGCAAGCCGCCGCGCGGCGCCAGGGTAGTGAGATGTTCGCGCTGTTGCTCGCTGAGCGGCAATTTGTCGGCCAGCGCCGCCAGGGTCTGCAAATCGAGCGCCTGGGCCGTAATTTCCGTGTGCGCGGGCTTGCGCCGGGTGGCGGCCGTGAACCGTTCGGACAAGGTGGTCGGCGGCAGGCTGAGGCCATCGTGCGTTTGCAGAGCGAAATTGGTCAGTTCCACCTGATGGCCGTTGGCGCCAAAGGTGGGTTTGCCGACCGGCGTCTGGACGGACAATGCTTCCTTGGCAGAAACACGTCCACTGACCGACAGCAAATCGAGCGGCGCAATATGCTCGCCCAGCCGGGCTTGCACGTCCGTCAGCCCCACGTCGGCCGTGAAGCCGGCCAGGCGCGCGTGGTCCAGGCTCAGCCAGGCGCGCACGGCGCCCTTGCCCTGGCTGAGTTCAAACGGGTAATCGAGGTAGCGGCGCCAGGCGGCCAGGTCGGCATTCTTCAGGTCCGCATACAGTTCCCCTTTCCACATCGACATATCGGAGATGCGGGTGCTGAAAGGCGGATGCGTGAAGTGGGCGCGCACATCGATGGGCGCTGCCAGGCTGGCGGGCGGGGTCGCCTGCAAGCCCAGGCGATGGCTGCGCCAGCGATTGCGCAGCAATAAATTGACTTGCTCGAGCGCCAGTTCCGGCGTACCGCGCAACTCGTCCGTCCAACGCACCTTGCCGTCGCGGATGATGATGTCGTGCTGCGCCAGCAGCCAGTCGGCGCCCTTGCCGTCTCCACCCTGGCTGTTATCGACCAGCACGCCGGCCACGTAGAGCTTGCCGTCTGCGCTGCGGCGCACGTCCAGGTCCGGGCGCGTGATTTCCAGTTCTTCAAAACGGACCGAACCCAGGATGCTCCACCACGAGAAGGTGGCCGAAACGCTGGGCAGGCTCAGCGCCTGGCGGCCCGTCTGGTCGTGCAGGGTGACATCGCCGAGGAACAGATTGGGCCGCAAACCATGCCATGAAGCATAAATACGGGCAATGCTGACGGGATTGCCCAGCGCGCGGCTGGCCACGTGCTCGATATCACTCTTGTAATAATCGATATTGGGCAAGATCGCGTAGCGCAGGAACAGGAACAGGATGGCGAACACAAAATAGACCAGCATCACGGCCTTGACCGCAAAGCCCAGCACGTGGTGTGTAGCCAGATTGGCCATGCGATAGGCGGCACGCAGCCGCTGCCAGCGCTGGGCCAGTGGCACATGCTCGCTCTCGCTTGCTTCTGGCGGTTTTTGCATCAATAAGCTAATAAACTGGCCTGGCGTCAAATAATGGCAAAAATCGTCTGAATTCTCAGTCTACGGGCACGCCCCAAGGGCGCTGCCGGCCCGCTTGTGCTTGCGCAAGGCCCTTGCCTCCCTTACCATCGTTCAGGAGGACACAGCAGCAAATAAGCGGCAAATAAGCAGCAAACTACCGGCGGCCCAATTTTACCGCATCCCCCGGCGTTCGCAGCCACTTTACGCGACTACACCCCCTACTTCACGATAGAAAACGCCACCATGAGTTCTACGCTCCCGATCTCCGTCGCCAGTTCCGCTTCCCGTTTTTACCAGCGCTGGCTGGATGCCGCCCCCGAACGCGCGGAACAACTAGCACAGTTGGCGCTCACTCCACTGGACAAGATCGACTTTCCTGCCGCACTGGCCGCGCAGGCAAACGCTGTCCATCCGCCGCTGCCGCCTGAACGCGCCATGCGGCGCCTGCGCAACCTGCTGGTGTGCGGCCTGATCGAACGCGACCTGGCCGGCCAGGCCGATTTGCATGAAGTCGTCACGACCATGACGCAGTTTGCCGATTTTGCGATTCGCACCCATGTCGATGCACTGATGGCCGAGATGGTGGCCCAACACGGCATGCCGGTGGGCGAGGAATCGGGGCAGGAACAGGCCTTGATGGTGCTGGCGATGGGCAAACAGGGCGGCGGCGAACTGAATGTTTCGTCGGACATCGACCTGATCTTTGTTTATCCGGAAGACGGCGACACGCACGCCACGCAGCCGGGCCAGCGCAGCCTGTCCAACCATGAGTTTTTCATCCGCCTGGGTAAAAAGCTGATCGCCGCCCTGGCCGAAATCACGCAGGATGGCTTTACTTTCCGCGTCGATATGGCGCTGCGCCCGAACGGCAACTCGGGGCCGCTGGCCGCCAGCCTCAGCATGGTGGAACAGTACCTGATCGTGCAAGGCCGCGAATGGGAGCGCTATGCCTGGGTCAAGGCGCGCGCCGTGACGGGCAAGCTTGACGACATCGCCGCGCTGGAAGCCATCGTGCGCCCGTTCGTGTTCCGCCGCTATCTCGATTTTGGCGTGATCGACGCCATCCGCACCATGCACGGCCAGATCCGCGCCGAGGTCAACCGGCAAGAGCGCCTGCATCCCGACCGCAGCAACAACGTCAAGCTGGGCCGTGGCGGCATCCGCGAAATCGAATTCCTGGCACAAGTGTTTCAATTGATACGCGGTGGCCGCGACGCCGAACTGCGCGACCGTTCGACCCGCACCACCCTGCGCACCGTGGCCGAAAAAGGTTTGCTAACACCAGCCATCGTCGAGCAACTCCTCGCTTCCTATACCTTTTTACGCAATCTGGAACACCGCCTGCAATACCTGGACGATGCGCAAACGCATACCCTGCCCGCCAATGACAGCGACCGCCTGGTCGTGGCGCAGATGATGGGCTTGCCCGATACGGCCACCCTGCTGGCCCAGCTGGAAGCGCACCGCGTGTTTGTCGCCGGCCAGTTCGACGAAATGTTCAGTGACAAGAGCAGCGGCACGCCGCCGGCCGACACCGGGATCGATCCGCAAAGTTCGAACGATTCCACCGCCTCGGACCAGCAGGAAGCCATCGAAGTGCGATTTGCCGCCCTGGGCTTCGACGAACCGGCTGCCTGCGCGCGGCGCCTGCTGGCCACCTGGCAAGCGCCGCGCCTGCAATCGCTGCCCGAAGCGAGCCGCACGCGCCTGGTTGCGCTGGTCAACTCGGCCTTGCCGCTGATCGCCGACTGCTCGATCACTTCGGGCCAAGCCAGCCAATTGTCGACGTTAGGGCGATTACTGGACTTTTTAGAAGCCATTGCGCGCCGTTCGGCATATTTGTCGCTGCTGACGGAATACCCGCACACGCTGGAACGGGTGGTGCGCATGGTCTGCGCCAGCGGCTGGGCCGCCACTTTCCTCACGCAGCACCCTATCCTGCTTGACGAATTGCTCGACGAACGCATCCGCCATAGCGTGCCCGATCCAGCCGCGCTGGCGCTCGACCTGCAGCGCCAGCTCGATGACGCGCCCGGCGATACGGAGCGGCAAATGGATATCCTGCGCGAAATGCACCATGCACAGCTGTTCCAGTGCCTGGCGCAAGACCTGGCTGGCGACCTGAGCGTGGAGAAACTGGCCGATTACCTGTCGCAGCTGGCCGACATCATCGTCGCCGCCACCATCCCGGCCGCCTGGCAAACCGTGGCCACGCGCCACCGCGAGGTGCCGAAGTTCGCCGTCATCGCGTACGGCAAGCTGGGCGGCAAGGAGCTCGGTTATGTGTCCGACCTGGACGTGATCTTCCTGTTCGACGACGACGACCAGGAAGCGCCGGGCCTGTACGCCAGGCTGGCGCAGCGCTTCATTACCTGGATGACCTCACACACTTCGGCCGGCATCCTGTTCGACGTCGACATCGCCCTGCGCCCCGATGGCGCCTCGGGCATGCTGGTGTCCAGCGTGCAGGCGTTCGAGCGCTACCAGAGCAGCGCAGCCTGGGTGTGGGAACACCAGGCGCTGACGCGGGCGCGCTTTTGCGCGGGCGACGCCGCCATCGGCCAGCAGTTCGAACGCATCCGCGACACCATCCTGCGCAAGGAACGTCCTGAAAACGGTCCGCTGAAGGGTGAAGTGGTGGCCATGCGCAAGAAGATGCTCGACGCCCATCCGCCGCGCGCCGGCTGGTTCGACCTGAAGCAGGATGCGGGCGGCATGATCGATATCGAATTCATGGTGCAATACCTGGTGCTACAGCATGCGGCCCGCTATCCGCAATTGACGGCCAACGTGGGCAATATCGCCCTGCTGCGCCTGTGCGGCGAACTGGGCCTGATCGACGCGGCCCTGGCCGCGCTGGTCGCCGATGCCTACCGCGCGCTGCGCAAGTTGCAGCATCAGCTGCGGCTGCAGGGACAAGACCTGGCCCGCGTGGAGCCGGAGCGCGTGCGCATGCATGCGGACAACGTGCGGCGCCTGTGGCAAACGATTTTCCAGGAAACCGCGATCGCTTGACAGACAAGGCTGCGCTGACACGGCGCGGCAGGCCCCCGGGCAACAGGTGTTCAAACAACATCTGCTGCCCACCCACGCCGGTGTACCAGCGCGCCAACCGGGCACGGCGCCATTGCCACGAAAATAATTCTCCGTCAAGCACCTGTGGCAAATTAGCCACCACACAAATACCCGGTAATTTACGCCCATCCCGCCGGTAAAAATCAGCATCTGCCATTGATAAACCCCCGGCTCTCACGCGTCCAGCTACCTCGCCCGCATCCTTACACTCCTTCCAAAATGTAATAAACGACACAGTCAGTTACACATGGAGTGTTGTTTCTGTAATTGACTATTAGAAATAGTGTCCGACCGCTAAATATAATAAAACGGCAGTCACATGATCTGTGACGCACAAAAACCTATACATAACTAAAGTAAAAATGGGAGTTTGAGTGAAAAAAATCGGACTGAAACAGGGTGTTATCGCTGTCGCGCTGACGCTTGCAACATCACACGTGGTACTGGCACAGGACTCGGGCTCAGACGACAAGCCGATTGAAAAAGTCCTCGTGACGGGCTCCAACCTGAAACGTATCGACACGGAAACCGCAACGCCGGTACAGATACTGAAACATGAAGACATCGTCCGCCTGGGCGTGAACTCGGTCAAGGAAGCACTGGAAACATTGACCGCCTCCACCGGCAGCCTGTCCGATACCGGCGGCTCGAACTCCTTCGCCGGCGGCGCCTCGGCTGTTTCGCTGCGCAACCTGGGCAAGCAATCGACCCTGGTCTTGCTCAACTCGCGCCGCGTCGCGCCGTATGCGCTGGCCGACTACAATGAAGTCTTCACCAACCTGGACTCGCTGCCGCTGGACGCCATCGAACGCATCGAGGTGCTGCGCAACGGTGGTTCGGCCATCTATGGCTCGGACGCCGTGGCCGGTGTGATCAACATCATCACGCGCTCCGATTACCAGGGCGTGCAGGTACGCGCGGGCTACGACCAGTCGGTTGCCCATGAACAGTTCAATACCAAGACGGCCAGCATCACCGCCGGCACGGGCGACTTCAGCACGGACAAATACAATGTGCTGGCCAACCTGGAAGTATTCAAGCGCGGCGAAGTAATGTGGCGCGATGTCGTCGACCACATCAACCCGACCTATGGCACCAAATTCTCTGCGGTGGCACCCGGTAGCGGCCAGATGTTCGGCAACCGCGGCGCGCCATCGACCTTTTCCTATCCTGGCAACCTGATCGGCCAGGGCGCCGTGCCAGGCTGCACCACGCTCAACGCCGCCGGCTTGTGCGTGTATGACCGTTTCTCGCGCTTTGAAGCCGTGCCACAGGCGGACCGCGTGAATGCCTTGATTTCGGGCAAACTGAACCTGGGCGGCGGCACCGAAAGCTTCTCCGAAGTGCTGTTTTCGCACACCAAAACTACCTACACCAATGCGTTTGGCACCTACGGTTCAGCCAATCCAGACACGATCTGGGGTAACCCAAGCACTGGCCAGGGCAAGGACTTCACTTACCAATACCTGCCGAGCACCAACCCGCTCAACCACAGTGGCCAGGATATCGAGCTGCGCTACCGCTGGGCAGATGCCCCCGCTTACCGCGAAACGAGCAGCGACCAGTACCGCGTACTGACGGGACTGAAAGGCCAGTGGAGCACCTTTGACTGGGAAAGCGCCGTCGGCGTGATGGGCAGCAAAACCAAGGACCGCACTTACGGCGCCCTGAGCGATAGCGGCTTCATCAAGGAAGTGGGCGACTACACCAAGATCGATCCGAATACGGGCAGCGTACTGGACCCGAACTTCTTCAACCATGGTTACAAGATCGGCCAGAAGAATTCGGCCGATGTGCTCAACACCCTGTTCCCGGCGCAAGGCTATGACGGCAAGATCACTCAGTATTTCGCCGACGCCAAACTGAGCGGGGAATTGGGCAAGATCGGCGACCGCGCCATCGGCCTGGCGGTGGGCATGGAAGTACGCCACGAGAAGTTCCAGATCACGCCGACGGACAATCTGCTGGCCGGTGATATCGTTGGTTATGGCGCATCGTCGGCCAATGCCAGCCGTACCACGGAAGCGGCGTTTACCGAAGTCAACCTGCCACTCACCTCCACCCTGGAAGTGGTCGGTGCGGCGCGCGTCGATAAATTCCCTGGCTTCCAAACCCATGCTTCGCCGAAATTGTCCGCACGTTGGGAAGCCACGCCTTTCCTGCTGTTCCGTGGCACGCTGGAATCGGGTTTCCGCGCCCCCAACCTGACCGAAAGTGCGCCATCGACCAAGTTCGCCTTCAACAACAGCACCAATGATCCCAAGCGTTGTCACCAGGCCGAAGCATTGGCCAGCGACCTGACCGCCCAGGCCAATGCCCTGCCAGCCAGCGATCCGAACAAGGCACTGCTGCTGGCACGCGCCGATTCTGTCCACAGCAATGAGTGCGCTGGAGGCGTTGCCAGCATCGTGCGCAACAATCCGAACCTGAAGCCGGAAACCACGCATAGCGGCACGGTGGGTTTCGTGATCGAACCGGTCAAGGGCACCAGCATTTCGCTCGATTACTGGAATATCCAGCGCAAGGATGAAATTGGCCTGAAATCGACGGCTGACCTGCTGGCCTCGGAAGCGGATCAACCGGCTGGCATCATCAACCGCCTGCCGCTGTCGGCCGACAAGACCTTTACCGCCGCGGAACAAGCCAAGTATGGCGTGACCGCCGGCCCGCTGTCATCGATCTCGGGCGAATTCCTGAACGTGTCGCGCACCAAGACCAGTGGCCTGGACTTGAGCGGCAATAGCCGTATTCCTACCCGCTTCGGCCGCGTCGACCTGACTGCCAACGCAACCTATCTGTTGGACCTGAAAAACTTCAGCAGCAAGCTGAACGCCTTCGGCGACAACCTGGCAGGCCGCTATGGCTACTCGAGAATGTCGGCCAACATTGGCGCCTCGATTCAGACCGGCAACTTCAGCAATAGCCTGCGCCTGAACTACCAAAGCAGGACTTCGCTCAACACCGACTACTACGACACCGATTACACCCAGGCGGGTTGCAAGGCGTTGAAATGGTCGGCCGATGATTGCCAGGTCAAGGCTTACGAGCGCCTGGACTACAACGTCAACTACACCGGCATCAAGGACTTGACCTTGTCGATGTTCATCCGCAACGTGACCAACCGTCGCCCACCGGTGGATCTGCGCGCCTTCAGCGATGCCGGCGGCGTGATTCCGCAAGACACTGCCGACGTCAGCGGCCGTGCCGTGCGCCTGACTGCGGAATACAAGTTCCGTTAATCACATCGGTTCTCGCAGCAGTCCGAAAAAAAACCCTCCCGGTGCAAGCCGGGAGGGTTTTTTCATGCTGCGCTGCCAGGCGAATCATGCCAGGAGAGCGCAGTTGCTTATCAAAAATATTTTTCTTTAAGGCAATAACAGTCTGATTTTAATGCTAATATTTTTCTGCGTCCGGCGGGCCCAGCAGGCCTGGATGGACGGCCTTTTGATGTGGCACCCTATCTATCGTTGTCCAATTTTGAAAGCGAAAAAATGATTTCCATTAAAAAAGCCCTGTTTGCCTTCACTGCCGCTGTCAGCCTTGCCGCCTCGGTCTCGAGCAGCGCAGCCGTGCAGTCGTGGGATCCGTCGACAAACTGCGATTACATTCTCAATATGTGCTATCAGGGCATGGAGACATGGTGCGAACAGTGGCGTAATCAGTGCGAACCCAAAGAATAAATGTCATAGCGAAAAAAAACGCCCGGGTATCCCGGGCGTTTTTTCTTGAAAGATCAAGAATTACTTGGCATTCATTAGCGCTACGGTGGTGTCGAGCATACGGTTCGAGAAACCCCACTCATTGTCGTACCATGACGATACCTTGACCAGGCGGCCCGACACTTTGGTCAGGGTCGAATCGAAGTTCGACGAAGCTGGATTGTGGTTGAAGTCGATCGATACCAGCGGCTCGGTCTGGTACGTCAGGATGCCTTCCAGGGCGCCTTCCGACGCGGACTTCATCAGGGCATTGACTTCTTCCACGGTGGTGTCGCGCTTGGCGATGAAGGACAGGTCGACCAGCGACACGTTGATGGTCGGCACGCGGATGGCGAAACCGTCCAGTTTGCCGTTCAGTTCAGGCAGCACCAGGCCAACCGCAGCGGCGGCGCCGGTCTTGGTCGGGATCATGCTCATGGTGGCCGAACGGGCGCGGCGCAGGTCTTCATGCATCACGTCGGACAACACCTGGTCGTTGGTGTAGGCGTGCACGGTGGTCATCAGGCCGGTTTCGATACCGATCGCGTCGTTCAACGGCTTGACCAGCGGCGCCAGGCAGTTGGTGGTGCACGAAGCGTTCGAAATCACCGTGTCGGTTGCTTTCAGTACCGAGTGGTTCACGCCGAACACGACGGTCGCGTCCACATCCTTGCCGCCTGGTGCGGAAATGATGACCTTTTTAGCGCCGCCTTTCAGGTGGGCCGAGGCTTTTTCCTTGGTGGTGAAGAAACCGGTGCACTCCAGCACCACGTCCACACCCAGCTCGCCCCATGGAATTTCAGCAGGGTTGCGTTGTGCAAACACGCGGATCGGATCGCCATTCACGATCATGTTGTCGCCTTCGACCGTGACGGTGCCCGGGAACTTGCCGTGGGCAGTGTCGTAGCGGGTCAGGTGGGCGTTCGACTTGGCGTCGCCCAGGTCGTTGATGGCAACGATCTGGATATCCTGTTTCTTGCCGCCTTCGTAGAAAGCGCGCAAGACATTACGGCCGATGCGGCCGTAGCCGTTGATTGCAACTTTGATCGTCATACTCTGCTCCTGATAGAAAAAAACTGAACACATTCAAAAAATGCGTGCCGCCGCGCCCATCTGCGAGACGCTGGCGGCAGGAACTTGCAACTAAGCAATTAACCAGCGATAACAGTCTTGACCTTGGCCACGACGTTGTCGACCGTGAAGCCGAAATGCTTGAACAGCACGCCAGCCGGGGCCGATTCGCCAAACGTATCGATACCGACCACGGCGCCTTCCAGGCCCACGTATTTGTACCAGAAGCTGGTCACGCCCGCTTCGATGGCCACGCGTGGCACGCCTTTGGTCAGGACGCTGGCCTTGTAGCCGGCATCCTGGCGGTCATACACGTCGGTCGACGGCATCGACACCACGCGCACGGCGATGCCTTCGGCGGCCAGCGCGCTGGCGGCGGCCACTGCCAGTTCCACTTCGGAACCGGTGGCGATCAGGATCGCCTTGGCGTCAGCCACGTCGTTCAGCACATAGCCGCCGCGGTAGATGTTGTTGATCTGTTCGGCGCTGCGTTCTTGATATGGCAGGTTCTGGCGCGAGAAGATCAGGGTCGACGGGCCATCCTTGCGGCGCACGGCGGCGCCCCAGGCAGCAGCCGACTCGACGGTGTCGCATGGACGCCAGTTGTCCAGGTTAGGAATCAAACGCATCGACGAAACGTGCTCGACCGATTGGTGGGTCGGGCCGTCTTCGCCCAGGCCGATCGAATCGTGGGTGAACACGAAGATCGAACGCAGTTTCATCAGGGCGGCCATGCGCAGGGCATTGCGGCTGTAGTCCGAGAACGTCAGGAAGGTGGCGCCGAACGGGATGTAACCGCCGTGCAAGGTGATGCCGTTCATGATGGCGCTCATGCCGAATTCGCGCACGCCGTAGTTGATATGGTTGCCAGGCTGGCCCGAACGCACGGCCACGCACTCTTTCCAGTTGGTCAGGTTCGACCCGGTCAAATCGGCCGAGCCGCCCAGGAATTCCGGCAAGGACGACGCCAGCGCCTGGATGGCGTTCTGGCTGGCCTTGCGGGTCGCGATGTTTTCTTTCTTTTCCACGCAGGAAGCGATGGCGGCGCTCAGTGCCGCTTCAAAGGCTTCCGGCAGCTCGCCCTTCATGCGGCGGTTCAGTTCAGCAGCTTGCTGCGGGAATTCGCGGCTGTAGGCGGCAAAACGGTCGTTCCAGTCTTTTTCCAGCAGCGCGCCTTGCTCCTTGGCATCCCAGGCGCCATACACGTCGGCCGGGATTTCAAATGGGGCGGCGTCCCAGCCGATGTATTCGCGTACGGCAGCGATTTCCTTGTCGCCCAGCGCGGCGCCGTGCACCTTGTCGCCGCCTTGCAGGTTTGGCGAACCCTTGCCGATGATGGTCTTGCAGCAGATCAGGGTTGGCTTCGATGCGGTTTTCGCAGCGGCAATGGCGGCCGAGATGGCAGCAACGTCATGGCCATCGACGGCGCGGATCACGTTCCAGCCGTAGGCTTCGAAACGGGCCGGGGTGTCGTCGGTGAACCAGCCTTCAACTTTACCGTCGATGGAAATGCCGTTGTCATCATACAGGGCGATCAGCTTGTTCAAGCCCAGGGTGCCGGCCAGTGCGCACACTTCGTGCGAAATACCTTCCATCAGGCAACCGTCGCCCAGGAAAGCATAGGTGTAGTGGTCGACGATGTCGTGGCCAGGCCGGTTGAATTCAGCGGCCAGCAATTGTTCCGACAGCGCCATGCCGACGGCGTTGGCGATACCTTGGCCCAGCGGGCCGGTGGTCGTTTCCACGCCTGGCGTGATATCGACTTCCGGGTGGCCCGGGGTTTTCGAATGCATCTGGCGGAAAGCCTTGATGTCGTCCATCGACAGGTCGTAGCCGGTCAGGTGCAGCAGCGCATAGTGCAGCATCGAACCATGACCGTTCGACAACAGGAAGCGGTCGCGGTTCTGCCATTTTGGATTGGCGGGATTGTGGCGATAATGACCACTCCACAGGGCAACTGCGATCTCGGCCATGCCCATCGGCATGCCAGGATGGCCGGAATTGGCCTTTTGTACAGCGTCCATTGCCAGTGCGCGGATCGCATTGGCCATTTTGGTAGTCGGGAGCGTAGTTGTCATGATGATGTGGGTCAGTCGCGAGTTTGGAATTCGTTTGCAGCAGCGCAGACAAGGAAGCCGGCTGCTTTCTGTAGTCAACTATTTTACCAGACTGGGGGGCTGCAAATTAGAATTGCGGCGTACTGGCCCGCCAACTGGCTATACTTTCACGTCTTTTATCCCACTTTACCGCTGTCGAGGATTTGCATGCCGCGTTTTTTCTGCCCCCAGCCGCTCGTCGCCGGCACCACCGTCGCCCTGCCCGAAGCCGTCGCCCACCATATACAAGTGGTGCGCCTGGTTCCCGGTGACATCATTACCCTGTTCAATGGCGAAGGCGGTGAAGTGCAGGCCAGCCTGGTCACGGTGGCCAAGCGCAGCGTGACGGCCGAAGTGCAGGTCCATGTGGCGCGCGAAGCGGAACTGCCCTACGCCGTGACCCTGGCGCAAGCCTTGCCGGAAGCCTCGAAAATGGACTGGATCATCGAAAAAGCCATCGAACTGGGCGCGGCCGGCATCGTGCCGCTGGCGGCGCAGCGCTGCGTGGTGCGCCTGTCCGCCGAGCGGGCAGAAAAGAAACTTGCTCATTGGCAAGGCATCATCGTCTCGGCCTCGGAACAAAGCGGCCGCAACCGCCTGGCCCAGCTGGCGCCGCTGCAGGATTTCAATAGCTGGAGCAGCCAGCAGGATTTACATAAGCGCATCATCCTGACGCCGCGCGCGGAGCAGTCGCTGGCCGACTGGGCGCGTCACCAGCCGCCACAAGCCATCACCCTGATGGTGGGACCGGAAGGCGGTTTTTCGGACGCGGAAGAAAAAGCCGCGCTGGCCGCCGGCGCCATCGGCTTGTCGATGGGACCGCGCATCCTGCGCACGGAAACGGCGGGCCTGACGGCGCTGGCCACCTTGGGCGCGCTGTGGGGTGGGATGTCAGAATAAAAAAACGCAGTGCGGTCACCCGCACTGCGCCAGGTCAGCAAACGGCCCGTACCGGCGCCGTTGCGCATGACTAATTAGAAGGTGTACTCGGCGCCTACCTTCAGGGTGCGTGGACGCAGCGAGTAACCGTCGCGCACGTTGATTGGACGCTCGCGACCAAACACGTTGTTGATGTTCGAGAACACGCGCAGGTTTTTGATGCCCGAGTACGAGAAGTTCAAGTCGGTACGCAGGTCGCTGGCCACGTAGCATGGCAGATCCGCACCCTTCAATGCTTTGCGGCAACCTTCTTCACCCCAGCGCGCTTGGTCGGTTTCATCGTTGTTCAGCGATTGGCTCGAGCGGTAGTTCAAGCGCACACCGCTGGTGAGCGCACCATAACGCCATGCGGCGCTCAGTACCGATACCACGCGTGGCACACCCAGGTTACCAACCGTGTTTGGACGGTATGCGTTCTCGTCGATATCCCAGGCGCGCAACTTCAGCGCAACAGTAGTCGCCAGGCCCAGGGTCACGCTGCCGTATTCGCCCGCCGAAACGCGGCCGGTCAAATCGATATCCACACCTTGCGAATCGGTCTTGCCGAAGTTTTCATAGTTCAGCAACAGGGACTGGATGGTACCGGCGCCCCAGCTGATGTTCGCGCCTGGCGACAGTTGATTGGCGCGTGCGGCCAGGCGGCGGTCGGTGTCGCTGATGTCATTACGCACCAGTTTGTCCGAGTAGCCAGGCTTGTCTTCACGTGCCAGGACGTATGGCACGTCGCGGTAGGCGATCTCGTCCTTGCGTTCGATCTTGAAGTAATCGACGGCAATGCTGAAGTTCTTGACCGGTTCGGCCACGAAGCCCAGCGTAATGCTGCGCGAGGTTTCTGGCTTCAGGTCTGCGTTCGACGAAATCATGGCCGGGATCGACGTCAGGCAACCGGAGTTGTAAGCCGTGGTGGAATCGGCGACATCGCTGGCATTGCCTTTTTTCAAGATATCGCGAATGGCAGTAGCCGTATCGCAACGCTTTGGATCCAGCGAATTGTTGAAGAAGCCGGTCAAGCCCACTTTCCCCAGGGTTTCCGGGATATTGGGTGCACGGAAACCGCCGGCTACCGTACCGCGCAACATCAACTTCGGTACGACTTTCCACGTTGCACCCAGTTTAGGCGAGACGTGTGCGGCAAAGCCAGGCGCTTTATCCAGCCGCAATGCGCCGTTTAGCAACAGATCTTTCGTCACCGGTGCATCCAGTTCCAGGTAAGCGGCACTCAGATTACGCTGGCCTTCGATCCACAGGGAACCCTGGCCGATGATTTCAGCCTTCATCACATTATCGAGCGACTTGATGTACATCTTTTCCTGACGCAACTCGGTGCCGACAGCAAAGCTCAACGGACCCGCTGGCAGCTGCAACAGCTCGCCGCGCAACTTGGCTTCGATGAAGTTGGTCGACAGATTCGCATCCGTGCCGATCTCCGGGAACATGCTGGCCAACAAGGCATCGCTATTGCTGCCGCCCAGCTTGTACTCGCCGCTGACGATCGCTGCCGGCATGCGGTCACGGTGCGCGCCATGGTTGCGCGAAGTGCCGTCACCACCGGTACGGCCGACCGTGGCTTCCCACTCATAGGCGCCAATGTCGCCGACCAGGCCCGCCATGACGCGGTATTGCGACGCCTTCGACGGTGAAGACCAATCCAGGTTGCTATCCATGAAACGATAGTCCAGGCCTACCGGGAAATTGTAGGGATTGTAGGGCGAGTTGGCGGGCAGTCTAGGCTTCTGTACGCTTTGCGATTGCTTTTTATTACCATCAAACCAGTTCCATGGCGAACCAGCAGCCATGCCGAATGGCAGCGGATGATAGTTGGTACGGGTTTGCGAGTACATCACTTCGGCAAAGCCGCGGGTCTTTTCATTGAGAATGAAATGCAAGGCACTGTACAGATTGACGCGTTCGGCGCCGTCGGACCATGGATTGATGCCATTCAGATCGCTGGTGCACAGGCCGGTGGCATTAATCACCGGGCAGCCTTTGACCGCCTGGCGCACGGCAGGGTTGCCGCCGCCGGCAGCCTGGTTCAAGTTACCGGGGTAGGAAGTCAGGCTAGGATCGCCGAAAGCCGTACTGACGACTTGTTTGTGCCAGGCTGGATACTTGTCGATCACGTCAGCCAGTTTATAGCCCAGGCGTTTGTAGCCTTCCACGTTGACGAAGACGTTATAACGGTCTTTTTCCAGATCGCCATAACCGGCCAGCAAGCTCGCGGTCTGCTGTTTGCCGATCGCCGGCTCCAGGCCTTGCTGGTAGTTCGCGCTGACACTGACGCCCTGGTAGCTGGTGCGGGTGATGATGTTGATCACACCTGCCATGGCATCGGAACCATAGACGGCCGATGCCCCATCTTTCAGCACTTCCACACGTTCAATCGCATCGGCGGGAATCGAGTCGACGTTAACGAAAGTATCTTTACCGCCATCGGCAAACGCATAGTTCGATACGCGTCGGCCATTCACCAGCACCAGCGTGGCGCCCTTGCCCAGGCCACGCATGGAGGCGCCCGAAGCACCGCGTGCAAAGCTGTTCGACGAACCGTCATCGCGCAAGGTGCCCGTGTCAAACGAGGTCAGGGTATCGAGAATCTGACGCACGGTATTGGCGCCCGTTGCCTTGATTTCGTCACGGCGGAGCACGGTGACAGGCGAGGCAGTTTCGCTGTCGACACGTTTGATGTTCGAACCCGTTACTTCAACACGGTGAACAACCGGCTCTTCAGCCTTCGTCGTATTTTGTGCTTGGGCGGAGGCAGCAATGGCGCTTAAAGCAAAAAACACCGCCTTACTGATAGGGCTTAATTTTGGTTTACTTAGCATCATGTTATAGCAATCTCAACTTGTAATTTTTTAATGAACACCAAGCGACTGGATCACAGCGGCTCACGTGGCACCTTTTTGTGTATCAGGAATCCTGATAAATGTAAGTATCTGTAACGGAAAAAATATTGTCAATTGACAATTATCAATATGGAGTAGATTGCGGAAAATATTTAAAAATATACTTTTTTTGTTGTTTTTTAATATAAAACTGTTCGAAAATGATGTTTTTAAATACACAAAATACGCATATGAATAGCTAAAAAATGTACTTGAAGTGCCATCATATTATGTGTCCTGCGAGCTTGGCTGCGGGATTCCTTCACTCTGGAAATGTTAAATAATGCGGCATACACGCGTTTTACAGGGAACAAGAGCGGTAGTCCCCGGCGTTTCCGGACCGCTCAGAGCAGCAGCGATACCGCCCATGCACCGAATTTTCAGCAATGATCAAGGTGACTATCCAAATGAAAGCATTTTTATGGCTATTTTGACATCATCGCAATTCAACATAAGGACATGATTTGTTACATATTGACATATTGCAGCAGGCCAAAAAACGCACATGCAGGCGCGTGCCGGGCGTTGCATGGAATATCTGCTCCGGGCTTGTCCGGACGACGACGCCTTGCAGGTAAAATAGCGCCCTGATGCGCGCAATGCGCTTCACAGACTCTCCGCTAGATACGGAGCCCAATATCTTTACAAAGACACACCATGTTGCGACTCAACGAAGTAAAACTCCCCCTCGAACACGACGATGCGGCCCTGCCCGCTGCCATCCTTGCGCGCCTCGGCATTGCCGCTGGCGATCTGCTCGGCTACACGGTCTTCAAACGTAGTTATGACGCACGCAAGCGCAGCGCCGTGGTGTTGATTTACTCGCTGCACGTTGAAGTCAAGAATGAAGCGGCCGTGCTGGCGCGCCTGCAGCACGATATCCATCTGATGCCTGCCCCCGATACCGATTACAAATTCGTTGCCGGCGGTGAACAATTGGCAGGCCACAGCAGTCAGCCGCGTCCCATCGTCATCGGCACGGGGCCGTGCGGCCTGTTCGTGGCGCTGATCCTGGCCCAGATGGGCTTGCGCCCCATCATCCTGGAACGCGGCAAGCAAGTGCGCGAACGCACGGTCGACACCTTCGGCTTCTGGCGCAAGCGCGAACTGAACCCTGAGTCGAACGTGCAGTTCGGTGAGGGTGGCGCGGGCACCTTCTCGGACGGCAAGCTGTACAGTCAGATCAAGGACCCGAAACACTATGGGCGCAAAGTCCTGACGGAATTCGTCAAGGCTGGCGCGCCAGAAGAAATCATGTATGTGAGCAAGCCGCACATCGGCACCTTCCGCCTGGTCAAGATGGTGGAAGAGATGCGCGCCAATATCGAACAACTGGGCGGCGAATACCGTTTTGAGAGCAAAGTGGTCGATATCCATATCGAGCCCGGCGGCGATGGCGGCCAGGTACGCGGCGTGGTGCTGGCCAGCGGCGAAACCATCGCCAGCAACCACGTGGTGCTGGCGATCGGCCATAGCGCGCGCGACACCTTCGAAATGCTGCACCAGCGCGGCGTGTACATCGAGGCGAAACCCTTCTCGATCGGTTTCCGAGTGGAACACCCGCAATCGCTGATCGACAGCTGCCGTTTCGGCCCCAGCGCCGGCCACCCGATCCTGGGCGCGGCCGACTACAAGCTGGTGCACCACGCCAGCAATGGCCGTTCCGTGTACAGCTTCTGCATGTGTCCGGGCGGCACCGTGGTAGCGGCGGCGTCGGAACCAGGCCGCCTGGTAACCAACGGCATGAGCCAGTATTCGCGCAATGAACGCAATGCCAACAGCGCCATCGTGGTCGGCATCACGCCAGCCGATTACCCGGGCGGTCCGCTGGCCGGCATCGCCCTGCAGCGCGAACTGGAAGAACGCGCGTTTGCCTTGGGTGGCGGCAACTACGATGCACCAGGGCAACTCGTCGGCGATTTTGTCGCTGGCCGCGCCTCGACCGAATTTGGCGGCGTGGTGCCTTCGTACAAGCCGGCCGTGCACCTGACGGACCTGGCGCCTTCGCTGCCCGAGTACGCGATCACGGCCTTGCGCGAAGCCTTCCCGGCCTTCAACAAGCAGATCAAGGGGTACTACAAGGCCGACGCCGTACTGACGGGCGTGGAAACGCGCACCTCGTCGCCGATCCGCATCAAGCGCCATGACGATACCCTGCAAAGCCTGAACACGCGCGGCCTGTTCCCGGCAGGCGAAGGCGCCGGCTACGCGGGCGGCATTCTGTCGGCCGCCGTCGATGGCATCAAGGTGGCCGAAGCGGTGGCGCTGTCGATCGCTGCGCGCGGCTAGAAAAAGCAAAAAGGCCGGACCCTGTAACAGGTCCGGCCAGCATCACATCCCTCGCATGGCGCCGCAGAACGGCGCCATCGTGCATTTTAGAAGGTGTACTTCAGGCCTCCCGTGAAGTAGCGGCCAACGGCGCCAGCGTAGTCCAGCGGATTGTACGACACTGCGCCATAGGTCAGCGGATCAAGCGGGGCACGTTTGTCAAACAGGTTTTGCACCGTTGCATACAGCTCCAGCTTGCTGTTGAACTTGTAGCGCACGTTCAGGTCGATACTCGTGAACGACGCCAGTTCGCAGCCTGCAGGTGCATCGTTGCCATTGGCGTAGTGGAAGGCACAACCGTCCGGATCGTTCTTGAACAGTGTGTCTTTCAAGGCGCCGCGATAGTTGGCATTGGCTGTCGCACGGAATTTATCGAGCTCCCAGGTCAAGCCCAGATTGACCCGATTGTCCGGCGTGCCCATGCAGTTACTCACGTCGCAGTTGCCGTGGGTACCGGCAAAGTCACGCGAGGTACCGTCTTGCTCGGTCCGTGTGAAGGTGAACAGATGCGTCCATTTGGCATCAAAAGTCAGCTTGCCATAACCGGCGCCCAGATCAAAACCCTGGCGGAAGTCCACATCGACACCGCGCACCTTGGTTTGGGCCGAGTTCACGTAGTTGGCCAGTACCGCCGTGATGGCGCCTGGATCACCAGGAATGCCGGCCTGCGCAGTCGATGGATCGCGTGCCACATGACCAGCGGCAATCGCCGCATCCGTTTGCTCCTGGTTGATTTCATTGGTGCGTTTGATTTGCCAGAAATCAACAGTCAGATTGGTCCTAGGCAATGGATCCCAGACAAAACCGATGTTCGAGCTCTTCGACCTTTCAGGCGACAAGTTCGGATTCGGTGAGGTAATGATGGCGATCGAGGCCGCCGAGCAGGCACTGGTGACGCCCAGGCTGCAACGCAGGGGATCGCTGGCAGACGAGAATGCGGCCAGGCCACCCTTGCCATTTTCCGCCGCGCTTGGTGCACGGAAGCCTTTGGCAAACGAGCCACGCAGGGCAAACTCCTTGACCGGGGTCCACTTCAGGCCGATCTTGGGCGTGTAAGCATTACCGACATCGGAAAAATGGTCAGCCCGTAACGCGCCCGACAGTTCGACGCCTTTCCAGACCGGCGCCAACAGCTCCGTATAGGCCGCCGTCACGTTGCGGCTACCTTGATACGCCGAATAGCCGAGGCCGACAATATTGCCCGTATCCGTACCGGCGGTCGGCTGCAGTTCCGTCGATTCGTGACGGTATTCCGCGCCCACGGCGATGCCCAGTGCCCCACCCGGCAACTGTGTCAATTCGCGCGACGCCTTGAAGTCGATCTGCGACATTTTAGTGGTCGCATCATTGGAAATCTTCGGCGCCAAAGCTGCGTACAGCGCGGCTGAATTCAAGCCGGCATTTTCGCCGATCCGCCAGTAACTACCTGCCGGCAACGCTGCATACGCCGGGTTGCTTTGGGCCGCCGCCACGTTGGCCGCCGTCGGGTTGAGCAATGCAAACATGACGTTGCGTTGCAGATAGCCGGAGCGATCATTGGAGACCTTGTTTTCCGAATAAAGCAATGCCGTATCGAAATCCCATCCGGCTGCCGAGCCTTTCAAACCGGCAACGAAACGGGTAAACGTCGAATCGATATTGCTCACGCGCGGGCCAACATCGGCCGCCAGGTAACGGAAACGCGCCGCGGTACCAAAATATGGATTGTCAGGATGGCTGGCGCCGAGGGCCACGGCGGCATTGCTGACCGGGCCGCCAGGATAGCCGACGCTGCCACTGATGCCCGATGGCGTTGTGGAGGACGAGGAATGGCTGGTGAAGTAGTTCGCTTCCGTATAGGCCTGCACATCCGAGTTCAGCTGGAAGGTGCCACGCAGGAAAATATTGCCGGTTTCCTGGCTCGGCTGCATCTGGCTATACAGTTGCGGAGCATCGATCAGGCAGCCGCCACCGGGGTCGCCCTGCGGATGGTTGGTAAAGTTGGAGCAAGCCGCGCCCGGGAAGGTACGCGTAAAGCCCACCCCATTCAAATTACCGCGGTTGTAGTAATCCAGGGTAGTCGGGTTGCGCACGTTGCCATTGATCGCACTGCCAGCCGCGTTATTGCCGGTAATGGCGCCGGTACCGCCGAGCGCCTGCTGCGCATCAAAGCCATAATTACGCAAGTCGGACGCACCGATATAGCCACGATCAGAGCGGTCACGGTTCCAGACGGCATTTTTTTTGCCGTATTCGGCGCTCAGGATCACGTTGTACTTATCATTGACGATATCGCCGAAACCATGCGTCCAAGCGACGCGCACATCCTGTCCATCCTGGTAGCCGCTTTGTCCATACGTGGCTTTCAAGGTGGTTCCCTGGAAGTCGCTGCGCAGAATAATATTGACCACGCCGGCAATCGCATCGGAACCATAGATGGCTGACGCGCCATCTTTCAAAATCTCGACACGTTCCACGGCATCGGCCGGAATGATATTCAAGTCAGAGAAGACTTTTTGACCATCATCGGCCAGGCCATAAGGCGCGATGCGCCGGCCGTTGAGCAGCACCAGCGTCGAAGCGGTACCCAAGCCCCGCAGGGAAATACCCGATGCACCGGCCGCAAAGCCATTGCCGAAACTGGTAGGTACCGAACCCTGGTTATCAACCGCCAGTGTCTGCAGTAACTCCGCCACTGTCGACTTGCCGGCTTTTTCAATGTCGGCACGGCTCAGAGTTTGAACCGGAGAAACACCTTCAGCCTCCGCACGGCGAATGTTCGATCCGGTGATTTCCACACGCTGGACAGCAGGAGCGGCTGGTGTGGCTTCTTGCGCCAGGACGGGTTGGGCCAGCAGGCCCAAGGCTACGCCTGAAAACATCAGGCGTAAGGAGCGCGATAATACGGTTTCTGTCAACATTGTTCTATCCTTGGGAATAAAGCAAATTAAGAAAACCGTCATCTGATGGATGATGGTCAAAACATGTCACATGTAAATACCTTTATCGGACCATGTAGAGTTATGCCGGATCGCCAGGGGCATCGTTGTCACGCTTGGCCTTGCGGTCAAAACGCTGCATACCAATACTCAGTCATCGCCCGAGAAATTTCATCAAAACATGATGACATATTGAGTGTCAATAATTGAATTGCCAAATCATACATAGAAACAACAGCTGGGTATTTTTTGCAAATAAGTCTGTGGATGTACAGAAAATAATGCCTTGATGGC
The DNA here is from genome assembly GCF_049319705.1 of Janthinobacterium sp. Mn2066. Lineage (NCBI taxonomy): Bacteria > Pseudomonadati > Pseudomonadota > Betaproteobacteria > Burkholderiales > Oxalobacteraceae > Janthinobacterium > Janthinobacterium sp. Mn2066. The sequence goes on along the minus strand of NZ_JBMOUF010000007.1, from coordinate 105,015 downwards.
TTAAGATAGGACGATGCTCGGATATGACTGGCCCGACGATACGTGCCAGTGAAGCGCCGTTTTTGGGGCGAGGCAGTGATTGTCTGCAGAAGCCGGAATACGGCGCCAGCCGCACCTCACGGGCTTCAGGATAGCGGCAGCCTGATGTGAATATGACAACCAGGTGCGCCGTCGGTGGCGCGTATCTGGCCGCCCAGCTGCTGCACGATCGTGTAAACGATATGCATGCCCAGGCCGGAGCCGCCCTGGCCCCGCTTGGTGGTGAAGAAGGGTTCGAACATGTGCTCGCGCACGGCAGGCGCCAGGCCGATGCCGTCGTCGGCGAATTCCAGCGACAGCCATTGCCGGGCATCACTTTCTTCCACCTCGATTTGCGCGCGTATCGTGATCTGTCCCGGCCCGCCATGCGGATAAGCGTGGCGGGCGCTGTTCATCAGCAGGTTCGACAGGATTTGCGACAGCTTGCCGGCCGCCAGGCGCACGCGGCAATCAGGGGCGATCTCGAGCTGCACGCGCAAGGCCGCCTTGCGCAGTTCCGGACTATGCGCCGATACCAGGCCGTGCACATATTCATGCAGCGCCAGGTCGGCCACGTATTCGCTGACCTGGTCCACCGCCAGCTGCTTGAAGTTGCCGATCAGTTCGGCGGCCCGCGCCAGGTTGCGCTCGACCAATGCAGCCGCGCCCTTGAGGGCTTCGGCAAGATCGATCAGTTCGGCGCGGCTGACCTTGGCGCCCCCCAGCAGCTGCACCATCTGGTCGGCATAGCTGCCCATGCTCGAGGCCGCCGTCAGCGCCACCCCGACCGGCGTATTGACTTCATGCGATACGCCAGCCACCAGGGAGCCGAGCGCGGCCATCTGTTCCTGCTCGATCAGGTTGGCCTGCGCCGCCAGCAAGGACTCCGTCCGCTGGCGTACGATGTCTTCCAGTTGCCGGGTCTGCTCCTGGTGCTGCAGTTCCGCCGCGCCGCGCGCCGAAAAGATCGACAGCAGCAACAGCGCCAGCAAACGCTTGTTTTCATCGATGGGGCGCGTATCGATGGCCGAAAGGATGCCCAGTATCTTGCCGTCGGTATCGACCAGCGGCATGCCGACATAACTTTGCGCGCGCATGTCGACCAGCATCGTATCGAGGGGAAAACGCAGCTGGATATCGCTGCCGTGAAAACACATGCTCTGCTGGGTCACATCCTCGCAAGGCGTGTGCCGCAAGCTGTATTCCAGATTCGGCTGGTACGCGCCGCCGCCCCACAGGGCCAGGGTGCGCACGCCATCGCTGCCATCGTCCAGCCGCACCAGGCGTCCGGCGAGCACATAGTGCACATCGAGCGCCTCGGCCAGTTCCCTGACGAGTATGTGCAGGAAATCATCACCACGCGCACGCGCCGTCGATGCCGTGATGGAACGCAGGGCCGCTTCCGCCAAGGTGCGCCGCTGTTCGGGGTCGAACAGGGGCTCTTGCGAATTCACATCGAATAGCGGAATACTCATGAATGCTCCTGCGCAACATGGCGAGCGCAAGCAACACTGCCGGCGCGGCGATCCTCATCAATGGCCCACGATAGCGAGCCTGCCGCGATTGTACCCCCGGATATTGCTTAATAATACAGATTCATGTGAAATTTTTATAGCCAGCCAGCACGTTTGAACTTGGTGTACATATAACCACAAACGCAGGACATGACGGCTACCGCCACCGGATAACCATATTTCCAGTCCAGTTCCGGCATCACCTTGAAGTTCATGCCCCAGACGCCGGCAAAGGCGGTAAATACGGCAAAAATAGCCGCCCAGGCTGCCAATTGCTTGTTGACTTCGCTTTCATCGATGGCCACCATCGACAAATTGACCTGGATCGCCGTGCTGATGGTGTCGCGGATGGTGTCGAGCGTGCCATTGATGCGGGCCAGGTGGTCGTGGACATCACGGAAATACTCCTGGGTATCGTGGCACAGCGGCGGCACCCGGCCGCCATGCAACTTGCCCACCGCTTCCATCAGGGGCGACACCACATGGCGCAAGACCATCACCTTGCGCTTCAATTGATACAGCCGCTCGATATTGTCGCGCTCGCTGCCACGGTCGAAGATGCGGTCTTCGATCAATTCCAGTTCCGATTCGAGCGCGTCGAGCACGGGAAAATAACGGTCGACGACGGCGTCCATCAACGCATACAGTACAAAAGCCGAGCCCTGGCGCAACAAATGCGGTTCGCGCTCGGCGCGCGCGCGGACGCCCAGGAAACCTTGCGAGCTATTGCTGCGCACGGACAGCACGTAATTGGCGCCGACAAAAATATCGACTTCGCCCAGCACCAGTTCGTCATCGACCATTTCCACGGTTTTGACCACCGCAAACAGCGAATCGCCATATTCCTCGATCTTGGGACGCTGGTGGCCCCGCTGCGCATCTTCCACGGCCAGTTCGTGCAGGTTGAATTCGTGGCGCATCTCGCCCAGTTCATCGGGCGTGGCGTCGCGCAGGGCGACCCAGACGAAGCAGTCGGGCCGTTCCACGTAATCGCTGATGTCCGCAATCGGCAAATCCGCCAGTTTTTTGCCATCCTGGTAGGCTACACAGTTAATCAGCATACAGTTTCACAATTCATGAGTAAGGGCACGCCGGACGAAACAGTCCGGCAAGCGCCAGCTTACCTTATCGTGGGAAATTGTTGTGCCTTGTAGCGTGCCATCGGCAGAGAAACGGACGGCGCGGGCGCCCCGTCCGCATACGGCATCAATCGTCCTTGGCGCCGTCGATGCCCAGTTCCGAGATCTTGCGGGTGATGGTGTTGCGGCCGATGCCCAGGCGCACGGCGGCGTCGTTCTTGCGTCCATGCGTATGCTTGAGCGCCGTCTTGATCAGCGCCGATTCGAACTGGCGCCCCAGCACGGCCATGACTTCCTGCTGCCCTGCCCCCAGCATGCCGGCCGCCTGCAATTCCAGCAAACCGATCCAGCCGGGCGGCGCGCCGTTGGCCGGCGTCGCGGCATCGAACACCTGGCCGCCCTGGGTGTGTCCCGGCCCAGGCGCTGTGGCCGGCTCGCCCGTGATGGCCGGCGCCGCACCGTCGCCCTTGCCTTGCGTCAATTCCAGCGGCAAGTCCTTGATTTCCACCGTCTGGCCCGGCGCCATCACGGTGATCCAGTTGCACAGGTTTTCCAGCTGGCGCACATTGCCCGGCAAATCCAGACCGCTGAGAAATTGCATGGTGGACTCGCTCATGCGCTTCGCTTCCACGCCCAGCTGGCGCGCGCTCTGCACCAGGAAATGACGCACCAAAATGGGGATATCTTCGCGCCGCTCCCTCAAACTGGGCAGGCGCAGACGGATCACGTTGAGGCGGTGATACAAGTCTTCGCGGAACAGGCCGTCACGCACGCGCTGTTCCAGGTTTTGATGGGTGGCCGTAATCACGCGCACATTGGCCTTCATGGGCTGATGTCCGCCCACGCGGTAAAAATGCCCATCGGACAGCACGCGCAACAGCCGCGTCTGCAAGTCAAACGGCATGTCGCCGATTTCATCCAAAAACAAAGTGCCGTTTTCAGCCTGTTCGAAGCGGCCCCGGCGGGTGGTTTGCGCGCCCGTAAAAGCGCCCCGTTCGTGGCCGAACAGTTCCGATTCCAGCAAATCCTTCGGAATCGCCGCCGTGTTGAGGGCAATAAACGGTTGTGCGGCGCGGGGACTGTGCTTGTGCAGCGCGCGCGCCACCAATTCCTTGCCGGAACCCGATTCGCCCGTGATCAGCACCGTCACATTCGATTGCGACAAGCGGCCGATGGCGCGAAACACTTCCTGCATGGCGGGCGCCTGGCCCAGGATTTCCGGCGTTTCCGACGGACTGGACTCGACGCTGGTCTCGCGCAGGCTTTCATCGAGCGCGCGGCGTATCAGTTCCACCGCCTTGTCGATGTCAAAAGGCTTGGCCAGGTATTCAAACGCGCCGCCCTGGAAGGCCGCGACGGCCGAATCGAGGTCGGAAAAGGCCGTGATGATGATCACCGGCAAGCCCGGAAAGCGTGCCTTGACCGTCTGTAACAATTCCAGCCCGGACGCGCCCGGCATGCGGATATCGGACACCAGCACTTGCGGCGTGTCAAACTCCAGCGCCGTGATGGCGTCGCGCGCATTGGCAAAACTCTTGGTGGCGAGGTTTTCCCGCGCCAGGGCTTTTTCCAGTACCCAGCGGATTGATTCGTCGTCGTCGACTATCCAGATTGGCTTCATTAGTGTGTGCGTCCCGCAATGGATTTCATGGGTGGGATACTCCCTCGCTTATGGCAAAGGTAAAACGATCCTGAAATCGGTGTATCCAGGCCGGCTTTCGCACTCGATCACGCCCAGGTGCTGTTGCACGAAGGTTTGCGCCAAAGTCAGCCCCAGGCCGCTGCCGCCTTCCCGTCCCGACACCAGCGGGTAGAAAATGCGGTCACGGATCTGGGGCGCGATGCCCGGTCCATTGTCAATGATATGCAAGTCTAATGCCAGGTTGTAGCGGACCTTGGCCAAGGTCACCTGGCGCGCCACCCGGGTCTTGAAAATCAGCTCCGCATCGCCCGCGTCGATGCGTTCGGACAAGGCTTGCGCCGCGTTATGGGCAATGTTGAGCACGGTCTGTATCAATTGTTCCTTGTCGCCACGAAACTCCGGAATCGAGGCGTCGTAATCGCGCAAGATGGTCAGGCCGCTGGGAAACTCGGCCAGGATCAGGCTGCGCACGCGCTCGCACACTTCGTGGATATTCACGTCGCCGACGATGTGCGGCCGGCGGTGCGGCGCCAGCAGGCGGTCGACCAGGGTTTGCAGGCGGTCCGCTTCCTTGATGATGACCTGGGTGTATTCACGCAACTCGCTCAGGTGCAGCGCCGGCAATTCCAGTTCCAGCAGCTGCGCCGCGCCGCGGATGCCGCCCAGCGGATTCTTGATTTCATGCGCCAGGTTGCGGATCAGCTCCTTGTTGACCTGGCTCTGGTCGAGGATGCGCTCCTCGCGATCGAGTTTGAGTTGCTGCACGTTTTCGCGCAATTCAATCAGGATATTGTCGGATGGGCCGTCGAGCGCGCTGATGATGCTGTGCACGCGCAACGGTTCGCGGCCCAGGCGCTCCAGGTTCAGGTCCTGGCGCAAGTCGGAAAATTTATGTTCGAGCGCCTGCGCGCAGATGCCGGTCAATTCGTCCGGATTGAGGAACAGCGCCGTCAGCTTTTGCCGCGACAGCGCTTTCAAGGAGCTTTCCAGCAGGTTTTCCGCCGCCGCGTTGGCGTAGCTGATGCGGCCATCGGCGTCGAGCACGATTACGGCCGACGCCAGCAAATCGAGGCCGGCCAGGTGCGCGGGACGGCTGGGGAGAGGTTCTGTCGTCATCGGATATTGGCGATCTCGCGTTTCAGCGCTTCGACGTTCTGCTGCGTCCGGTTGATATTGTCTTTCAACTGCGCCACCCGTTCCTGATACCTGGCGTAGTTGCGCTCATTGCCCTGGCGTTCGGGCTGGCCTTCATTCAATTCCTGGCGCTGCGCCGCCAGTTTTTGCTCTTCACTGCGCAATTCATCCTGCAGGATCTGGCGCCGGTCCAGGTCGCGCGCGCGCTGTTCGGCGCCATCGACGCGGGGAAACGCGCCGGGCGCGGGCGCCACGCTGCCAGCCGCTTGCGCAGCAGGCTTGGCCGAACCGGCCAGCGGCCCTGTCTTGCGTGGCGGTTCGGTAATCGCGCCGGGCAAATCGAGCAGCTTGCACGCAGGGTTGCGCCGCACGTCCGTCAATTCCTTGTGGCCTTGTGCATCGGTGCACATGAAAATCTGCGCCTGGGCTTGCAAGGTCATGCACAGCAAACCTGCTGCCAACGCCATTCTGCGTTGCTTCGTCAATCTTTACTCCTGTCAGCTCTTATTGCCCGGTTCATCGATCCTGAGCCGACTATACAACATCGCACCGACGCGCCGATCAAAAAAAACGCGGGCAAGACCCATCGCCTCACCCGCGTTTCTTTATGCAATACCGGTATCTTGCCGGCAAGGCGCCATTACAGCGAGTAGTACATGTCGAACTCGGCTGGATGCGTGGTCATGCGCATGCGCTGCACGTCCTGCATTTTCAGTTCCAGGTAAGCATCGATCATGGAATCGCTGAATACGCCGCCACGGGTCAGGAACTCGCGGTCCTTGTCCAGCGCATCAAGGGCTTCTTCCAGCGAGGCGCAGACGGTAGGGATCAGTGCATCTTCCTCAGGCGGCAGATGGTACAGATCTTTCGAAGCGGCTTCGCCTGGATGGATCTTGTTGGCAACGCCATCCAGACCGGCCATCAGCAGTGCTGCGAAGCACAGGTATGGGTTGGCCAGTGGATCCGGGAAACGTGCTTCCACGCGGCGGCCTTTTGGATTGGCAACGTGCGGAATACGGATCGAAGCGGAACGGTTTTTCGCCGAGTAAGCCAGTTTCACCGGGGCTTCGTAGCCGGGTACCAGACGCTTGTACGAGTTGGTGCCTGGGTTGGTGATGGCGTTCAGTGCCTTGGCGTGCTTGATGATGCCGCCGATGTAGTACAGGGCGAAATCGGACAGGCCGGCATAGCCGTCGCCAGCGAACAGGTTTTTGCCATCTTTCCATACGGATTGATGCACGTGCATGCCCGAACCGTTGTCGCCAACGATAGGTTTCGGCATGAAGGTAGCGGTCTTGCCATAGCTGTGCGCCACGTTCCAGACCACGTATTTCAGGTTTTGCGTCCAGTCGGCGCGCTCGACCAGGGTCGAGAACTTGGTGCCGATTTCATTCTGGCCGGCGCCAGCGACTTCATGGTGGTGCACTTCGACTGGAATGCCCAGCGATTCCAGGATCAGGCACATTTCCGAACGCATGTCCTGGAAGCTGTCCACTGGTGGCACCGGGAAGTAGCCGCCCTTGACGGTCGGACGGTGGCCGCTGTTGCCGCCTTCGATGTCCTTGCCGGTCGACCAGGAACCTTCGTCCGAACCGATCTTGACGAAGCAGCCCGACATGTCGATTTTCCAGCGTACGTTGTCGAAGATAAAGAATTCTGGCTCAGGGCCGAAGTAGGCGGTGTCGCCCATGCCCGACGATTTCAGGTAGGCTTCGGCGCGTTTCGCGATCGAGCGCGGGTCGCGGTCGTAGCCCTTGCCATCCGACGGCTCAATCACGTCGCACTGCATGAACAGCGTCGTTTCTTCCATGAATGGGTCGATATTGGCGGTGTTTGGATCCGGCAGCAAAATCATGTCGGATGCTTCAATACCCTTCCAGCCAGCGATCGAGGAACCGTCGAAGGCATGGCCCGATTCGAATTTGTCCATATCGAAGTGCGACACGGGAACCGTCACGTGCTGCTCTTTACCACGGGTGTCGGCAAAGCGGAAATCAACGAATTTGACTTCGTTTTCTTCTACCATCTTCAAGACTTCTGCGGCTGTCATTGCCATGCGTATCTCCTAAATGAATGTGGGGTGAGCCGACCAAGTGCGTCTGGGCTGATGAAGCGAAGCAAACATTGCGTGCCACCAAAACTCAACAAGGATCATAGCAGATTCCATGCCAGCTTCTGAAGGGCCCCGGCCGGCAGCAGCAAAGTCCTGAAATCACAGTGGAATTGTTCCTCCTGCGATTTTTTTGCGTCGCCTCTGCGTAACATCGAAAATGCACTATGCAAGTGCGAAAACCAAATAACGCACCATTATCGTGCATTTCATTGGAAAATCTCCGTTATGCGCCATTCTGGTGCGTACACTTTTCACCGTTGCATGCCATCGGCGGCGCACTATAATCGTTCACACCATTCCACTTTCATCGAGGACGCCATGACTACCGCCGCCGATATCCTGCACACTGCCCGCAGCCGTGCCAACGAAGGGACGCCTTACGCGGGCGCCGTCACGCCCGAGGAAGCGTATGCATTGCTGCAACTGGACGCCAGCGTCAAGCTGGTCGACGTGCGCACCAATGCCGAGCGCGACTGGGTGGGACGGGCCGACCTGGCCGATACCCAGCATGCCGCAGTGCAATGGGCCACTTATCCGGGTGGCGTGCCCAATCCCGACTTCCTGGCACAGCTGGCCAGCCAGACTGGCAAGGATGAGGTACTGCTGTTCCTGTGCCGCTCCGGCGTGCGCTCGCGCCACGCCGCCAAGCTGGCAACAGAAAACGGCTACGCCAATTGCTACGACATCCTCGAAGGTTTTGAGGGTGACAAGGATGCCGATGGCCACCGCAAGCAAGTGGGCGGCTGGTGCAAGGCCGGCTTGCCATGGCTGGGTGCCTGAGCTGACATTTAACTGCACAGTATTTGATCTGGCGGACCACACGCCCGCCCAACATCGTTTACAACAATCCATGGCCGCTTTTTTCATTAGCGGTGCAGATTCTCCTTGCGAGCAAGTACCTTATATAGTACACCGTAGAGGTGCGCCATGGATGCTTTCGACTTACGGCAGAACTTACGGCAAATTAACCTGCTGTTTTACGCCAACGGCAATGGCGGCGAACCCGTGTGGGACTGGCTCAGGTCGCTATCTATCGAAGAACGCCACGTCATCGGCCAGGATTTGATGCACGCACAATGGCGCTGGCCCGTGGGCATGCCGCTATGCCGCCACATGGGGCAGGGTTTGCTGGAAATACGCAGCAACCTGCCCGGCAAGCGCATTGCCCGTGTGCTGATTTGCCAGCATGGCGCTTGCCTGGTGGCGCTACACGGCTTTATCAAGAAAACCCGCACTACCCCAGACGACGATCTGGCACTGGCCCGGCAACGTTTAAAGGAACTGTGATGGAAACCACGAACAACTGCATCAGCGCCCATATCGGCAGCAGTCTCGACGACTTCCTGAAAGAAGAAGGCATCTTCGAGCAAACCCAAACCCAGGCCGTCAAGGAAATGATCGCCTGGCAACTGACACAGGCCATGGCAGCGCAATCGCTGTCAAAGACACGCATGGCCGCCATGCTGCAAACGAGCCGCTCCCAGCTCGACCGCCTGCTCGATCCCCACAGCGACGTGACCCTGTCCACGCTGGAACGGGCCGCCGCGCTGGTAGGACGCAAGCTGTCGATTACCCTGGTGTGAAAATCAGGCCAGGGCGTCCAGCTCGCTCACAGGCGATTCGCCCATCAAGGTCAAAATACGCTTGCGCACGAAATTGATGTGGCTGCGCAAGCCATACAAGCCATCGGCAAAGGACAGGGGAATCGAAATCTGGTTGACCATGTCCTCGATCTGGTCCAGCCGCTTCAATTGCTCCGCATACACTTGTGCGCGCTTGTTTTCCGGCACATCTTCCAGCGCCTGCTCCACCGTGCGCAGTTGGCCATACCAGCGGTACACGCGCGAACGGATACGCCACACATACAGCGGCGGCACCACGCGGGACAGCGGCAGGATCAAGGCGCCCAACGCCACCACCAGCACCCACATGCGGTCAAAGAAATTGGCCAGCCAAAAGCTCATGTAGCGCTGCAGCACCGGGGCGCCATCCTTGTAGAATTTCAAGGCTTCCGGCGCCACGGGAATTTCCGTGTAGCGGGCCGAGGGAAATTGCCCCTGCTGCTGGAACCAGCCCGTGCCGCCATGGATGCTGGCCGCCGCCTGCACGAACAGGTCGACCAGGGCCGGATGCAAATCTTCGCGCGCCACCAGGGTCGCCGTCGGCGCAATCAACTGATAATCCTGCGGCGGCAAGTCGCGCCCCAGGTCGACGATGCCACGCGGCAGCACCACATGGGTCAGGAAAGGCAAGCGCCGCGTGTACGCTTCGGCTTGCGAAAAATCAAACAGCTTGATGCCCGGCGTTTGCAGCAGCATCTGGATCAGCGGCGCTTCCGGCGCCGAACTGAATACCAGGCCATCGATACGCCCTTCCAGCAGCTCGACCGTGGCCGGCGTGTTTTGCAAGGCGCTGACGGTCAGTTCATTGGCTTCGACACCATTGACCGACAGCAACTGGCGAAACAGGCTGGGCACGCCCGTGCCTTCCGGCCCCAGGTTGATCTTCAAGCCCTTCAATTGCGTCAGTTCCGTGACGGCCTTGTCTTCGCGCATGAACAGCCATACGGGTTCCGTAAACAGGCTGCCCAGCGAAATCAGGCCATGCCGTTCCGCCTCGGCGTGTTCAGTCGAGCCGCTTTGCACGAAGGCGATGTCCGTCGTGCCGCTATTCAAGCGCTGCAGGTTTTCCTGCGAACCCAGCGATGGCTTCAGCGTGACCTTGATGCCGTGTTTCGCCAGCGCGGCTGCATATTTCTTGCCGAACTCCTCATAGGCGCTGTTTTCCTGTCCCGTCGACAAGGTCACCTGGCGCGGCGGTGCCGGATCGACCAGCCAATACGCCAGCGCGCACACGGCAGCGATCAGCAGCAGGGTGGGGCCAGCCGTGGCGAGGAAATCGCGGATGGAAAAACGGCTGAATGAAAAGATTTTGGACATCTGGTCGCGCATAGGTTTCATGGCGGCTACGATGCCAAGAAAAACTCAACTATGCAAGGCACTTTCGCATGCACGGCGTCCCTGCTTGCGCTACAGTGGCATAAAAAACCACCTGTTACGGAGCCACCCATGCTGAAAATTCTTGGAAAAGCCGCCTCGATCAATGTCCATAAAGTGATCCTGACCTGCGACGAACTCGATCTGCCATTCGAGCGCGAAGACTGGGGCGCGGGCTTTCGGACCACCGACGACCCGGCTTTCCTGCGCCTCAATCCCAACGCCATGGTGCCCGTGCTGATCGATGAGGATCTGGTGCTGTGGGAGTCGAACACCATCTGCCGCTATCTGTGCGCCAAAACCGGCCGCGACGACTTGCTACCCAGCAATCCCCGCGCCCGCGCAGAGGTGGAAAAATGGATGGATTGGCAAATGGGCGACCTGAACAACAGCTGGCGCTACGCCTTCATGTCGCTGGTACGCAGCAGCCCGGCGCACCAGGATCCCGCACAACTGGCGGCCGGCATCGCCGGCTGGAACAAGATGATGGGGGTCCTGGAACAGCAGTTGCAGAAAACGGGGGCCCATGTGTGCGGCGAGCATTTCACGCTGGCCGACGTCGTGCTGGGCCTGTCCGTCAAGCGCTGGCTGCACGCACCGATGCAGCGCCCCGACTATCCGGCAGTTGCCGCCTACGGCGCGCGACTGGCCGACAGGACAGCCGCGTTTGCAGGTTAATCAATTGCCACACTGCCTGAGCACGCCGTCCTTCTGGGCCGGCGGCTCGATCAGCGGCATCAGGCTGGGCGCCAGCGAGACCAGCAATTGCACCGGCAAGGCGCTGGTGAAATCGTAGTTCTTCGATTCCGGTCCCCGCACATACGCCGTCATGCTGCCATAAAACCGCTCGCCGATATTAAATACAAACGTCGCCGAACGATTTACATAGCGCGATTCGATCAGCCGGCCGCCCGCGCCATACACGTCGAAACGCTGGTCACCGGTACCCGTCTTGCCGCCCATCGGGATCGGCTGGCCATCGGCGCCGATAAAGGCAGTTTTCGCCCGCTTGGCCGTGCCGTCCGACACCACTTCGCGGATCGCCTTGGCCACGGCGCGCGCCACGTCGGGCGACAGCACTTGCTCTGCTTTTGCCTTGGCGTCGCGCTTGACCAGGGTGTCGTACGGCGTATCGGCGGCGAAATGCATGGAATCGATGCGCACGCTCGGTTTGCGCACGCCATCGTTGATGATGATGCCCATCAACTCGGCCAATGCAGCCGGCCGGTCGGCCGAGGCGCCCAGGGTGGTCGCGTACGATGGCACCAGCGAATCGAATGGATACCCCATCTTTTTCCACTGGCGGTGGATTTCCAGGAAACCTTCGACTTCCAGCAAATTGGCGATGCGCCGGTCCTGCGCATGCTTGCGGTGCGTATTGAACAGCCATTTGTAGACTTGCTGGCGTTCCTTCTCGCTGGCCGCCACCATCTGCGCCAGGGTGGACCCTTCGTGCCGGCGCAAATACGCCACCATCCACAGTTCCAGCGGATGCACATTGGCCAGGTAGCCGCGGTCGGCCAGCGACCAGTTTTCCATCGCATATTGCTGGTACATCTTGGCCACCCGCTCGGGCGGCACTTCGTTTTGCGATGGCAGGTTGGCACTGAGGAAATCGCCAAACTCTTCCAGCGTGCCTTGTGGATTGATCGTGCGGTAAATATTGGCCAGCCGCACCGGCGTCGGACGTATGCTGGCAAGCAAGACTTTCTCTTGCTCATCGACACTCTTGCCACGGTATTTCTGATAGAAGCGGTGCAGGAATTCGCGCCCTTCCTTGTCGGCAAAACGGCTCAGGTACTGGGCGCGGCGCGGATCATCCGCGTCCGCCAGCAAGGAGGCCGAGGAATCGGGGCGCGAAAACATGTAATAGCGGGCCACGTCGCGCATCAGGCGCACGAACACCAGGTTGGTCGACTGGCGCAAGGCTTGCTGCACCGTCAGGATACGGCTGTCGTCGAGCTTGGAGAAATTGCCGAAATGGTGCAAGCCGCCGCCCGTGAAAAAGCCTTCGTTGGGGCTGCCCGAATACTTGCGCTCCATGGCGGCCGCCAGCATGGCCGGCAAGTTGCGCGCCTCGCCCAGCGGCAAGGGTTTGAAGTAGGCAATCGCCCATTGCGACAGCAAGTCTTTCGGATCGACGGCCACCTTGTTCAGCTCGGCCGCGCTCATGCCGCTGTAGCGCTGCTGCAACTGGTCCATGATGTCCAGGTACGTGACCAGGGTGCGCAGCTTGGCGGTGGAACCGAGGTCCAGCTTGGCGCCTTCGTTGATGTCGAGCGGCTGGTCGTAGTTATCGGTCTGCACGCGCAGCAAATTGGCCTTGTCGCCTTTTTGTAGCAGGGTAAAACTGTAGACCACATTGGCCGGATCGCCATTGCCCAGCATGCCCTTGCCCGTCAGGCCGGCCGCTTTCGCCACTTCCGGGTCGCGCAATTCGCGCAGCACCTTGGTGACGGCATTTTGCGCCTGCGCATCAAGCGTGCTGACCACGTTCAAGTCCAGGCGGTCCAGGTTATACAAACGCGGATCGCCCAGCATGCTGGCCAGGTGATTGCGCACGGCGTTCGAGGCCTTGCGCGTGACGAACGAGGTAGCCGCTTCGGACTGCACGCCGCTCGCCATCGACGGATGCAGCGGCTGGGCGATGGCGGCGTCACGCAATTGCGGCGTAATCACGCCCGCTTGCGCCAGCAGGCGCAAATGGCTATTCGTCAGCGCTTCCAGGTCGGCGCCACCGGCCACCAGGTAATGCGACGGACGGCGCTGGGCGATCAGCAAGCTCAGCGCTTCCTTGTAAGCGAGCGCACTACCCGGCTGATCCAGCTTGCCGTTAAGCAAAGTTTTGACTTCCTCGAACGGGCGGCCATACCAGACCCACATGCCGTCGCCAATGCCGTTGACTTCACCAAAACCGCTTTTTGCCGACAGCGGCACCGTATTGAGGTAGTTGACGACGATCTTGCGCCGCGCCGCCACCGTATTCTCGCCATCCTGGTAAGAGCGCAGGCTGGCCGACATCATCTGGAACAGCTTGTCCTTCATCGAGCTGGTGCGGCCATCTTCGGAATGGCGGTATTTCTCGATCTGCGTGGCCAGGGTACTGCCGCCGCCACCGCGATGGCCGCCGAACAGGTTCAGCGCCTTGTCGAGGATAGCCTTGCTCAGGCGGTCCCATTCGACGGCGGGATTGCGTTGCGGCGTGCCCGGATCGAGCAATTCGCGGTTTTCAATGAACAGCAGGCTTTGCACCAGAGCCGGTGGCGCTTCGTCAAAACCATTGAACATGCGCTCCGGATAGCTGGCGGCAAACAGCGGCTGGGCGCGGCAATCGAGGATGGTCAGGCCAGCGCGGTTTTTCTCGTGGTAGGTGGCAAAAACGCCCATATCGGCCAGTTGCACCATCTTCGGCGACATGCGCGCCTGCGCCGTCACGGCGTAATCGCGCGCATTGAGCTTGCCGATATAGTCGGGCAGGCTGGCGTAACCGAGGCGCTCATCGTAGGGGCCATGCTGCGGATAGCGCACGGCGCCGGCAGGCGCGGGGCCCGCTTCAACCTGGTACGTCAGTTGACGGCTGAGGCGATTGAAAAACTCCGCCTGCAGGGCCGAGGTGCGCACTTCGCGCAGCACGAACCAGACCAGGGCGCCGATCAGCGCCAGCAGCAGGATCAGGAAGATCGGCCAGATCCTCGAGCGGCGCCGCTTTGGCGGAGCGGCAGGCGGCGGCGCATCGGGCTCAGGTTCAGGAGTCGGCCGTGCTTGGGCATGGGCCAGGTGTACGCCAGTGTCTTTCATGGGATGCACGGGAAAAGTGGGGTGTGGACGGCGTCCGCTATGCCCTCGGCAATAGCAGCGGCGGGGGCGGTGCAAGGTGCGGCGGCCGAATGGGGCCGGAGGAAACTAAACTTGCTCAACATAATGTCCAGACCGGTAATTCAAATTAACTATTTTTCAGGCTCAAGCACGCTGCAACAGACACGATCGCTACAGGGCAAAGCTGATTTTTCTTTCAAGAAGCCCTGCTCACCATTCCACCACAACGGCGTGAAAACGACGGTCGAGCGCGTACAAAAATCATGCTTCTGTGCAGATTTTCGCAAAAAAACAACGTCTGGGGGCGCGCGCCTTGTCCAGCAGCGCTGGCGACGCATAAAGCGGGCTGCGCGCCGGGCAGAAAACTGCCGGCGCGGGGCTGGCGAAAAGTCAGATCCTGACGTATTCGGCGCGAATGCTGTCGAGCTCGGTACACATCTCGGCAAAGGCGGCAGCGGCCTGCTGCGGCTCGCCTTTCACGCCCAGTTCGATATGCCGGCGGGTGACGGCGTCGCCCACGCTGGGCAGGCTGAATACCTTGATCAGCGGATATTGCGCTTCCAGCCGCACCATCAGCGGCGTCAGCAGGGATTCCGCCGTTTCATACACGAGCAAGGCGTGTTCCGCGTGCGGCACCTGGTTGAACAAATGCGCGTAATGGGTATCGAGCACCCATTCGATCATCGGCCAGGACATGACGGGAAAGCCCGGCACGAAATAATGCTCGCGCACGGCAAAACCGGCGATCTTGTTGTAGGGATTCGGAATCAGGTCCGCGCCCTGCACGAATTCGGCCATCTTCAGGCGATGCAGGTTTTCCGGCGAATTCAGGTCGGCCGGCACACCCGCTTCCTGGCCCATTTCCGTGATGCGCTGCTGGATGTTGATTTTGCCTTGCGGATGCAGCACCAGCGGCAAGCCCAGCGCGTCGGCCGCTGCCTGGCGCGTATGGTCGTCCGGCGTGGCGCCGATGCCGCCAAAGGAAAACACGATATCGCCGCTGGCAAACGTGCGTTTCAGCAAGGCCACGATGCGCTCGGGCTCGTCACCCACGTATTCCGCCCAGCTCAGCTGCAAGCCGCGCGCCTTGAGCATGCTCACCACTTTCGGGAAATGCTGGTCCGTCCGCTTGCCCGACAGGATTTCGTCGCCGATGATGATCAGTCCGATAGCCATGAAACTTCCTTAAGTTTTGTACACCAAGTTCTGTAAATTAAGTTCAGAGGTCGGCTGGCGCCACGTCCCGCATGCCGCGCACACCGCGCAGGGCCGACAGTGCTTCCAGGCAGTAATACTGAAACCACAGCCCCGTAAAAATAAAGATCAGCACATACAGCCAGATCGCGAACGCGGCGATGAAGGGGAAAAACACCACCGACATCACGCCGCCCATCCATAACAAGCCCGGCACGGAACCGGCTGCGCCCGAGACCATGCCGATCGCCAGCAGCGGCCAGCGCCGCGCGCGCGTGACGGCCTGCCGCTCTTCGGCAGTCGCGTAATCGGCCAGCGCGTCATACGCCATCACGCGGTAAGTGAGCCAGCCCCACAGCACTGCCTGCGCCGCCAGGGCTGCCGGCGGAAAGACGTACAAGGGCAGCAAGACCAGCCACGCCAAAATAAAGATCACGAACGTGGCCAGGGCCGTGCCCACGCTGCCCAGCAGGCTGCCGCCATGTTTTTTTTCCAGTTGCGGAAAATGCCGGCCGCCGACATGGCGCGAAATGACGGGCATGGCGAACAGGCCCATGAAGATCAGCGCCGTCAATATCATCAGCGGCAACAGTAAAAACATGGCGATCAGGGGCACGACTACGGTTTTCAGCATGCCCAGGCCCACCATGGCCAGTATCTGGCCGCTGGCATGGAAAAAATCATGGTCCGTAAACAAGGCGTGCAAGCTGTCGATCAGCGGTTGCAAGCCCACCCACAGCAACGCGCCCCACAGCACCAGCGACAGCAAAAATGGCAACACGCTCAACAGCAGCATCTTGCCGTGCAGCTGAGACAGAAAAGCGCGGCCATAGGAATTAAATACATTGCGCATCAAGAACGTCCTTTTTTTCTTGCAAATTCCACCATGCGACGCAGGCCCAGCCATTGTTGTTGCCAGAAGCCACGACCATAGTTGCGCCCCGGCCGGCCGATGCCATGGCGGTCGATGCGGGCCAGCTGGTCGCGCACCCCCGTGCGGGCATAATCGGTGGAAAAATTGGCGGTGCCCAGCAGCATATCCCAAATTGGCAGGACAACGCCAAAGTTGCAGCCGCCCATACTGCCTTTGCCCTTCGATTCATGCCCTATGCCAATCGCATGGTGGGTGCGGTGAAAACGGGGCGACACCAAGAGCCGCTCGCCGATACGGCCGAAGTGTATCCTCACATTGGCGTGCTGCAAGCTTTGCAAAATGCGCGAAATCGATACCAGCAAAATATATTGGCCAGGCGGCACGCCGATGCCCAGCGCGATCACGGCCATCACCACGTCGCGCAGCAAGTCGTCGAGCACATGGTTGCGGTTATCGCTCCACAGATTCAGGTTTTGCTGGCTGTGGTGCAAGCTGTGCAAGCCCCACCACCAGCTGAAATGGTGGGAAGCGCGGTGATAGCAATAATCGACAAAGTCCAGCACTACAAAATAAATCAGGAAACTGACCAGCGGACTGATGCCCGGCAGCAGCGTTTCCAGGTGCAGCGGACGCACATTGTCGAAACGCAAGGCGCCGGCCAGGCTATCCATCAGCGGGTCGAGCGTGAAAAAAATCAGTACGGAAAACAGGCCGATACGGTGCAGTACCGTGTAGATAAAATCGTTCCAGCGCGCACGCGGATCGGTGATTTTTTGCGCGGGGATCAAGGCTTCCATCGGACGCAGCACCAGGAACAGCAGCACCAGCTCGCAGATGCCGATCAACAGCCACTCCGTGCCTTCAAACGCTTCCTCGGTAAATTCGCCAAAACCCAGGTGGTACACAAGGGGATTGACGATATTCTGGAATAGCCAGCCTTGCGCCAGGCCAAAGGTATCGACGATGGTGTTGACGACGCTATCGATCATGGCTGGCCTTTCTTTGGCTGGTAATCAGGGTGTTCACGCAGGGTGGCGAAGCAAAAGCCCTTGTCTTGCAAACCCGTGATCAAGGCATCGAGGTTGGCAGGCGCCCAGGCATCCTTGCGCGACCAGATGCCCATGTGGGCAATAAAAATATCGCCGCTGCGCAAGTTGGCCAAGGCTTTTTTCAGCAACATGGCGTTCGGATACTTGTCGCTGGGCAGCTCATCGCCCGAATACCCGGCCGGCGCCCAGCCTGCGTGGCGATAACCGCAAGCGCTGCCTGCCGCCAGGGTGCGCGGCGAAGTATAACCGCCGGGCGCGCGCCAGAACGGATCGAGACTATGCCCGGTCAATTCCTGGAAACGCTGGTCGACGCGGCGCAATTCTGTACAAAACTGCTCTGGCGTGATGGATGCCAGCTTGCCGCCCTCCTTGCCGAACTGGGGTTTGACCTGGATCAGACCATTGGCCAGATCCTTTTTCCAGTACACATGGTCAAACGTATGCGTGCCGAACGCATGGCCTTCGGCCACACGCGCTTTCCAGTACGCTGCCCAGCTGGGGTCCAACGAGTAATCGCCGCGCGTGGTCTTTTCATTGGCCAGGAAAAACGTGGCTTTTATATGATGCTGGTTGAGCACATCGGCGATCAACTGGGCTTGCGACTGGCTGCCCGTGTCGAAGGTCAGGTAGATCGTGCCCTTGCAGACCGGCGCGGCCGCTTGCGCTGGCATGCTGAGATAGCCCAGCGCCAGCAAGAAAGGGAAAAGCGAGCGCATGCTTACATGCGCGGCGAATGGCGCGAGAAATACACGCCGTGCGGCGAGCGGCCCACGGGAATCAGCTTGATCACCTTGCGGCTGGGAATATCGATCACGGCTACTTTCTTGATCCAGCGCAAAGTCACCCACATGGTCTTGCCGTCCGGCGTGATTTCCATGCAATCGGGGCCGCCCGGCACATTGATGGTGCCCACGTTTTCCAGGGTCGTCTGGTCGATGATGTTGATGGTGTTCGACACCCGGTTCGACACGAACGTCATGCGCCGGTCACCCAGTGCACGGAAATTATGCGCGCCGGCGCCGGCCTTGATGCGCTTGATGCTTTTTTGCGCGCGCCAATCGATCACTTCCACATAATCGCTGCCCATGATACCCACCAGCAAGTACTTGCCATCGGGCGTCACCGTAATGCCGGCCGGCGCGGGGCCGACGGGCATGGTCCATTTCACCGTTTGCGTGGCCAGGTCGATGGCGCTGACCTGGTTGCTGCCCTGTTGCGTAATAAAGGCCATGCTGCTGTCTTCCGTGAAGGCCATATGGCTGGGCATTTTTGGCAGCGCAATGCGCTTGGCCAGGGTCAGGTTGCTGCCGTCATAACGATACAGGTCGACGCGGTCCAGGCGCAGGGAATTGGAAATAAACCACTTCTGGTCCGGCGAAAAACCGATTTGATACGGATCGAGGATATTCGGGATGCGGCGCTGGATCTGGCCCGACACGGGGTCGAGGAAGATCAGTTCATTGCCGACGGCACTGGCAACGATCAGCGACTTGCCGTCCGGCGTCTCCATCAGGTGATGCGGTTCCTTGCCAACCGAAAAGGTCGATAGCGAGGCATACGTCTTTTGATCCAGTAGCTGCACCGTGGCGTCACGGGAATTGAGCACGACTACCACTTCGGCTTGCGCCGTGGACAGAAAGCAAAGCAGGCACAAGACAGACAGGCGGCAGAGGCGACGGAGCATGGGAAGTCACTGTTCATTACAAAACAGCTATTTTACGTGGAAACACTGTTTTTTTTGAATAAATTCCCCTGCTGTGCGAATCATGGCCGGGCGGTACGGTCGTCCGTGTTTTTTACCGCGCCAGGGCCTGTCTTGGCGCTTTGGCGGCGCTTGCACTACAATCTGAAGCTTTTATCCGAACCATAAGGAATACTATGTCCACCATCACCACGGCCTCCGGCCTGCAATACATCGACACCGTCATCGGCGAAGGCGCTGAAGCCAAGGCCGGCAACAATGTTGTCGTGCATTACACGGGCTGGCTGCAAAACGACGATGGCAGCGCCGGTTCGAAATTCGATTCGAGCAAGGACCGCAACGACCCATTCGAATTCCCGCTGGGCGCAGGCCGCGTCATCCAGGGCTGGGACGAAGGCGTGCAAGGCATGAAAGTGGGCGGCACCCGCCAGCTGATCATTCCATCGGCACTGGGTTATGGCTCGCGCGGCGCCGGCGGCGTGATTCCACCAAACGCTACCCTGATTTTTGACGTCGAACTGCTGGGCGTTTAAGTCTTAGCCTCAACTGCGCTACACGCCGCCATCAGGCGGCGTTTTTCATGCTACAGTCGTTTTGAGTATCCCCTCTAATGCAGGGCACGTTTTTTTCACTATGATGTCAAACCATGCGGCACGCACGGTGGCCACTCCGCCGGGCCTGCGCAGCCATACGTCACGACGATACATCACCGCGATTCATCCAGCCCACAGGAGATACCATGACCTTACAAGAGCAATTCGAACAAGCGCAGCTCGATTCCAAGACCCTGTCCGAACGTCCGGACAATATGACCTTGCTGAAAATCTACGCGCTGTTCAAGCAAGCGTCGAGCGGCGACGCCACCGGCGAACGCCCTGGCATGACCGATTTCGTCAACCGCGCCAAGTTTGATGCGTGGGCCGCGCTGGCTGGCACTTCGAAAGAAGATGCGCAGCAGCAATACATTGATCTGATCGAAGATTTGAAAGACTGATCTCAGTTTTACCTGCCCAGGCCCCGCCCGGGCAGGTTTTTTACCTTGCCGTATGCACCAGCACACCATCACCCTCGCCCGCGCCGCCGACCTGCCAAGGCTGTTCGATGTCTGGCATTCTGCCGTCGTCGTCACCCACGATTTCCTCAGCTCCGCCGATATCGACTTCCTCAGTCCCTTTGTGCGCATCGAACTCGAGCGCGTCGTGCGCGAACAGTTGCTGCATGTATTGCGCGACGCCAGCGGTGACGTTTACGCCTTTTTATGCGTCGACATGCACAAAATCGAGATGCTGTTCGTGCATCCCGAGCAACGCGGCAATGGCGCCGGACGCCGCCTGGTGACGTTTGCCATCGATTCCTTGGGGGCAAACGCCGTCGATGTGAACGAACACAACGGTTTAGGCCATGGTTTTTATCTCCATCTGGGCTTTATCCTGGAAAATCGCTCCGAATTGGACCCATTTGGCAAGCCTTTCCCCATTTTGCACCTGAAATTGGCCAAAAACGGCTAAAAAATCACCAAAAATCACCAGAAAAGCTAAAAACCCGCCATCGTGGCTACTAAAAAAGTAGGCACTCCATCAGCCCTGCCAGCACTGTTTTTTCACTTTCCAGGCTGAAAACGGCTAAAAACAGGCTGAAAACAGCAAAAAGATCACCAAAAACCACCAAAACAGCTTGTAGACGCAAAAGTGGCTACCGAACCGGTAGCCACTCTGTGCTGATGCAACTGCGCTTTTACTGCTTACTTCTTCGCCGCTGCCAAGGCCTGCGCGATCCAGCCGTCAAACGTTTGCTGGTGAAACTTGATCCAGCCATCCGTGTGCCGCGCGATATCCTGCTGCGTGTTTTCACCGCTGCGCATGCGCTCGTTTTGCGCATTGATATCGGCCACCGGCAATTGCATCACTTCAAACAGCTTGGCTGCCGCCGGGTTTTTCTCTACCCACGCCTTATTGGCCACGATACGCGCCGTATTGACGGCAAAACCGTAATCGCTGCCATCGTCGAGGCGGGTATTCACATGGTCCGGATTGGCTGAAAACGGCACCTTGAGCCACACCACGTCGCGCCCCGGCACCAGCACGCCGCTGACCCAGTACGGCGTCCACGTGTAATACAGAATCGGTTCGCCACGCTTGTAGCGGCCCAGCGTGTCGGCGATCAGGGCCGCATAACTGCCCTGCACATGCTTGACCGTGTCGCGCAATTTATAGGCGTCCATATGGTGCTCGATCAGCGCTTCGCAGCCCCAGCCAGGGTTGCAACCGGTCAGATCGGCCTTGCCGTCGCCGTCATGGTCGAACAGCTTGGCCAGGTTAGGGTCGCGCAACTGGTCGATATTGGTGATATTGTATTTTTCCGAGGTGGCCTTGTCGATCAGATAACCTTGCGCGGCCGGGCCAGCGTACTGGCCGGTGCGCGACAGCTTGGCGTCGCCGCCCGCATTGTTATAAAAATCCTTGTGCATCGGGTCCCAGTGCACGGCCATGAAAGTGGCGTCGCCATTGGCGATCGCGATATGCGCGGTCGGATATTCCACTTCCTTGATCGGCTGCACATCGTAACCGAGCTTTTCCAGCGCACGGTCGACCAGCATGGTCTGGAAAGTTTCTTCCGCGATCGAGCTTTGCAGCGGCTGCACCTTGATGCCGGCGCCGGGCAAGCTGGCGTCAGCCGGCGTTTGCGCCATGGCCAGGCTGGTGCTCAGGGCCAGCGCGGCGATCACCAGGGCCGAGATCCATTTGAAGCGGCGTTGCGATTTTTGCGTTTCCTTGAAATGTTTGCTTTGTTGCATGTGTATCCTTTCTCTTTCTTATTGTGCGTTGGCAAGCGTCGCTTGCTGCGGAGTCTGTTCTTCACGGCGCTCGGCATTGCCGCGCACCAGGCGCAGCACAAAACCGGCAGGCCCCGTCTGATACCAGTGGCGCACGCCACGGCGCGGCTGGCCCATGGCTTGCGTCAGGCGGTCCAGCGTAATGGCCAGCAGCACGATACCCAGGCCACCCACCGTTGCCAGGCCCATGTCCAGGCGGCCAATGCCGCGCAAGACCATTTGACCCAGGCCACCGACAGCGATCATCGAAGCGATCACCACCATCGACAAGGAGAGCATCAGCGACTGGTTGATACCGGCCATGATCGATGGCATGGCCAGCGGAAATTGCACGCGGCTCAGCAATTGCCACGGCGAGGCGCCATAGGCGCGGGCCGCTTCGATCAGGTCGGGACGCACCTGGCGGATACCCAGGTTGGTCAAACGCACCAGTGGCGGCAAGGCAAAAATGATGGTGACGATCACGCCCGGCGCATTACCGATACCAAACAGCATCACTACCGGCACCAGATACACGAAAGCAGGCGTGGTTTGCATGGCGTCCAGCACGGGGCGCAGGAAATTTTGCGCGCGGTCGCTGCTGGCAAGAAAAATACCCAAGGGCAAACCGATCGCCAGACAGAAGGCCAGCGAGGTCAGCACCAGCGACAAGGTCACCATGGCTTCCGGCCAGATGCCCAGCATCGACACCACCAGCAGCGCCAGCACGGTGCCGATGGCCAGGGTGCGGCTGGTAAATTGCCAGGCCAGCAGGCCGATGATGGCAATCAGGCTCAGCGATGGGACCGCCATCAGCACATCCTGCACGCCATTCAGGGTGCTGTCGATCGGTGCGCGCACGGCCTGGAAAAACGGACGGAAATGGGTGACCACCCAGCCCAGGCCCTGATTGATCCAGCTTTCCAGCGGCAGCGAGCCATCAAAAATCTGCGACAGGTGCACACCCGAAGCATGCTCTGGCGACACGGCAGGCGTCGCCGCATCGAGCCAGGCGGTGCTGCCATCCGGTGGCGGCGTCATGGCCCAGGGATTGATTTGCGGTGCGTGGACGACGGCAGTGGCGGCTTGTTCGACAACCGGTTCGATAGTGCTAACGTTCTCTGGATTCATGCTTGTCCTTTCTGTAATTGTGGCTCGGCAATGGCTGGCGTATCGCGGTCGAGGAACTTCAGCAAGGTTGTCTTGCTGATGGCGCCACGGAAACTGCCATCATTGGCCACCACCGGCACGGCGTACGGCAGCTGCGCCACCTGGCCGAACAGGCCGGCCACCGGCTCATCGGCATTAATCGTCTGTACTTCGGGCAGGTAGGCATGTTCCAGGCCGAGCGGCCCCACATGGCCATCGAGCGCATTGCGCAGCGAATCGGCCGAGACCACGCCGAGGAATTTGCGCTGCGGGCACACCACATAGGCATAGGCACGGTCCTGGTCTTCCAGCATGGTCAGCGCGGCGCGCGAGCCGCGGGTCGGCGATTCCGACACAACCACCTGGCTCTTGCGGGCAATATCGCTGGCCTTGAAGACGGCCGCCGCATCGACGCCGCGCACGAAATTGCGCACGTAATCGTTGGCCGGCTTGCGCAGGATTTCTTCGGGCGTGCCCACCTGCACCACATGGCCATCTTTCATGATGGCGACACGATCACCGATGCGCATCGCTTCATCGAGGTCATGCGAAATGAAGACGATGGTGCGGCGCTTGATCTGTTGCAGACGCAGCAGTTCCGATTGCATTTCCGTACGGATAATCGGATCGAGTGCAGAAAACGCTTCATCCATCAGCAAGATCGATGGATCGCAGGCCAGCGCGCGGGCCAGGCCCACACGCTGCTGCATGCCACCCGACAACTCATCGGGATAACTGGCGCCGTAGCCGGCCAGGCCCACCTGCTCCAGCGCTTGCTGGGCCAGCGCGTGGCGCTCGGCCTTGGGCATGCCAGCCAGTTCCATGCCGAAGGCGGTATTGTCGAGGACGGTAATTTGCGGGAGCAGCGCAAACGACTGGAACACCATGCTGATGTCCTTGCGGCGCAGCGCGCGCAACTGGGAATCGGGCAAGGTATTGATGTCGTTGCCGTCGATCAGGATCTTGCCCGCCGTCGGTTCGATCAGCCGGTTCAGCATGCGCACCAGGGTGGATTTGCCGGAACCGGACAGGCCCATGATGACGAAAATCTCGCCCGCTTCTATCGTAAAGCTGGCGTCGAACACGCCGATGGTGCAACCGGTCCGGGCCAGGATGTCCTGTTTATTGGCGCCCTGGTGGACGAGTTCCAGCGCAGTATCGGGCTGGTCGCCGAACACCTTGAACACATGGTCGATAATGATTTGTTTTGCCACGTTGTGGTTCTCCCTCGATTTGACGAATGGAATGACACCCTGCAAGCATGCGAGCTTGCGGCGGGTATCAGCAAACCCTGCTGCGTCGGCTACGCCACGGCGCAATGCGCACGGGAGCGACAGATAGCAGGGATGACACGCGTGTGACCGGCAGATGGATAAGCCATGCCGGGGTGCCCAGTGCGTGCTAAAAGAGGCTGTGGTTCAGGACTTTTAGCGACGCTGGCGCCAAAAAACTACATGGCACCAAATGTATCTAACCGAAAAAAATCGGTCAAAAACGATTAAGCGGATGCGGGTGTTATAACCCGAAGAAATATTAACCGTGACAATAAAAGTCACTGGAAAAGTACTGCGAAGCAGAAGATGATGCGTTGAAGCTGTTGTAAATATGCGTCAAGTATAACGCAAAAAGCCATCAAAGTCCAATGGCTTTCTAAATTGAAACATGGTAGTAATGTGCGGCAACGCACAGTCAACCGTAAAAACAGCGCCAGCAGCAGCGCACGGCGCCCTGTCGTGTCCATGCAGAAATGGCATCGAACAAGGCGCCCAGACCAGCATCAAGCCTGCTCTGTAAACACCTTGCGCATCTTTTCAGCGATCTTGCCTTCGATCGTGGAAGCAAAGGCGCTGAGCATGAAGCCGAGCTTGATTGTGAGCTGGGCCTGCTCCTTGCCCAGGGTCAGCGCACCGTCGACGCCACTGCGCTCGAAGCGCAGCACATCGCCATCCCAGGCGCACGCCAGGTCAAACTCCCGGGCCAGCTTGTCAGCCACTTGCTGCGCCGCTGCACGGGCCTTTTCCGCTGTCAGCTGATGCTGCTGAACTATATTGATATCCGCCATCAAACTATCCTTTTATTAAAAACGGGTACGACACGGCCAGCATGATAACAGCCAGAAAGCCGCCCTTCCGACATCCGCTTGCGCCGCATCAAACCTGCCAGGGCCGTGCGGGCAGATCATTTCACTTCCAGCTGCCGCTTGTCGTGTTGTCGTGGAGAGTCGCCATGGACCAGAAAGTCATCGTGCCGGTCGAAGCCGTACTGACCCAATGCGTTTCCTTGCCTGTGGGCTACGTCCCCACCCCGTCCGCCCCCTACCGACAGCACCGCAAGCATGCGCAGCTGACCTTGCAGCCCGGTCGGCCGCGCCTGAACGATGACAGCGGGCGCCCGCTGGCAGCCGTGCCCGTGGGTTCGCGCATGCTGATCTGGAAGCAAGACCCGTCCGTGAGCGAGCTGGGCACGCGCAAGGCCTTCGTGCCGGGGCTGATACTGCAAGGCCCGCGCGATGCGCGCATCACCTTTGGCGAACCGGGCATCGCCCAAGTCAGCCCCAATGCCTTCGGCGACTTCATCGTCTCGCCCAACACCGACCAGTTCGACGCCGTGCACACCTTTGCCATCGTGCGCATGACCCTCACCATGTACCAGCGCGCACTGGCCAGCATCGGCACACCGTCGCCGCTGCCCTGGCAATGGAATAGCGCCAGCAATACCGCGCCCTTGTCCGTGTATCCGCACGGTTTGCCCAATGTCATGAACGCGTACTACAGCCGCAGCGACAAGGCGCTCAAGTTCGGTGACTTCATCCCCAGCGGCGCCACCGAACGCGTCTACACTTGCCGTTCGCTCGACATCGTCTCGCATGAAACAGGGCATGCCGTGCTCGACGGATTGAAACCACAGTGGCTGCTTAGCAACAACCCGCCGCAGACGGGCGGCTTGCACGAATCGTTCGGCGACCTGACGGCCATCTTCCTGGCCCTGTCGCAGCTGGACCAGGTGGAAGCGGTGATCGCCCAGACCAAGTCCGACTTGCACGACAAAACCTTCCTGGCCGACCTGGCCGAACAGTTCGGCCTGGCGCTGGGCCGGCCGAATGGCTTGCGCAACGCCGACAATGACATCAAGCTGTCCGAAGCGGGCACGGAGGTGCATGCGATTTCGCAAGTCTTTACGGGCGCCATCTACGACATCCTGGCCGACATTTTTTCCTACGAACGCCAGCCGCAGGTGGAAGACGACGCCGCCGTGCTGCACCGCTGCGGCGACTACCTGCGCGGCCTGGTATTGCGCGCCCTGCTGGCGTCCCCCAACCAGGCCGCCAGCTATGCCGACGTGGCCAACCATATGCTGGCCATCGCCGGCGCTGACGGCAAAGCCGGCTATCTCGATTTCATCCGCAACAGTTTTATCCGGCGCGAGGTGCTCGGTACCACGCTCAGTGCAGGGGTGGACATGGGCGGCGGGCAGGCAAGCCATGCTCCCGGCATCGTCGATGATGCAAACGCCGTGCAAGACCGGCGCGCCTGCTGCGGCACCATGAACCATGCCGAATACAGCACATCCGACCAGGAACTCGATGCGGAACGGGCCGCGCTGGCCGCCTGGTGCCGCGACTATGCCTGCAGACCCGAATAAACCCATCCATCACAGGGAGCGCCATGAAAATCTCAGCCAGCAGCAGCGGCGGCTTTGCCGGCCTGCATGAGCACTATGAAATCGATACGCAAACCCACCCTGCCGGCCACTCGCTCGAAGCGGCGCTGGCCAGCAGCGGCTTTTTCAATGGCAGCCAGGGCGGCCAAGGCGCCGTAGGCGCCGATCTGGTGCATTGGCGCATCACCGTCGACGCCCCCCACGCACGCCGCACGATCAGCTTTGCCGAAGATGGCAGCGCTGAAAACACCCGCTGGCAAGACCTGGTGGCGCAAATCCGCGCCGCCAACTGAGCCGCGTCACTGTATAGCCGTGGCGCTGCCAAAAAAGAATTTACTTATGCGTATTGTATCTAAGCCGGATTTGTGAGAAATAGCGAATTGCCTTAAAATACGAGGCTTTGCTTTAGTATGCGCCGCCGGATTCCTTCAGGCGCTACAGCACCTCCCAATATTGATAGGACTGTTATGACCCACGTTGTCACCGAATCCTGCATCGCTTGTCGTTACACCGACTGCGTCGATGTCTGCCCGGTAGATTGTTTCCGGGAAGGCCCCAATTTCCTGGCGATCGATCCGGACGAATGTATTGATTGCGCAGTCTGCGTGGCAGAGTGCCCGGTGAACGCGATTTTCGCGGAAGAAGACGTACCTGGCGACCAGCAAGCCTTCATCAAGATTAACGTCGACCTGGCCCGTAACTGGCCGTCGATTACCAAGACCAAGCCTGCCTTGCCGGAAGCCGAGCAATACAAGGACGTCAAGGACAAGTTGGACATGCTGGTACGCTAAGACGCATCGGTGCAACACCATGAAAAAAGCAGCGGAAACGCTGCTTTTTTGCTTTAAAGACACAATTAATGATCTTTTCACACAAGTGTGGCGCATCAGCACACTCGCGCGCAAAGTGTGGCGCTGTGCGCGGTAAAGCACATTTTGTCCTCTACAAATGTCATAAAATTGGATTATGATATTTGAGCCGATATTGGCGCTTGGAATTAAACAAGGACTCTATATGCTTTACCAACTGCACGAACTGCAACGCTCCTTCCTCACTCCGGTGATGCAATGGGCAGACATGTCCTCCAAGTTATTTACCAACCCGGTTTCCCCTCTGGCCCACACCCCGTTTTCGCAACGCATCGCAGCCGGTTACGAGCTGATGTACCGCCTTGGCAAAGACTATGAAAAACCGCAATTTGACATAAAATCCGTGCTCGTCAAGGGCGAGAGCGTCGACATCCTCGAACACGTTGTCGTGACCAAGCCGTTTTGCCGTTTGATCCATTTCAAGAAAGAAGCCGCTGGCTTGCAACAGCCTAAAGTGTTGCTGGTTGCTCCCCTGTCCGGTCACCACTCGACCCTGCTGCGCGATACTGTGCGCGGCTTGCTGGCCGAACACGATGTCTACATCACCGACTGGACCGATGCGCGCATGGTGCCGCTGACGCAAGGCCCGTTCCACCTGGACGATTACATTTACTATGTGCAAGAGTTCATCCGCCTGCTGGCGCCCGACCTGCATGTGATCTCTGTCTGCCAGCCCACCGTGCCGGTGCTGGCCGCCATTTCGCTGATGGCAACCGCCAAAGATCCGCACATGCCGAAGACCATGACGATGATGGGCGGCCCGATCGATCCACGCCGCTCGCCCACGCAAGTGAACAACCTGGCGACGGAAAAGAAATTCTCGTGGTTTGAAAACACCGTGATCTATGCCGTGCCGCCGAATTACCCGGGCTTTGGCCGCAAGGTCTATCCCGGCTTTTTGCAGCACGCCGGCTTCATCGCCATGAATCCTGGCCGCCACGCGCAAAGCCACCGCGAGTTCTATATGCACCTGGTGACGGGCGACGACGAGCCTGCGGAAGGCCATCGCCAGTTCTACAATGAGTACAACGCCGTGCTGGACATGCCGGCCGAGTACTACCTGGAAACGATTAAAACCGTGTTCCAGGAATTCAGCCTGCCGAAAGGCACCTGGAAAGTGGGCGGCCAGCTGGTGCGTCCGCAAGACATCACCAACGTGGCGCTGTTCACGGTCGAAGGCGAGCTGGACGATATTTCCGGCGCCGGCCAGACGCAGGCGGCCCATGATCTGTGCAGCAGCATTCCGGCGCACATGCAGCAAGACTTCGTGGCGCCGAAATGCGGCCACTACGGCATCTTTTCGGGCCGCCGCTGGCGTGAAATCATTTGCCCGAAAATCGGCGAATTCATCCAGAAGCATGCCTGATCAGCATTGCTGATAAAAAACGGCACGCCAGGCTTAGCTGGCGTGCCGTTTTTTTGTGCTCATCTTATGCGCGCGAGGTTTCGATCTTCACCGTCGGGTGCGTATTGACGTAGATCTGCTCGACCCGCGGTTCGCCCGGCCCCGGCTTCTTCATCGCATAGCCATTCACCGGTTGCGAACGGTTCACCCACAGGGCGTAATACAGGTGATCGGCGCGCGGATCATCGGTATTCGGATGGATCAGGATGGTCAGGCCCAGGCTGTTCAATTGCAGCCATGGCACGATCACGGGCAGCAAGTCATTGGTGAAACCAAAATAAAACGACGGCGTCACGTGCGGGCCCCGTGGCTCCAGATTCCAGTCGCCCAGTTCGACCGCAAAACGTTCGGCGGCCCATTTCCGTATCAGCGCTGCCTTCTGGTAATTGTCTTCGTCAAAATAAATGTGTGCGTGATAGCTCTCGATATCGGTATACGCGCGCGGTTTGGTGGGCAAGGTTTCTTCGCCGGGGCGCACGCTGACGGGGCGCGGCGTGGGCGCCGTATCCGTATGTTCGCCCCACGGGCTCTTGCCGGGCGCCGGTTTTACACGCGCCGGCTTGCTGTCCTGCGCCAGCGCCGTGCCCGCCAGGCCGGACGCAGCCAGGGCCGCCACCAGGCCGCCGCCGCGCAACACGCTGCGGCGTTGCGGCGATAAGAGATTGGCCCATTCCAGGTCGATGGCGTCGTGTTCTTGATGGTCAGACATGTGGTTTCCTTTATTCAAGTGAGTAGTAAGGAGTGCTCAAGGAAAAGTTCAGGGCCAGGCGCGTTGCCGAAGGCAGTACGAATGTACGGCGAGGCAATGCAACGACGCCATGGACTTTTTTGAACACTCCTAAAAACGGACGGTGGCGCGGGCGTAGTAATAGCCGCCCAGCACGCCCAATGGTCCCGAGTTGTCGTAGGCGCCCGTGTATTGCGCCAGGTTCGAGGCGCTGCGCGCTTCACGCGGCACCTGGCTCGGCTTCTGGTTGAAGACGTTGTTGGCACCCACGGTCACGTTGATGCGCTTGCTGATGTCGTAGCCCAGGCTCAAGTCCGTCACGAACGCCGCTTTCAGCTGGTAGTCGCCGCCCGTAATCGCATTCAGGCGTTTCAGCTTGCCGTAGCGCGTCTCGCGCACATTAAAAGTCCAGCCCGCCTTTTCATAGGCCAGCGTGACAATTTCCTTGTCCCTTGGTGCGCGGTACAGCAAGTCGTATTCGGCCGATTTGCTGAGCGTGCCGATATTGGGCAAGCCTTGCAGCACGGCCGGCAAGTCCGCCTTGCTCACCAGGCTCGTATGATTGAAATTGGCGGCCGCCGTCCAGCGCAGCTTGCCATCGGCCAGGCGCAGCACATCTTCCGCCGTCAGGTCGATGCCGCGCGTGCGCGTATCGCCCACATTCGTAAAATAATGCGCGACCAGGCCATTGCCGACCGTCAAGCCCGCCGAACGCAGCAGGTTTTCGATGGTAGCCGCCTGCGCCGCCGTCAGCGGCCGGCCGCTGCCATCGAGCGCCAGACCGGAACTGCGGTCGATACCGATATTGGACGATACGCCCAGGCGGTCGCTGACCTTGATCTGGTAAGCATCGACGGCAAAACGCAGGGTCGAGGTGGGATTAAAGGTCAGGCCAGCTGAAAAATTGCTCGATTTTTCCGGTTTTAACGGCTGTGCGCCCAGTGCCCTGGCGGCGGCCGAACTCGGTTGTGCCAGGGTATACGGCACGCCCGCATGGTCCGAGGTATTCGAATACGATTGCGTTACCAGGCTGGGCGCATGGAAACCATTGCTGAGCGTACCGCGCACGGCAAGCGCGGGATCGATGTCATAGCGCGCCGACAGGCGGCCCGTGCTCTTGCTGCCAAAGTCCGAGTATTTTTCTGCGCGCAAGGCGGTATCGACCAGCAATTGCGGCGTGATCTTCGCCCCCAGGCCGATATAGGCGGCATAGCTGTGGCGCGCCGTGTCCGAGGCATCGACCGGCAAATAGCCGGCCAGCGCCGAGGAGCCGCTGCCCTGGTAAGAAGCCGGTTCGCCAGGGCTGCGCTGCTGCGTTTCGTGCGAATATTCCAGGCCGATGCTCAGGTCGGCAGGCTCGGCCAGACCCAGGGCCACCGGACGGCGCACGTCGACATTGCTGGTCGAGCGGCTATAGCGCTGGTTGCCGATATAAAAACTGGTCTGGCCGCCCGGATAGGCCAGCGAGTAATTGGCCGAACTCTCCACCCCGACATCGATATCGTCGCGGCCATAGGTGGTGCTGAAATCCCAGGCCCAGCCCGCCACTTCGCCCTTGAGACCGCCCGTCAGCGAAAAATCGTCTTCGCTGGTGGTTTCATACGGTGTAAAACCGTCCGGATAGACGGACAGCAAGCCACGGTTGTTATTGAAAATGGTATTCGGCAGACGGAAATTCTGCGCCGAGCGGGCATTGCGGTGGGCATAGGTGCCGAAACCGTAGAGCTGCACTGCGTCCGACAGGTCATAGCCGAGATTGGCGCTGAGCGAGGCGGTGCTGCTTTGCGGCACGCCCGTATTGCGCCACGGGTTGCTGTTGCGGCTCGCTTCGGCCGGATTCGCCGAGGCGCCGGCCGGCAAGCTGTTGTTCGGTCCCAACTTCACTAATTGCCCATCGCTGTTGCGCACGGCGGGATACGACAGATACGCCGGATTCAAGCCGAAATTACGTACAGCAATACCCTGGCGCTGGTATTCGGCGCCAAAGTGGGCAAAGCCCCGCTCGCCCAAACGCGTGCCGCCATCCACGCGCGCATAGCCGTTGGCGCCATCGCCTGCATAGGTGGAGCCCGCTTGCGTGCTGGCCGTGAAACTGTCATCGGATTTCAGGATGATGTTGATCACGCCGGCAATCGCATCGGAGCCGTAAATGGCCGAGGCGCCATCGCGCAAGATTTCCACCCGCGCAATCGCGCCCGTCGGGATCAAGGCCAGGTCGGTGGCCACCGAACCGGGAAAACCGTCTTCATTGACGATGGCCGTGGTATGCCGGCGCTTGCCGTTGACCAGCACCAACGTGTGTGAAGGGTCGAGGTTGCGCAGCTGGCCGGCGCGCACGATGCTGCCCAGGTCGGGCTGTACCCTGGCCGGCAAATTAAACGAGGGCAAGGCCGAGTCCAGCGCATCGAGCAGGTTGAGCTTGCCTGTCGCCACCAGTTGCTGCGCGCTGATCACATCGATGGGCGCGGCGCTGTTATCGACGGTGCGGCCCGAACCACGGGCGCCGGTAACGATCACGGCATCGAGCGGGCTGGCAGCGGCCTCGGCAGTGACTTGGGCAAGAGCAATACCAGGCTGTGCCAGCAACAACACGGCCACTGACACCGCCTGCGCCAGCCGCCGTAAACGTGGTGCGGAGGAAGACACGGGATCAGACAATACTTGCATACAAACATCCTTTTCAATAGTCAACAAGACAATGTCTGCAGACTAAAGGATGGACAAACAAACAAGAACGAATGGTTTCGTATTAGGTTATTTCGTTTTGGCAAGACGCAACAGTTGGTGATAATTGGCTGATCATTGCGCGGCGAACGCGGGCGGCGTATTCCCCTGCATGTAACAGGTTTTTTACTTGTGTTTACATATATATCGCCCGAATGGCTGATAATGTCGTTTTAGCGTATTGAAGAAGACCGTGCCGCACCCAGCTCCCCCATCACTTGCCGACCAGATTGAAGACTTGCTGCCGCAAACGCAGTGCACCAAATGCGGATACAGCGGTTGCCGCCCGTATGCCGATGCAATCGCCGCAGGCAGCGCCGAGATCAACCAATGCCCGCCCGGCGGCGCGCATGGCGTGGTCCGCCTGGCCAGCCTGCTGGGCAAAAAAGTCATCCCTCTCAATCCGGTGCATGGCTATGAACGCCCGCGCTCGCTGGCCTACATCGATGAATCGCTGTGCATCGGCTGCACCCTGTGCATCCAGGCTTGCCCGGTTGACGCCATCGTTGGCGCGGCCAAGCAGATGCATACGGTGGTCAGTGAGCTGTGCACGGGCTGCGACCTGTGCGTGGCGCCCTGCCCCGTCGATTGCATCGTCATGTACCCGGTCAGCGGCGAGGCCACCGGCTGGGACGCCTGGAGCCAGGCCGAGGCCGACGATGCGCGCGCGCGCCACGACTTCCGCACGCAGCGCTTGCGCCGCGAAGCGGAGGAAAACGAAGCGCGCCTGGCCGCCAAGGCGGTCGCCAAACTGCAGGAAGTGACGCAGGAAGTCACTGTCACGCCCGAAGAAATCGCCGAAAAAGAACGCAAGCGCGCCATCATCGCCGCCGCCATGGAGCGCGCGCGCGCCAAGGCTGCCGCAGCCGCCAGCACGAACGACACGCCAGCCCCTAACGCCACAACAGCACCGAAAAAAGACGCATGAACGCCGCCAAACGACTGGAAATTTTCACGCGCTTCCGCGCTGCCAATCCTTCGCCCAAGACCGAACTCGAATACACCACGCCATTCGAACTGCTGATCGCCGTGCTGCTGTCGGCACAGGCAACCGACGTGTCCGTCAACAAGGCCACGCGGGTGTTGTATCCGGTGGCCAACACGCCGGCGAGCATCCTGGCGCTGGGCGTCGATGAACTGACGCAATACATCCGCACCATCGGCCTGTTCCGCACCAAGGCGAAGAACGTCATCGCCACCTGCCAGATCCTGCTCGAGCAGCATGGCGGCGAAGTGCCGCGCGACCGCGCCTCGCTGGAAGCCTTGCCCGGCGTGGGCCGCAAGACGGCCAACGTGGTCATGAACACGGCCTTCGGCGAACCGACCATGGCCGTCGACACGCACATCTTCCGCGTGTCGAACCGCACCGGCATCGCGCCAGGCAAGAATGTCGATATCGTCGAGCAAAAACTACTCAAGTTCGTGCCCAAGGAATTCCTGCACGACGCCCACCACTGGCTGATTCTGCACGGCCGCTACACCTGCATCGCCCGCAAACCCCAGTGCTGGAATTGCATGATCGCCGACCTGTGCGATTACAAGAGCAAATCACCAGTGCCGGCCAATGTATAAATTTATCTCTTCATCCAAAGTACAATATAGCCAAATATATATTATATTGAGGCAATGTATATTAACGTAGTGCATGTAAGCTTTTGTAATGTACGTCAACGTATTTACCTGTGATCACGTTTTTCGCACGAAGCGATATCAAACCCTGCGCAGCCAATTGAATGCTGCAATGCCGATCCGACAAAACAAGTTTTAATTAATATGCTGAAAAAAACACTGGATCTGCTGGGCTGTCCCACCTGTCGTATTCGCCTACAGCCGCACGGGGCTTCTGACAACGACAACCATTTCATGCATGGCTGGCTCGAATGCCCCCAATGCGCGGTGCAAGTGCCGGTAGTGCAGGGTTTTGCGATGTTCACTGAAGCGGCGCCGGCCGAGAATGCCGGCCCGACGCAAAAACTGGCCGCGCTGGACCGGCAATTAAGTCCATCGCACGATTACATTTCCTTTGTGCATCACCGCCATATCCGTCGCATTCCCGACCGCTATGCCGCATTTCAGCCATTCAATGAATCGACCCGCGCTTTTTATGCGCTACTCGACCTGATACGCGGCCAGCTGCAAGCGGGGGACGTGATCCTCGATACCTGGGGACGCACTGGCTGGAGCGGCGAAATGCTGGCGGCAGCGTTTCCCGAGCAACATGTCATTTCCATCTGGGAAGGTAACTTCGATGTACTCGCGTATGCCGGTTATGCGTATTGGCTGCCGGCCGCGCGGCGCGCTGCCAATCACGACATCGTGTTTGCCGCAGCGGGCGCCGGCCTGCCTTTCCTGGATCAGCAGTTTCATCTGATACATGGCCTCGATTCCCTGCACCGCTACGCGCCGCTGAGCTTTGCCGGCGACGTATTGCGCGTCGCGCGCGGCGATGCGGTGATCGTCTTTCCCCATGTGCATATGTCGAATAGCCAGCCGCAGCCGTTTTTCGAGCGCGGCGGCGCCATCGTACATGGCAGCGCCTATCAGCAGCGTTTCGAACGGGCGCAGGCGCGCCGCGAGCGCACGGTGATGGTGATGGCCGAAGTGCAACTATTCAATGCCGAGGGAACCCTGGATACCGATCCGGACACGCCCCATTACAACGGCGTGGTGGCGCTGCTGCCGCCGCAATGGCAAGGCGCGCCGCTGCGCAGCGCCAACCTGGACATTTGCCTGCCGCAATCGCGCGCCGCCACCAATGCCTTGCTGCGCATCGACAGCCTGGCTGGCAGCGCTGCGCCGGATGCCTCGGCACTGGGCGGCCTGATGGAAGAATTACTGCTACGCCACCCCTGTTATGCCGGGCGGCTGGCGCAGCTGGGACCGGTCACCTTGAATCCCTTGCAATTACAGTTGCTCTTCCAATTGGGGCAATTACGCACCCTGCAGGAAACGGCAAGGCAACTGGAGCTGCCATTCGATACGGTGGCACATGAGGCGGCGCAACTGGTGGACAAGGAGTTGCTGCAACTGGCGCCGCTCAGCGACGCCATGGTCAGGCTGCAATCGTATTATGCCGACCAGATCGTGCGCCCGCTGGCCAGCGAGGAAACTTTCGAGTACCTGTGGCAATTGCTGCCGGCACTGTACGGCGAACGGCCTCTGCTCTTGTCCGGCACCGATGGCAGCGCCTTCGGCTGGAACGAGGTGGAACTGCTGGTCGGCGCCTTGCAGCGCGGCTTGACCGCCAGCGGCGTCAAGCCCGGCGACCGGGTCGCGATGTTGTGCGGCCCCCATCCGGAAGCCATGTTGCTGAGCTGGGCAGTGTGGCGCAACGGCAGCGTACTGGTGCCGCTGCGCAAGGAACTGGCCGACGCCGGCGCCAGCCTGGAAACCCTGCTGCAGCATATTTCGCCCACGCTGCTGGTGCTGGACCGGCCGCGTGCGCCTGCCGCCAGCGTGGCGGCCTGTCCGGTGATCATGCTCGACGACGCTGGCGACGAAGCGGCACCGGCTGACGATGGCTGGCCGGTGCTGGGCGACTTGCTGGGCACATGGCTGGACTTGCCGGCCGCCGCGACAACTAGCGTGGCGCCAGACGACGCAGCAGTGATCCTGTTTACTTCTGGCAGCACGGGCCAGCCCAAGGGCGTGGTGCTGGACCAGCGCGCGCTCTTGCAGAGCGGCCAGCTGGCGGCCACCGAATTCGGCTGGCACGGCCAGGATGTCTTGTTGTCGCTGGGCGACAACCACACCATGAGCGGCTTGCGCAACC
Organism: Janthinobacterium sp. Mn2066; assembly: GCF_049319705.1. Lineage (NCBI taxonomy): Bacteria > Pseudomonadati > Pseudomonadota > Betaproteobacteria > Burkholderiales > Oxalobacteraceae > Janthinobacterium > Janthinobacterium sp. Mn2066. Next base: position 68,766 of record NZ_JBMOUF010000007.1, on the reverse strand, counting down.
CTGCCGTGGCGGCGCTGTTCGCCGGCGCCACGGTCTATATTCCCGACGATGCCGAACGCCTGAATGTCGGCAAGACCTTGCAGGCGGTGGCCGAACATGGCGTCACCGTGCTCGCGACCGGCCCGGCCTGGCTATCCATGCTGGAGCTGCTGCCGCCGCACCTGACCCGGCACCCGGCCAGCTTGCGGCAAATCCTGTCGACCGGCGCACCGTTGCAATCGGCGCTGTACGCGGCGCTGGCCACGCGCATGCAAGTGGCCATCATCGATTATTACGGATTGACCGAAACCGGGGGCCTGTGCCTGGTGTTCGAGCATCAGGCCGGCGCCCTGCCAGCGCCAGGCCGGCCAGTGGGAGCCGTGTTGCAAATCTGCGATGAACACGGGACGCCCGTCGCAGCGGGCGTGGCCGGCGAATTGCGCGTGCACAGCAACCAGCTGATGTCCGGTTACTGGAACAATCCCGTGCATAGCGCAACCGTCAAGCGCGGCGGCTGGCTGTACACAGGCGACATTGCCAGCCACGACGGCGAGGGCCGCATCAAGCTGCTGGGCCGGCGCGACGATCAGTTGAAGAATGAATTCGGCGAGATCGTCCATCCATCGCACCTGGAGCGCGTCATGGCCAGCCATCCGCAAGTGCGCGAGGCTGCCATCGCGCAAGGGCCGCAAGGCCTGGTCGCCTTGCTGGTGACGCAAGACGGCTGCGACTTGCCTGATTTTGCCAGTGACTTTGTGGCTTTCTGCCGCAGCCAGCTGGCCGGGCAGTATGTGCCGCGCGAACTACGTCAACTGAGCGCACTGCCGTATACCCCCGCAGGAAAACTGAATCGCCAGGCGCTGGCGCAGTCGATTCCACAATAAAACCAGAACAATAGAGAGTCATCATGTTTCAAGCTCGTGCCAGCGCCGCCCAATTCCTGGTTGGCCCTAAAAACCTGTCCTATGCCGAACTGGAAGAAGCCATACTGCAAGTTGCCGCCCAGTTGATACAGCGCCAGCTGGCCGGCAAGCGCATCCTGTTCATGGTGCGCGACGACCATCCTTACGCTCCGCTGCTGTTGGGCTGCATGCGCGCCGGCGCCCTACCGATGCTGCTCGATCCGGGCACGCCGGCGCAGCAGGTGCGTGACATCCTGGCGCACAGCGGTGCCGACGGCGTGATCGCCGATGGCGATACGCTAGACCACTGGCTGGCGCAGGGCGTGAGCCTGCCGGCGCAGCAATTGCGGGTCCAGCCAGCCGCCGCCAAAGGCATGCTGCTGAACAAGCTGCTGGGACGCCGCACGCCGGTCGACCTGGACAACTGGCCAGGCTTGCTGTCGGGGCCAAAAGCGCCGCCGCTGCCGCCATTCAAGCAGGAGGGCATCGCCTACGTGGTGTTTACGTCCGGCAGCACGGCGCGGCCGAAAGGCGTACAGATGAGCTGGCCGGCGCTGCTGAGCCACCTCGATACGATCGCCACGCAATATCAGTTGCAAGACGATGCGCGCCTGATGAATCTGATGCCGCTGTCGCATGCGGATGGCCTGGTGCAAGGTTTGCTGCTCTGCTACCGGCGCGGCCTGACCCTGGTGCGTCCCGCACCGTTCAGCATCGTCGCCATCGAAAACATCCTGATCGCGCTGTACCGTGAGCGGGTCAGCCACCTGATCGTGGCGCCGACCACCCTGGCGCTGATCCAGCAATACGGCGCCCACCTGGCGGAAAATTTTGCCAGCGACAACTTCCGCTTTGCAATTTCCTGCAGCGCGCCCTTGAGCAGCGCCGTCTGGAGCGGCTTCAGCACCCGTTTTGGCGTGCCCGTCGTCAATACCTATGGTTTGAGCGAAACCGGTACCTGCGGCTTTTATGCCGGCCCCGACGCGGCCAGCCACAAAATCGGCAGTATTGGCATGCCGCGCGACATGATCGCGAAAATCCTGCGTGAAGACGGCAGCCTGGCCGGCAATGACGAAGCAGGCGAACTGTGTGTGCAAGGCATCAACCTGATGTCCGGCTACCTGGACGATCCTGCCGCCACGGCCAGGGCGCTACGCGACGGCTGGCTGCATACGGGCGACCAGGCCATCTGCGACAGCGATGGCGTGTACTGGATAACGGGCCGTATCAAGGACTTGATCATTTGCGGCGGCTACAATCTGTCGCCGGAAGCCATCAATGGCGTGCTGATGCAGCACCCTGCCGTGCTGGAAGCAGCCACGGTCAGCATGCCCGACGATATCTGGGGTGAAATTCCCGTCGCCTGCGTGGTGTTGCGTCCCGATCAGGACACCGATGTATCGCAATTGCTGGCGCATTGCGGCCAGTATCTGGGCACCCACGAATTACCGAAAAAAATACACTTCAGCAGTCAATTGCCACGCACGCCATCGGGCAAGGTGATCACGGCGCAATTGCAGCACGCACTGGCGCAGGGCAGCAAGACCGGCCATGCCACCGGCAATTTGCAAGAACAAATCTACACGCTGGCAGCACAGCTATTCAATTTGCCGCCAGCTCAGTTGAAGGACGATTCGGGCCCCGCCAATACCCCGGGCTGGGATTCGCTGGCGCACATCAATTTCGTAATCGGCCTGGAAACCATGTTCGATATCCGCTTAAAACCATCCGATGTGGTGCGCATGGAAAACATGGATGCGACGGTGCAATTGATTAAACGCCTGGTGCAGTGATGCGCCCCGTACCACCATTATGGGTCTGGCCACTGGGTACCGGGCTGGCGGCCGGCGTCGCCTTGCTAATGCTGTTATGGGTAAATCACGCCACGCGACCAGCAATAGAACCATCCGGCCGCGCCGCCGCCTATGCCCGGCAAGTCCTGGACCTGCCACGCGTGCCGGGCAACATACGTGTATTAGGCATGGGATCATCCTTATTGGTGGCAGCGACACCGCCACCTGCATATCAAACGGCATCCCATCTGCGCTGGAACCGCCTGAGCAATCCTGGCCTGGGCATGGATTTCCTTGGTCCCAGTCTGCCAGAGGTCGAGCAACATCCACCGGATATCCTGGTGATTGAAAAAAATCTACTGCTGGTCGATCCCCAGCATCAGATGATGGGCCGACTGCGCAGCAATGTTGCGCTGGGTCTCAAAAAAATCGCCGCTATCGCCATCCCCTCGTTGATCCAGAGCGAGCCCATGCTTGAAGTATTGCAACGGCAAGATGAAAAAATTTTCTGTGAGCAACTTCCAAAACAAAATAATGCCATTGATTTTAAAAACTATATACATTTTTTAAACATCATCTACAACAGCTTGCAAGTAGATCCCACCTTATCCTCAGCCTTGCAACGGCTATCGAAGCGCGGCGTCTCCATCGTGATTCTCGATATCCAACGCTCGATACCGGTCGAACGCCAGACCGCTGCAGCCAAGCAAGCCTGGTTTGCGCAACTACGGCAACTGCTGCCGCCTGGCGCCAGGCTCACTTATCTGACTTCCCCCTCTTATGACAGCGGCACACTATATTGTGACGGCAGCCATTTGAGCCCCGCCGGCAGCCGCCGCTTCATGGCATGGTGGACGCCAGAATTGCTGCAACTTCAGAAAGCGATGCACTGACATGGTATGGCTGGCAAATTTCGGCATGCTGTTCATTGTCGTCACGTGCGTGCTGTACTGGCTGCTACCGCAAGTGTGGCGGCCATGGCTGCTGACGGCTGGCGGATGCCTGCTCGTGGCGCACGATAGTTGGGCCAGCGTGCTGGTCTGGGCTGGCTTAATTGCCTGGCTGGCCTTGATTTGCGGCCCCAGCTGGCGCCGCCATGCACTGGTGCAAAAGATCGGTTTGACTGGCTTGCTGATTGCATTTGCCACATATCAATACGCCAAGGCGTGGCAGGGGGTACTTCCCTACCTGGGCTTTGCCTTCGCCATCTTGAAAGCCTGGCATTTGATCGCCGAACACGGCACGGGCGCCTACCGGCAGGGCCGCATGGCCGGTTCGCTGTCGTATCTGCTGTTTCCACCTACCTTGCTGGTAGGGCCGGTACAGCGTTATGACGCCTTTCGCATGGAGGCGCTGCGCGCGCGTTGGGATAGCCTGGCGACATCGCGTGCGCTGGAGCGTATCCTGTACGGCTATTGCAAGATCGTCTTGCTGGCGAACTATCTACTGGCCCATAAACTGCAAGGCCTGAGCGGCCTGACAGGCCATATCTGGCTCGATACTTACCTGGGCTTGCTGGCCTATGGCCTGGACTTGTATTGGCAATTTTCAGGTTATTGCGATATTGCTATCGGTTTCGCATTGCTACTGGGCATGCGGATACCGGAAAATTTCAACTTCCCGTTTTCGGCCCGCAGCTTGCCGGACTTTTGGCGCCGCTGGCATATCACCGTCTCGGAATGGTGCCGCGATTTTGTATTCCGGCCCATGTTTGCGCGCAGCCACAATTACCTGGCGGCCAGCCTGTGCGGCATGATGGTGCTGGGCCTGTGGCATGAACTGTCACCGCGCTACCTGGCCTGGGGCCTGTTCCATGGCGCTGGCCTGGGCGTGGTGCACTTGTGGTCGAAACACGCGCCCTGGGCGGAAAAGCTGCGCACATACAAGGCATGGCGCGTGGCCAGCTGGTTTTTGACGCTGCAATTCGTGATCCTCAGTTTTGCGCTGACTTCCAGTCCGACCATCGCCGAAGCGATGAGCAAACTGGCCATCCTGAGCGGCCTGCACTTTTAAAGAAAGGCAATGACATGTACACATTCCTGCTGCGCTGGCTGCCGGTACCACTGGCCAATCTGATCATGGCCTTGTGGTATGGCGGCTTGCTGATGATGCTGTGGCTAAAGCTACCCGACGCCCTGGGCGTCGGTTTCCGCTACGGCCAGATATAACAAGCGGCCATCACAGCAAGACCATATTATCGCGGTGTATCAGCTCGTGGCCTTCCATATAGCCGAGGATGGCTTCGATCTCGGCGGAAGGCTTGCGCATGATGCGGCGCGCTTCGCCGCTGGTGTAGTTGCACAAGCCACGCGCGACTGGCGTACCGTCACCATCGACGCAGGTGATGATGGCGCCACGGCCAAACTCGCCCTGCACCGCAGTCACACCAATCGGCAATAAAGACTTGCCTTCCTGGCGCAGCTTTTGCACGGCGCCCGCATCGAGCACCACCGCGCCTGCCGTATGCAGATGATCGGCCATCCATTGCTTGCGCGCCGTCAATTGTCCCGTTTGCGCACGCAGTTCCGTGCCGATCGCTTCGCCCTGGGCCAGGCGGCTCAGTACGTCGCTGTCGCGGCCCCATGCAATAATCGTATGCGCGCCCGACTTGGCGGCGCGCTTGGCGGCCAGGATCTTGGTCAGCATGCCGCCACGGCCCAGGCTGCTGCCGGCGCCGCCGGCCATCGCTTCGAGCGCCGGGTCGCCGGCAATGCCTTGCGTAATCAGGTAGGCGTTCGGGTCCTTGCGCGGGTCGGCCGAAAACAGGCCGTGCTGGTCCGTCAGGATCACCAGCGCATCGGCTTCGATCAAATTGGCCACCAGCGCACCCAGGGTATCGTTGTCGCCGAACTTGATTTCATCGGTAACGACCGTATCGTTTTCATTGATGATCGGCACCACGCCCAGGCGCAGCAAGGTGGTCAGGGTGGAGCGGGCGTTCAGGTAGCGTTCACGGTCGGCCAGGTCGGCGTGCGTCAGCAGCACTTGCGCCGTCCCCAGCTGGTGGGCACGGAAACTGCTTTCATAGATTTGCGCCAGCCCCATCTGGCCGACGGCGGCGCAAGCCTGCAATTCGTGGATATCGGTAGGGCGCTGCTCGAAACCGAGGCGCAGCATGCCCTCGGCGATCGCGCCGGAACTGACCAGCACGACTTGCTTGCCCAGCGCGCGCAAACCGGCGATTTGCGCCGCCCAGCGCGCAATCGCGGCATGGTCGAGGCCGCGGCCATCGTTGGTGACCAGCGAGGAGCCGACTTTGATGATGATACGGGTAGCGTTTTGAATCACGGAATCCATGGGGGCTCTTTATCTGTCAGCATGCAGTACACAGTAGTAGCAAGATTATGCCTGCCAACCACGCGATTGCACACATGAACCACACAAAACCCTGGGGCAAGCCGAAACTCGCGGCCGCCAGTATGCGGCCGGCTGGCTGCGCCAGGACCAATTTGCAGTGATATCGCCAAGGACGGGCGGTTTGCCCAGTCGTGTTGCGAACAGCGCCGGCAGCGCGATAGCGCTACCTGACACCGGGGGATGGCGTCGAAACGGCGGTAGCCGCTGACGCCAATGAGGAGATATATATGCCTGCTGCTACCGTAGCGATGCGCAGCAGGCGGACCGCGCACGGCCCACAGGCCGCCGCAGTCAGTCAGGCTTAGTCCAGGATTTTGAAACGCGGGTCATCCGGGTCGATCGACGAGATACCGCGTGCTTCTTCGGTCATCTGCGTTTCTTCGGCACGGCTTTCGCTGTGCTTCTTCTCTTCCAGATGCTGGTAAATCGCGTTGACCAGTTCCTGGCAACCGTTATGGTTCAGTGCGGAAATCTCGAATACAGGACCTTTCCAGGCGAAACGCTTGATGAAATCCTTGACGATTTTCACGCGGGTCTCGTCCGGCACCATGTCGAGCTTGTTCAACACCAGCCAGCGCGGCTTGTCGACCAGCGACTCGTCGTACTTTTTCAGTTCCTTGACCAGCGCCTTGGCTTCCTTGACCGGATCGACATTGGTTTCAAACGGCGCCAGGTCGACGATGTGCAACAGCAGACCGGTACGCTGCAAGTGGCGCAGGAATTGATGGCCCAGGCCCGCGCCTTCGGAAGCGCCTTCGATCAAGCCGGGAATATCGGCGATCACAAAGCTTTTCTCGTGCGACACGCGCACCACACCCAGGTTCGGGTGCAGGGTGGTAAATGGATAGTCGGCGATCTTCGGACGCGCGTTCGATACGGCCGAAATGAAGGTGGACTTGCCGGCATTCGGCATGCCCAGCAGGCCAACGTCGGCCAGCACTTTCAATTCCAGGCGCAGTTCGCGGCGTTCGCCTTCCTTGCCCTCGCCTTTTTGGCGTGGTGCGCGGTTGGTCGAAGACTTGAAGTGGATATTGCCCCAGCCGCCTTCACCGCCCTTGGCCAGCAATTCGATCTGGCCGTGCTCGGTCAGGTCGGCCAGGATTTCACCGCTGGCATTGTCGACGATCAAGGTGCCGACAGGCATGCGCAGGTGAATATCGTCAGCGCCCTTGCCGTAGCAGTCAGCGCCGCGGCCAGGCTCGCCATTCTTGGCCTTGTGCATTTTGGAAAAACGGAAGTCGACGAGCGTGTTGATATTGCGGTCGGCCACGGCCCAGATGGACCCGCCCTTACCGCCATCGCCGCCATCGGGACCGCCGAAAGGCCGGAATTTTTCACGGCAGAAAGATGCACAGCCGTTGCCGCCATCGCCCGCGATGACTTCGATTTTTGCTTCGTCGATAAACTTCATAATTTTGCCGCCATAAAACTAAAAAGGCTCTACCTTGGGCAGAGCCTTTCGATTGAAGGCTTGCGCCTTACATCATGCGATCACGGCAGGGCAAACGCCCCGCGATGAATTACGCTGGTACTGCTTCGTTTGGTACAACGGTCACGAATTGCTTCGAGCCAGCACCTTTGACAACGAACTTCACTTTGCCAGCGATCAACGCGAACAGAGTGTGGTCCTTGCCCGTGCCTACACCTTCGCCGGCGCGCACTGGGGTGCCGCGTTGACGAATGATGATGCCGCCTGCATTGATCGATTGACCGCCGTAGACTTTAACGCCCAGACGTTTTGATTCTGAATCACGGCCGTTTCGCGTTGTGCCGCCGCCTTTTTTATGTGCCATTTAAAACTCCTTGATAGCTGATTTAATTCAAACAGCGGCGATTAGCCGTTGATCGAAACGATTTGGATTTCGGTAAAATTCTGGCGATGGCCTTGATGCTTTTGGTAGTGCTTACGACGACGCATCTTGAAAATTTTGACCTTATCATGGCGACCATGCGCCACAACCGTAACCAGTACCGTTGCACCTTCGACCAATGGAGCACCAAATTTGATGCTGTCGCCCGCGCCGACGGCGAGAACTTGATCGATGGTGATTTCGGAACCAATGTCTGCCGGTATCTGTTCTACTTTAAGTTTTTCGCCAGCGACAACTTTGTATTGTTTGCCACCGGTTTTTATGACCGCGTACATGATTTGAAACCTCATCAAATGTTGAAAGAATTTGTCCCGCTACGATGTTCAGCAAGCCGTACACAACAGGGGGAACCTGCAATTATACATGGCCTGTGAAATTGCGTCAAAAACTATTCACAAATGCGGATGATCGTGGTATGTCGACAACCTGGACACGATGTCAGGCCTGCTTTTCCCCGCTTATTACTGACCGTGATGGGCAATACAATCAATTATTCAACACTCATAGCCAAACTATCGGCAAACGCCACGCAGGCGCAAGCCATGTCGTATAATCGCGGCACCCACAATCTATTGCAGGTTCGCCTTGTCTGACGCTAACAACCACGTTAACCAAAACACCATCGTGCAAACGATTGCCGCCGATATGGACGCAGTCAACACGGTGATCCGCCAAAAACTGCACTCCGAGGTGATCCTGATCAATCAGATCGCCGAGTACATCATCAGCGCAGGTGGCAAACGCATCCGTCCGGTGCTGATCTTGTTGGTGGCCAACGCCCACGCCTATCGCGGCACGGCGCACCACGAACTGGCTGCCGTGGTCGAATTCATCCACACTGCGACCCTGCTGCACGATGACGTGGTCGATGAATCGTCGATGCGCCGCGGCCGCCAGACAGCCAACGCCCTGTTCGGCAACGCCGCCTCGGTGCTGGTGGGCGACTTCCTGCATTCGCGCTCGTTCCAGCTGATGGTGGCGCTGGACAATATGCGCGTCATGCAAATCCTGTCGGACGCGACCAACGTGATCGCCGAAGGCGAAGTGCTGCAATTGCTGAATATGCACGATCCGGACGTGACGCAGGAAAGTTACCTGAAAGTCATCCGCTCGAAAACGGCCAAGCTGTTTGAAGCATCGGCACAGCTGGGCGCCCTGATTGCCGGCGTCAGCGAAGCCGATATCGAAGCGGCAGCCGAATACGGCCGCTCGCTGGGCACCGCCTTCCAGCTGATCGACGACGTGCTCGACTATGCAGGCGACGCCGCCGAGATCGGCAAGAACGTGGGCGACGACTTGCGCGAAGGCAAACCGACCCTGCCGCTGATCTGGCTGATGGAAAACGGCACGCCGGAACAGCGCGAACTGGTACGCAGCTGCATCGAGCAAGGCGACGAGCAGCATTTCGACGCCATCCTGTCGGCCGTCACCAGCAGCGGCGCCCTGGACTACACGCGCAAGGAAGCGGAAATCGCCGCCCAGCGCGCGGCCGACGCCATCGCCGGCTGGCCTGACAGCATCTACAAGCAATCCCTGCTGCAACTGTGCACCTTTGCCGTGGACCGCAATCACTGATCGCGTCGTACCGCATGCACAGCAGAACGGCGCCGATGGCGCCGTTTTTTATGGCGGACTTATGACCGCTCGTGCGCCATGGCCGCGCCCGCCAACTCACGCACGATAGCCGGCTCCGCTTCCAGCCGTTCGCTGTAGCGGCTGCCCAGATACTCGCGGCGGTCGCGCACCAGTAAGGTGAATTTATACAATTCCTCCATCACGTCCACCAGCCGCTCATAATACGGCGACGGCTTCATGCGGCCCGCATCGTCGAATTCTTGGTACGCCTTGGCGACCGATGACTGGTTCGGAATGGTCACCATGCGCATCCAGCGACCCAGTACGCGCAAGCCATTGACGGCGTTAAACGATTGCGAACCACCCGATACTTGCATCACGGCAAGGGTACGTCCCTGCGTGGGCCGCACGCTGCCCGTTTCCAGCGGTAACCAGTCGATCTGCGACTTGAACACCCCCGTCACCGCGCCATGGCGTTCAGGACTGCACCATACCTGCCCTTCCGACCACAGCGACAGTTCGCGCAATTCCTGCACCTTCGGATGCTCGGGCGGCACGCTGTCGACCATCGGCAAGCCAGCCGGATCGAATACGCGCGTGTCGGCACCGAAATGGCGCAGGATGCGTTCCGCTTCCAAGGTCAGCAGCTTGCTGTAGGAGCGCTCGCGCAGGGAACCGTACAAGAGCAAAATGCGCGGCGCGTGCGTGGAGTGCGTTACCGGCGCCAGCTTGTCCAGGCTGGGCAGGTCCAGGTGGGCGGCACTGATATTGGGCAACTCATTGGCCAAGTCGTCCATCTCAGGCCACCGGCTTGCCGTCGGCGCCCACCACGGCCTGGCCGTCTTCCTTGTTAAACGCGCCCTGCTGCGGCAGCGGCAGGATTTCCAGCACCTTTTCCGACGGGCGGCACAGGCGCACGCCCAGTTCCGTGACGACGATGGGGCGGTTGATCAGGATCGGATGGGCTTGCATGGCGTCCAGCAGGGCCGAGTCAGGCAAATCCGGATTGGCCAGGCCCAGTTCTTCGTACAGATTGCCCTTGTCGCGCATGACGGCGCGCACGGTCAGGCCGGCACGGTGAATCAAGTCCACCAGTTCTTCGCGTGAAGGTGGGTGCTTGACGTAATCGATGATGACGGGTTCCACCCCGGTGTTGCGGATCAGGGCCAGGGTGTTGCGCGACGTGCCGCAAGCGGTATTATGGTAAATCGTGATGCTCATCAAATATTCTCCTTCGATAAAGATTGTTCAGTGGGCGCAGTGACGCAGCACGGCGCGCCTGCGCAGCAGTTTTCCGTCAAAAAGGCCAGCAAGCCATTCATGCCCGCGTAATTGGCGGCGTAAATGATGGAGCGTCCGGCCTTGCTCGCCGTCACCAGGTCCGCATGCGCCAGTTCCTTCAGGTGAAACGACAGCGACGAGGGCGCAATTCCCAGCGCCTCGGCGATTTTGGTGGCCGCCATGCCCTCCGGTCCCGTCTGCACCAGCAGGCGGAAAACGGCCAGCCGCGATTCCTGGGCCAGCGCGGCCAGCGCCGCAATGGCAGCCGTGCTACTCAAGGGCAAGACCGGCATATTGAATGTGTTTAGGTTTTCCATATTTCAATAATAGTCGAATTATGGAATCAATGCCAGCTTCTATCTGTTCCTACGTAACCCAGCGCACCGACAGGCATGGAAGAATTGTCTATCTTGGCTAAAAACTCAAAACAATGGACATGCCATGACACGCACCAGACCGTTGAAAATCCTGGGCTGGGCAATCGCCGCCTTGCTGACCCTGATCGCCATCCTCGTCATCGTCATCGCGACCTTCGACTGGAACCGCGCCCGGCCCTATATCAACCGCAGCGTCTCGGACAGCACGGGGCGCGAGTTCGTCATCGGCGGGGATCTCAAGGTGGCATGGCACCAGGGCGCCGCCACGGAAACCGGCTGGCGCCGCTACGTGCCGCGCCCGACCATCACGGCGCAAGATGTGCGCATGGGCAATCCCGAATGGGTGACGGCAGGGCCTGATCTGGCCAGCGCGCGCCGCGTCGAGCTCTCCCTGCATCTGCTACCCCTGCTGCATCACCAGGTAGTGCTGACCGACCTGGCGCTGGAAGCGCCACAAATCGCCCTGCAGCGCCGCGCCGATGGCAGCAATAGCTGGACCTTGAAAGACAATGGCCCTTCGTCGTGGGACGTGGACATCGAACGCCTGGCCTTTGCCGATGGCACCATCCGCTATCTCGATGAAGCAATCGCGCTCGACCTGCGCGCCAAGGCCAGTTCTACAGTATCCGAGAACCAGAAGACTGCCGACGCAGCACGCCAAAAGTATGGCATCACATTTACTTTGGGCGGCAGCTACCGCAAGGCGCCCGTCACGGGCGGCGGCCAGGCAGGCGCCGTGCTGTCGCTGACGGACAACCACACAGTGTATCCGCTGCAAGCCCATGCCGTGCTGGGCAAGAACAAGGCCAGCGTCAACGGCACCCTGACCGACCCGCGCTCGCTGTCCGGCATCGACCTGAAGCTGAGCCTGGCTGGCGCCAGCATGGCTGACCTGTATCCGCTGACGGGCGTGCTGCTGCCCGAAACCCCGGCCTACGCCACCACCGGCCGCCTGCTGGGCAAGAAGGATGGCCAGCTGTGGACCTGGACCTACCAGAACTTCAAGGGCGCCCTGGGCGCCAGCGACCTGGCCGGCACCTTGCAATACCTGCCGCGCCAGCCCCGCCCGCTACTGCGCGGCGAAGTCCGTTCCGAACAGTTACGCCTGGAAGACCTGGGCCCCACCATCGGCGCAGAAAGCAATGCCAGCAAGCAAGCGCGCGGCAAGACGGCGAACCAGCCCGACAGCAAAGCCTTGCCGGTGGAACAGTTCAATACGGCGCATTGGGATGCGCTCGATGCAGACGTAAAATTTACGGGTAAAAAACTGGTGCGCACGCACGATATACCACTCGACAATATCGTTGCCAACATCCACATGAAAGACAAGGTGCTGAGCCTGACGCCCCTGAACTTCGGCATGGCGGGCGGCGAAATCACCACCAATATCACGCTCGACGGCCGCCAGAAAACCATCGCCGCGCAAGCCAAGGTGGCGGCGCGCCATCTGAAAGTGCGCGAACTGTTTCCCAAGCTGCAATCGATGCAAGCGAGCTTCGGCGAAGTGTATGGCGATGCGGCACTGACGGGTCACGGCAACTCCGTCTCGTCCATGCTGGCCACGGCCAATGGCGAACTGGCGGCTACCGTCAGCGAAGGCACGGTCAGCCAGTTCATGCTGGAACTGGCCGGCCTGAACCTGGCCAACGCCGTCTTTGTGAAGGTCTTCGGCGATAAACAAGTACAGCTGAACTGCATGGCCAGCGACTTCGCCGTCACCGATGGCCTGGCCCAGGTGCGCCGCTTCGTGCTCGACACGGACAGCGCGGTGGTCGACGTGACCGGCAACGTCAGCCTGGCGAAAGAAACCCTGGACCTCGACATCCGCCCGAAAACCAAGGGCGCCCGCATCATCTCGCTGCGCACCCCGCTGTACGCCAAAGGCACCTTCAAAAATCCCGACGTGGGTCCGCAAAAAGGCCCGCTGGCCCTGAAAGCGGGCGCCGCCATCGCCCTCGCCACCGTGGTGGCGCCCGTTGCAGCCCTGCTGCCACTGGTCAATATCGACAAAGCCCCCGACACCGACTGCGCCGCCATCATGGCGCAAGCTACGGCCACCCGCCAGCATCCCACCTCGCCGGCCACGAATGCGCCGGCAAAAAAGGTGAGCGAAGCGGAAATCAAGAAAGCGCAACAGGAAAAGAAATAACGCTGGCGAAAAAGAAACTGCTTGATACCGTCACTTGCAACCCGCCCCCGCATCTGCTGTAATTCAAGAACAACATGCGGGGTGTGGCTCAGCCTGGTAGAGCGCTGCGTTCGGGACGCAGAGGCCGGAGGTTCGAATCCTCTCACCCCGACCAGCCTTCATTTACACACCGCCGTTACATCTCTTTAAGCGCTCTTAATCAATCACATCAAGTATTGCCAAGAGCGCGCAAACATCGCTAGGGCACCCGCCCGCTCAGTCAGATTTGCCATGCCGACATGCGGCAATGCCTGCGTATCACGGCAATATGGCACTTCAAGCAGGCTGGGGGCATCGTCCGATAAAGTGCCGCCCCATAGGTCAAAGTAATACCATACGGTCGTCCACAAGGGAAAGTCGCCCGCCAAACCATTCCGCACCTACGATATCGGCAAAGCAAGCAGCAGCTATGGATGATTGTCCAGCAGAACCTGCGCAAACAAGTCAGGTAAGCCTTTTCTAACCGGACACAGAAAATGAACAAGCGGAACGAATATTTTGTTCCACAATCTCTTCTTCGTGCTTGAAGATTCGACGCAGAGCACATCAAGGTCCGACACTACAAATTTGTCGCATCCATTAATATCATGCCGCTTAAAACTCCTATTGGCATGCCAGCCCGCGACAATTGCAGACCAATTGGTGTTGCAATCAAATCGAGTTGTTGATATATCAACGATGCATCCTTGACTAGGCGTACACCGAACGGTGTCATCACTTGTACATACGGAAATGGATCAAAAACATAAAATCGATTAATCCACACCCCATCCTGAGTGGCCTTGGCATCCATCCCTGTCAGCACTACTGCGTGACCGGTCCATGGGCCATTCTGATAAGTTAGTACTACCGGGCGGTTGTGTTTTAACTGGTTATACAAGACGGTTGGAGCTGGCGAACCTGTCACATATTGACCAGAGATGATGATTTTCTTCCTGGATTCATCATCGAAGACGCCATTGGTTGCTGCAACCATGGCTACGGGATCAGCTGTCCCCTGTATCGGCGCACCTTTCACTCTCGTTACAATTGCATCCTGGGGAATTTTGACGCCCTGGAACGACAGGACCATTTCGGCGCTGGATGCCCAGCACCAGGTGGTGGTTCCCTGCTCGCGGTAGTGGTCCATGAATGCGGTCTTGGATATGCCGACATTCTGTGCGTAGGCAGATGTGGATACAAAGCCGAGTACAAAGCATACGCTTATACCTAATGTATGAACAAACATCTGTCACCTCCCGTTGTGCAGTCAATTTGGCTGGCGGCGAGATACTTGGCAAGTTGTCAGCGTAAGAGTAATCCTAGGCGATACCAATTAAAAAACACTCTTCAATTGTCACAGTTGACGTTATAAAAGTTCAAAAAGCGTATGACCCAACCTAATTTTTGATACAAGTTGAGATTTATTGAAAGAAAAATCACACTTTCAATCCTCTGATTTATAATAAATTCGCCACACGCTGAGGCTGGGAATCCGAAGCAAATTACATTCCGGATGCAGAGACTGAAGCTTACGCTCTCAAGCCGTCAACAGGTTCCAGACTCGCTCTGGTCGCCGCTTCCCCGCCTCTTCTCCTATTCCACGTTATCACGCAAGGATTAGTCCGCATGTCTTTCTTGATCGTACTTGCCGCATTGGCTTTCCTCATGCTGGCCGCCTACCGCGGCTACAGCGTGATCCTGTTTGCTCCGGTCGCCGCGCTGGGCGCTGTTTTGCTGACCGATCCTGCCGCCGTGCCTGCCGTGTTCAGCGGCATCTTCATGGAAAAGATGGTGGGATTTATCAAGCTGTATTTCCCCGTGTTTTTGCTCGGTGCGGTATTCGGCAAGCTGATTGAGCTGTCCGGCTTTTCGCAATCCATCGTGGTAGCGGCCATCCGCTATATCGGCCGTTCGCGCGCCAATGCCGTGATCGTCGCCGTGTGCGGTGCGCTGACGTATGGCGGCGTGTCGCTGTTCGTGGTGGTGTTTGCCGTCTATCCGTTTGCGGCCGAGCTTTATCGGCAAAGCAATATCCCCAAGCGCTTGATGCCCGGCGCCATTGCACTGGGTGCGTTCTCGTTCACCATGGATACCCTGCCCGGCACGCCGCAAATCCAGAACATCATTCCCACCACCTTCTTCAACACGACGGGCTGGGCTGCGCCCTGGCTGGGCACGATAGGCGCGATCTTGACGGTGGTGTTCGGCCTGGCCTTCCTGGAGTGGCGCAGGCGCTCCGTGATGGCGACCGGCGAGGGATATGGCGCCGAAGCCGAACAGGCAAAAACCGACGCCAGCAACTTGCCCCATCCACTGCTGTCCGTCGCGCCTTTGATACTGGTGGGCGTGGCCAACTTTGCGCTGACCCGCTTGATTCCGCACTGGTATGGCGCCAGCCACGTGCTGGGCACCGATGAACTGCCGGGGCTGCATGCGCCCGTGACGACCACCATCGCTTCCGTAACAGGCATCTGGGCCGTGGAGGGCGCCTTGTTGCTGGGTATCTTGCTGGTGTGCCTGACGGCGTTTGGCCGCATCCGCAGCGCGTTTGCCGAAGGCACCAAGGTGGCCGTCGGCGGCGCGCTGCTGGCGGCCATGAATACGGCGTCGGAATATGGTTTTGGTGGCGTGATTGCCGCACTGCCCGGCTTTCTCGCCGTCAGCAATACCTTGCGCAGCGTGCCCGATCCGCTCGTCAACGCAGCCGTGTCAGTGACCACGCTGGCCGGCATCACCGGTTCGGCCTCGGGCGGCATGAGCATTGCGCTGGCCGCCATGTCGGACAGTTTTATCGCCGCGGCCCAGCAAGCCCATATTCCGCTGGAAGTCATGCACCGCATCGTGGCGATGGCCAGCGGCGGCATGGACACCCTGCCGCACAACGGCGCCGTGATCACCCTGCTGGCGGTCACGGGCCTGACGCACCGCCAGTCTTACCGCGATATTTTCGGCATCACCATCATCAAGACGGTGATCGTGTTTATCATCATCGGCGTGTATTACATGACGGGACTGGTCTGACCGCCCTCCTCGCCAACGCTACAGCGCTGCGTCGGCCAACAATTCCGGGCGCAGCGCGCGGATACGCAATTCCGTGAAATAGCCGCCCGCCTCGTTGTAGCGCAGGTAGTGGCGGCCGCAGTTCAGACAGCGCGACACCTGGCTCAGGTTGGCCGGAAAATAGCGCGGGGCGATGGGGGCATCGGCACTGTCGTAACGCGTGCCGTGCGGGTGGTATTCGGCGAAGGTCGGCTCTTCGTACGGATCTTCGCGCAGGGTGCCGACTTCTTCAAAACGGTCCAGTTCCAGTGTAGGGGGCAGGCGCTGCCAGGCGTCCAGCGGCACGCTGCAGCAGCTGCACGATTGCGTCACGCGGGCCGATACGGCAGCCAATTCGGATAAAGCGGAAAAGTCGATATAGAGCATGCGGCGCCTTTATAGGGAATGGCAGCCATGGCCAGCACGTTTGCTTGACCCTGGCTACCTTGCTTATTTTAGCGCGTCCCTCCCGCATGCGCAGACCTGGCATGCGCCATCGCCAGGCCCAGCTCCAGCAGCGCCAGCACGGCGCCTGAGATCAGCAGCAAGGGCATCAGCGCGCACATGGCCGCTGCCACCAGCCAGGCCAGCGGCGAAGGCGAGGTCCAGGCGCCTGGCAGCAGCTTGGGCAAACCGAGCGTGCCCGGTGTGCGCCGCTTGAAGTACATGATCCAGCCCGACACCAGAGAGAACAGCACGCTGGCGCCAAACACGAACAGCAAGGCCTGGTTCCACCAGCCAAATTCACCGCGGTGAAACGGAATGCCGATGGCCGTCGCCTTGCCGAACGCCGTCTGCTCATTCCATCCCGCGTAATACAGGGGCTTGCCGCTGTAAGCGTCAAACTGCAGGTCGAAGCGTTTCAAGGGCTGGCTGCGGTCAGCCATGGTGACGCGCCAGACATCTTCCTGGCTGGCCGGCGCCGTCAATTGCAGTGCGATGGCAGGTGCGTGGCTGCGCGCCACTTGCCAGGCGCCCTGCCAGTCCAGCGGACCACCGCCCGCATCCTCGCGCGAATGCAGGCTGCGTGGCACCGGTGGATTGGCCTGGCCGCTGACATCGCGCAAGGTGCGGATGCGCCCGCCCGCCTGTTGGCTCCAGGTCAGCCCCGTCGTCAAAATCACGAAGCTGACCAGGCCCAGCGCCACCCCCAGAAAGGCATGCCACTGGCGCCAGCCATTGCGGCCCGTTGCGCCCTGCTTCGGCAAGCCCGATTGCGTGCCGCGCGGCCACCACAGGATCACGCCCGTCACCAGCATCACCATCAGCCAGCTGGCCGCCAGCTCGATCATCCAGCGCCAGCCATCCGTCTGCAGCAGCCGCGAATGCAGCTTCCTGGCCCAGTTATTGAAACGCTGGCTGCTGGCCAGGCTGCCCAGCACGGTAGCGTCATACGGATTCACATATACCACCACGGCTTGTGCGGGCTGGACGAATGATGGTTTTGCGGACGGCGGCTTCATGCCCGGCATATTGTGGCCCGCATGTTCATCGACCTGCACGCCTGCCGGTGCAAACGTCACCTGCACCGAGTCGGTCGCCTGAAACGGCGGCACCACGTTTTGCACCAGCCAGCCAGAGGGTGCGGCTTTTTCGGCGGCAGCCACAGAAGTATCGAGCGGCTGCATGGCGCCGTGCGGCGTTACGTGATCGAGATGGCCGTACAGTGCCGACTCGATCTGCGGCGTGAATACATACAGCATGCCCGTCAGGGCTGCCAGCAAGGCAAACGGTGTAGCAATCAGCGCAGCCCAGAAATGGATGCGCCAGTACAGGCTTTTACGGCGCGCCAGGCGCCGGGTTTGAAGATTGTCGGTCATGTGGTTCTCGTTTAAATTAGCGGGCGCAGCACCTCGCGCCGGAAGGCGGGAAGCGCAAACGCAAAAAAGCTGAAACTGGATTTAAACGAGGCCAGGAGGGGCGCGCGACTGCGCCGTGGACCACACAAACAGGGGATTGGGAGACTGGTAGTACAAGGCAGGCTGCATGGCCGTGCCCACGTCGATGCGCAGCGGCAGCACGGGGCTGGTGGGCGGCAAGCCGACGGAACCGGCGTGCATGGAGCAGAAGGCGCACTGCGCCATCTGCATGGCCTTGCCGTCAGGCTGGCCGATGCCGGATTGATCTGCCTCGACCTTGACGAAACGGATGCCGGCCATCGAGCAGATTTCTACCCAGCCGGAGCCCGACTCCTGCTTGGCATGGGCCACAGCCTGGGAAATCGACGGTGCAAGCGCCGATAGCAGGATCGCAAAACAGGCGATCCAGGCGGCCAGCCTGCGTGTGATTGATGTCATTCCCATGCCGGCATTTTAGCATCCGCTAGCCCGCTTGCATGGCCGGGCAGCCACCATTGCCGTTATTGAAACCGCGCACCACGGCCGACATATCGGTGGCGATTTTCTGCACGGCGCGGCGGTGACCCAGCACCAGTTCATCGTAGCCGCCGCCCACCTTTTCATTGGCGACCGTGCGGCAAGTGACCACCTTGTTGTTTGACAGCTGGCGCACGCTCCACACGGCGTCGATCAGCGCGTACTGGCCCATCACGGATTCGAACCGCTGCACGTTGGTGCTGATGCGGTAGACGGGCAGCTTTTCCGGGTACGGCGTGCGGAACACGTCGATGGCGCCCAGTTCGTTGGTCACGGCCGTCGACAGCGACTGGCCGATTTCACCGGCCAGCGGCCCCGCCCAGCGCTGCTGCTCCAGCAGCTCGATACGGCCCGACGGGGCCGTCACCACGAACTGGTTGCGGTTGACCTGCTGCGGCACGCTGACAGCCAGCACTTCCACGTAATACTGCACCGGCTTGTCGGACACGGCGGAGCCGCCGCTGAGGGTATAAAAATACTCGGGCTGCGGCGTGGAGCAGGCGCCCAGCAGCACTGCCAGGCTGGCGGCGGCCAGCACCGAGAACAGGGGCTTGATCATTTTTCATCTCCTTTTTTGCCACGGATCAGCGATTCCGGGTGGCGTTCCAGGTAATCGGACAGCGCGTTCAGCGATTGCAGGGTCTGCGTCAGCTGCTGCAAGGCCTGGCGCACATCGGACTGCAGCGGCGAATCCTTTTGCAAGACCTGTTCGGCTGTACCGAAGGTCTGCTTGGCCGCTTTCAGGGTGTCGCGCACTTCCGGCACCACCTGGCCATCGAGCTGCTTGAACAGGGCATTGCCTTGCTTGAACAGCGCGTCGGCCTGCTTGATGGTCGAATTGAGGTTATTGCCGATATCTTCAAACGGCACCTGGTCGAGTTTTCTCGCGATGCTGGCGATCTGCGTCTGCAATTCGTCCAGGGTATTGGGCACGGTCGGCACTTCCATCGGATATTTGTTGACGTCCATCTCCACCTTGGGCGCTTTCGGGAAGAAGTCCAGCGCGATATACAGCTGGCTGGTGAGCAGGTTCCCCGTGCGCAGCTGGGCGCGCAAACCGCGGCTGACCATGCGCTCCAACAGCTGGTGGCCGGCCGATCCGTCGGGCTGGTCCACGGCCGCCTTGAAGCGCATGCCCAGGCGCGCCGGGTACAGGTTGACCGTCACCGGCATGCGGAAATTCTTTTTCACGGGATCAAATTCGATACCCACCGAACGCACTTCACCGAGCACGATGCCGCGGAAATCGACGGTGGCGCCAGGCTGCAGGCCGCGCAGCGACTGGTCAAAATAAAATACGCTGGTAATCGCCTCGCCATCGGGCTCGCGCATGGCGCTCGCTTCGTCGGCCGCCAGGCGGTAAGTGGTGCCGGCCGGCGCCGGTTCCTGCGGCTTGCGGCCATTTTCCGCTTCAAACGCGATGCCGCCCACCAGCATCGCCGCCAGCGATTGCGTATTCAATTTGAAGCCGTTCGAATCGAGGCGCACGTCGACGCCGCTGGCATGCCACCAGCGCGCATCCTTGCCGACAAACTGGTCATACGGCGCGTTGACGAAGACCGACATGGTGATGCCATTGCCGTCCTTGTCCAGCGCAAAGCTGACCACCTTGCCTACCCGCAGGCGGTGGAAGAACAGGGGCGAACCCACATCGATGGAACCGAGGCTTTCGGCATGCAGCGTGAACAGCTTGCCCTTCTGGTCGCCGGCTACTGGTGGCGGCGTTTCCAGGCCAACGAAACTGTCTTTTTTCGCTTCCGACTTGCCCGTATCGACGCCGATGTAGGCGCCTGACAGCAAGGTGCCCAGACCCGTCACCCCACTGGCGCCGATTTGCGGACGCACCACCCAGAAACGCGAATCGGCCGTGGCGAAGCGGCGCGCATCCTTGCTCATGTCGATCGTCACCAGTACCTTGCTCAAATCGTCGCCCAGGCTGATGGCGCGCACCTGGCCGATATCCACGTCCTTGTACTTGACCTTGGTCTTGCCTGGTTCCAGCCCCTCGGCGCTCTTGAAGCTCACGGTCACCGTCGGCCCCTGGTCGAGGATGGACTTGGTCACCAGGACAGCACCGATCAGCGCGGCCAGCAAGGGAATCAGCCATACCAGCGATGGCAGCCAGCGGCTGGCCTTGTCCACATCGGGTTCGGCCACCACGCTCGTGTTTTCACTTTCTTTTTCAGACATGCTGCTCTCCAATCGCCAGTTTATTTTTTTCCGCATCGCTGCGCGTCTTGTCGTCGACCGGGTCCCAGATCAGGCGCGGATCGAACTGCATCGAGGCCAGCATGGTCAGCACCACCACCGCGCCGAACGCCAGCGCGCCGGGGCCGGCCGTGATCACGGCCAGCGACTTGAAACGCACCAAGGCCACCGTCAGGGTGACAACGAAGATATCGAGCATGGACCAGCGGCCGATGAATTCGACCATGCGGTACAGCACCGTGCGCTGGCGCGGCCGCCAGCGCGAACGCCGCTGCGCCGTCCAGGCCAGCAAGGCCAGGGTGCCCAGTTTCAGCATCGGCACCACCACGCTGGCGATGAAGATGATGATGGCCAGTACTTTTGAACCGCTATTCCAGAACAGCGCCACGCCGCTCATGATGGTGTCGTCCTGCGCGCCGAACAGCGACTGCGTCACCATCACGGGCAGCAGGTTGGCGGGGATGTACAAAATGGCGGCGGCGATCAGCAAGGCCCAGGTACGGCTGATGCTATTCGGTTTGCGCGTGTGCAGCGGCGTGCCGCAGCGCGCGCATTGCAGGTGATGGCCCTTGGCCACGGGTGGCGCCACCAGGCCGCAAGCGTGGCAGGGCAGTACACGGGCGCCAGGCGCAAGCGGCTTGTAGCGCAGGCCAGGCAGGGATTCTCGCACCAGGTCGTCGCCCACATTCCACAGGGCCTTGGGGTCGAACGAGACGACGATGGCCAGCATGATGGTCAGCGCGCCGAAGGCGAACAAACCCGGTTGCGGCACCACGGTGGCCAGGCTGGTCATCTTGACGACGGTGATCAGGATGCCGATCATCAGTACTTCCGTCATGCCCCACTCGCGCGCCGTCTGCACCGCACGCAGCACGCGGTTGAAACCGGGCACCCTGATCTTCATGCGCAAGCCCAGCGCCACATACAGCAGGGAACCCAGTTCGATGGCGGGAAACAGCATGGTAAACAGGAAGACCATGGTCGCCACCACCTGCATCTGCTCGGACCACAGCACGCGGATGGAGCCCAGCAAGGTGGCGCTGGAAGTCAAGCCATTGATGTCGAGTTCGACGATGGGGAAAAACTGGGCGATCAGGAAAACAAAGGCGGCGCCCAGGGTCAGCGCTACCACCTTGTTCAAGTCGGCGGAACTGCCCCGGTACAGCACCGAACGGCAGCGGATGCAGCGCGCTTTTTCGCGCGGGCGCAGCAGGCGTTTGCGGTACAACACGCCGCAGTCATGACAGCTGATCAGGTCATATCGGTGCACAGTAGGGAGTGGGCCGCTTAATAAGTGTCAAGTTGATAAGTATTGATATACCTCAAGATCACCTATCATACGACAAACCGGCCCGATTACTGCACAGCAGCATTACTTAGTTACCAGTTTTAATTTCCGCGTAACAATACTTCCACGGCGCGGCCCAAGCGCAATATTTGTCCATCCTGGCCGCCCAGGCCACAAATACCCAGCCCCACGGGCAGTTCGCCCTCTGCCTGGCACGGCAGGGAGAGCGCGCAGCCATCGAGGAAATTGATCACGCTGGTATTGCGCAGCACCAGGCCATTCGTCGCGAAAAACGCCGCGTCGTCGTGTTCCAACGGCGCCAGTTCGGGCGCCACGATGGCCACGCTGGGCATCAGCCAGGCATCGTAGGGAGCAAGACGGCTGCGCGCGACCTTGATCAGGCGGCGGCGCGCATCGAGCAGGTCGATATAGTCGGCGGCGCCCTGCTGCTGGCCGCGACGAATGCGGGCCGCCACGCGCTGGTCGTACTGTGCCCCCTTTTCCTCCAGCAGCGCGCGGTGCCAATGCCAGGCTTCGGCCGCCACCAGCCCGCCCCCGCCGTTGATGGCGGGCAGCTCCAGCAGTTCCGGAAAATCGAACTGCTGCACCAGTGCGCCCGCTGCGCGCAGCCAGTCCAGTGCGGCGTCAAACGCCTGCTGCACGTGGGCGTCGACATTGGCGCCCACATAGTCGCGCGTAAAACCGAAGCGCAAGCCTTTCAGTGCGGGCGCATCAAGGACGATATCCTGGCCCGACAAGGCTGCATGCAAGATGGCGCAGCAATCGACGCTGTGCGCGATGGGACCGGCCGAATCGAGCGAGCGCGATAACGGCACGGCGCCAGCGAGCGGCACGGTTGACGCCGTCGGCTTGAAACCCGTCAAACCGCAAAATGCGGCCGGGATGCGGATCGAGCCGCCCGTATCCGTGCCCAGCGCGCCGGCCGCCATCTGCAGCACCACCGTGACGGCGCCGCCCGAGGTGGAGCCGCCGGCGATGCGGCTACGGTCAAACGGATTAACGGGCGTGCCGTAATGGGGATTCAGGCCCAGGCCGGAAAACGCGAACTCGCTCATGTTGGTGCGCCCCAGCAGGATGGCGCCGGCGGCGCGCAAGCGGGCCACGGCGGTGGCGTCTGCACTGGCGGGCGGCGCATCGGCCAGCGCCAGCGAAGCGGCGCTACTGACCTGCCCTTTTACATCGAACAGGTCCTTGATGGAAATCGGAATGCCGGCCAGCGGCGACGCGACGATGCCGGCCGCGCGGGCCGCATCGCTGGCGCGCGCCTCGGCCAGTGCCTGCTCGCCATCAAGGCTGACATAGGCTAGGCCGCCCTGCGCGCGATGGGCTTCGCCCCGCGCCAGCATGCGCTGCGTCAGTTCCACGCTGGTAGTGCGGCCAGCGGCCAGGTCGGCCGCCAGGTCGCGGATAGTCTTGTGCTGCTTGCTCATTACCTTATCCTTCCACGGGCAGGGTTTGCACCGCATAGCGATGCTGCAGGCGGCGCTGCAAGACCGGATCATACAGCTCCAGTGCAAAGGCGTCGCCATGGCCCATCTCGCCGATAATCGGCTGGGTGCCGCAAAACATGGCGCTCCCCACCGGCAAGCCAGCCTGGCCAGTGTAACGCTGGATCAAGTCTTGCGGCGCCAGCATGCGCGTGACGGGGCCTTCCTGGTACAGCGCTGGCGCGCCGTCGCGCTCGCGCCACGAACGCATCTGCAACTGATCCCAGTGGCTGGCCACGTCGTCGTAGCGCCACAGGGTATCGCCGACCGGCTTGCCGCACATCTGCTTGGAGACCGTCACGCCATAACTCTCCACCTTGCGGTCCGTATGGTCGGAGCCGATGCCCACCAGCAGGCCGAATTCAGTGGAAAACAGCACGAATTCGGCCTCGCCCGAGGAATCCCTGCCCGGCACTTCGATGGCGCCGTCGCTGGACAGCAGGGCCGCCGCCACGCGGTAAAACGTGGGCACGCTTTTCGGCCGCGCCACGCCGATCGCTTCCAGTTCGGCGATATGGTGCTCGACCATGGCCAGGTCGCGCCCTGTCCAGCCGGCGATGATCAGATTGTCGATAGTGAAGGTGATGGGGCCGTGGCCCGTCAATTGAAAATTCAAGCTTGTCATGGTTTATATTTACTCTTCCAATGGGCCGCGGCCCGTTTCGCGGGCAGCAAACACCGACAGTCCCGTAATCAGCAAGGCCGCCGCCACATACAGCGAGACAGCCATGGTGCTGGCATAGGAGCGGTACAGGCTGGCGATCACCAGCGGGGCAAAACCGCCGCCGATCACACCGGCCAGGGTGTAGGCCAGCGACGATCCCGCATAGCGCACCTTGGTGGGGAATTGTTCGATCACAAAAGCCGCCTGCGGGCCATACATGATGGCGTGGATGATCAGGCCGACGACGACAGCAACGACGATGGCGGCCGGGCTGGCCGTATCGAGCAAGGTGAAAAACACGAAGGCCCAGATCAGCCCCAATACTGCCCCCAGCGCATACACGGGACGGCGGCCGATCTTGTCCGACAGGGCGCCAAAGACGGGCACGCTCAATGCATTGCAGGCCGTGCCGAGCATGATCGCGGTCAGCGCCAGGGTCGACGACAGGTGCAGCACCGTCGTCACATAGGTCAGGGTAAACACCACCACCAGCGCATACAGCACGTCCGAGCCGATGCGCACGCCACCGGCGATCAGCAGGCGGCGCCAGTAGATGCGCAGCACGTCGCCGATCGGCGCTTCAGCCTTGGCATCCTTCTTGTCGAGTTCCTGGAACAGCGGCGTTTCATCGATGCCGCTGCGTATCCACATGCCGAAGATCACCAGCAGCAGGCTGGCGACAAACGGAATACGCCAGCCCCAGGCCATGAAGGCTTCATGCGGCAGGAAATACGTGATCAGGCCGATGCAGCCAGTCGCCAGCAAGGTGCCGAACGACGGCCCCACCTGCGTCCACGATGCATTGCGTCCGCGCTTGTCGGCCGCCCCGTGTTCAACTGAAATCAGCACAGCGCCCGCCCACTCGCCGCCCAGCGCGATGCCCTGCACGAAGCGCAGCGCCACCAGCAAAATCGGGCTCCAGATGCCGGCCGTTGCATAGGTCGGCAAGAGGCCCATCAAGCCTGTCGTCACGCCCATCAGCATCAGGGTCACGACCAGCACCCAGCGGCGTCCCAGCTTGTCGCCCAGGTGACCGAAGATTACACCGCCGATCGGGCGCGAAATATAGCCGACCGCATAGGTGGAAAAGGCCAGGATGGTGCCCGTCAGCGGATCGAAGGAAGGAAAGAACAGATGGTTGAAGATCAGCGCGGCCATGGTGTTGTAGACGGTGAAGTCATACCATTCCAGGGTCGTGCCGACCATGCTGGCAGTGGCCAGGCGGCCGGTTTTCGGTTTTTCTGCTGACGCTGTACTGCCGTCATGCGCGGGGATATGCGCGGAAGTGTAGGTGCTCATGCCTGCCTCTCTCGTCAATGTTATTGCAGGCCCGGTGCAGGATACATGCCCTGCGCCGTGGCCAGTGTCTCGTTTTATCAGTGCAGCAGCAAAGTACAGTGCACTCAGGCAGCTTGCAGGTCCGTCTCGCGCAATTGCCAGGACAGTTGCAGGATGGCTGCTTCATCCGCATCCAGGCCCAGCGCGGCACTGGTCCTGGCAACCGCCGCCAGCGCAGCCGCCTCGGAGGAAGCGTCGATCAGGAAGATCGGGTCCAGCACGCGCCCTTCTTTTTGTTCCGCCGGCAGCGGACCGGAAAGATGGCTGTCCGGCGTCAGCAGGCGCGAAGCGATCACGCCATCGATCTGCAGCAATTCACGGCCCAGCGCCGCCAGGCCGGCTACTGCCTGTGCATCCTGGCCGATGGCCTTCGCGCCCAGGCGCAGCACGGCCAGCCAGGCGCCCGTGCCGAAACCTGTTTCCGCCTCGATGGCGCACACGCGGCGCATCGGATCGCGCATGCGGCCCAGGTTCGTCACCGACCAGGGCGTCTGCTGCTGGAAAGCCTTGAAGTAATCGGGCGTCTGGAAGGCGTCCAGCGACACCGTGCGGTACAAGCCCAGGTATTTGCGCGGGCCGCGCACGCTCTGGTAACGCGTGCCGCTGACAAAGCCGGGGATGCGCACGCGCTCTTCCACGTGTTCGCGGTCGTACCAGCGGTTGAAATCGATCTCGTGTTCAGGATCGGCGCTGGTCCAGACAAACAGGATGCCAGGCAAGGTGTTGGGGGACGTCGTCATGATAATTCCGTTGAATTGCGTTGTAGTGAAGTGCACCCCAAGAATAGGTGGCGCCCCTCTACAAGGCAAACGGGTTATTTTGAAGACGACTGATAAGTTTTTCTTGTGAGTACAGGCTTAGCCGACTCCATATTCCGCGCTCAGTCCCACCGTAAACCGCGCCGCCTCTTCGCAGGCCAGCATGGCCACCAATTGAATCGCTTCCGTCGTCAAATCTTCGCTATAGCTGATCACGATGCGCTGCGGCGCCAGGGTTCCCGTACAGGGGATCAGGGCGATATTGCCCAACTCGATTTCTTCGCGCAGGGGCGCCAGCGGCAGCACGGCGATGCCGAAGCCCGCCTTCACCAGGCGCACGATGGCCGAGATCGAGCTGACGCAATGCACGCGGCCCAGCTGCACGCCTTCATCCTGGAATAGCGCCTTGAGGGCGGAATGCGGCTGCGAGCCCCGGTTCATGGTGATGATAGGGTGTTCGGCCAGCTGCGCTACCGTAAAAGGCGCGCTGCCAGCCGGCCAGTCGGCCGCCCTGCCCGCCCAACCCATGGCGATGGCGCCGCTGCCCGTGCTGCGGATATGGTCGCCCGTCAGCATGTCCGTCTGCAGGGCGATATCGAGTTCGCCCTGCTGCAGCTGCTCGTGCAGGCGGCGCGTCGACTCGGAGGTCAGCTGGATTTCAATGCCCGGATAACGTTCCTGCACCCGCTGCAAAAACGGCAGCAGCCAGGTATGCACGATGGTTTCGATCACGCCGATGCGCACTTCACCGGTGATCTGCGAGGGCGAGGAATTGGCCGCATACATGTCGCGGCACAGTTCGAGCATGCGTTCGGCATAGCCGAGCAGATTACGCCCGGCGAAAGTGAGACGGATTTCACGCGTATCGCGGTCGAACAGCCGCGTGCCGAAGTCCTGCTCCAGCGAAGCGATGCGGTTGGAAATGGCGGCCTGCGTGATATTGAGCTTGTCGGCGGCAGTACGAAAACTGCCCAGCCGCGCAGCCCAGACAAAGGCTTCGAGAAAACGGGTATTCAAATCGGGCTTCTTCACTAGTCTTCACAAAACGTGACATCGCCCCATTGTAAGCCAAAGTAGCTGTCTATTATTTCTGCGCCAGCAAGTCGTACAAAGTCAGCGCCACGATCTTGCTGGCCTTGCGCAAATCGTCCAGCGCCAGCCGTTCATCGGCCTTCTTGGCGTTCGATTCCGGCACCGTGCGCGGACCAGCGCCATACAGCACAGCCGGGATGCCATGCTCGCCATACAGCCGCGCATCGGCATACAGCGGCGTGCCCTGGGCCGGA
Organism: Janthinobacterium sp. Mn2066; assembly: GCF_049319705.1. Taxonomy (NCBI): domain Bacteria; kingdom Pseudomonadati; phylum Pseudomonadota; class Betaproteobacteria; order Burkholderiales; family Oxalobacteraceae; genus Janthinobacterium; species Janthinobacterium sp. Mn2066. Next base: position 40,997 of record NZ_JBMOUF010000007.1, on the reverse strand, counting down.
ATCACCTCGCCGAGGATAGTCAGCGCGTTTTTCTGCAAGCTGTCCACCAGCTGCTGCGAACCAGGCAAGGGGCGCAGCGCGTGCGACAGCAGCAAGCGGCGTATCTCCACGCGTATGCCCTCTTCCCCGCGCACGGCATCCTCGATCAGTGCACGCACCTGCGCTTCCACCTGCACCGGATCTTCTTCCGGGATCATGCGGCGGTCCATCTTCATCACCACCTTGCCCGGCACCACATTGGTATTCGTGCCGCCATCGATGCGCCCCACCAGCATGGTGGGTGAATCGATGCCCGGCACTGTGGACTTGATCTTCTTCAGTTCCGGCAGCTGGCCATAGATGGCGTTAAGGATCTTGCTGGCCGCCTGCAGCGCATCGTGCCCTGTTTCGGGCATGGCGCCATGGCCGGACTTGCCATGCACGCTAATCTCCAGCTGCAAACAGGCGTTGTGGGCGGTGACGATGTTATAGCTGAAGCCAGCCGCAATCACAAAATCAGGGCGCGTCAGCTTTTGCTCCAGCAGCCAGCCCGGTCCCAGCAAGCCGCCAAATTCCTCGTCATAGGTGAAATGCAGTTCCAGTTTTCCCTTCAGGGGTACGCCCAGCGCTTCAAGCGCGCGCGCGGCGAACACATAGGTGGCAAAATCGCCTTTCGAGACAGCCGTCGCGCGGCCGTAGATATAGCCATCGGCCACCTGGCCGCCATATGGCGGATACGTCCAGTTATCGCCGGGCGGCACCACGTCGCCATGCGCATTCAAGGCCACCGTCGGCCCGCCCGGTGCATACGGGCGGCGCACGATCAGGTTGGTGATGCTTTGCATGCCATAGGCTTCGACCTGGTCCTGCGGCACCGCATGTTTTTCCGCCTGCCAGCCATAGGCTGACAGCAGTTGCGCCACCAGCTCTGCATGCGGCGCGTTATTGCCTGGCGGAGTATCGGTAGGCTGCTGTACCACGCGCTGCAGGAAGGCGATCTCTTCGTCGAAATGCGCGTCGATCCAGGCGCTCAGTTGTTCGGCATGCGCAGTCATGGTGTTCCTTTCATTGTGCTCCCTGCAGTGTGTGTTGCAGCCAGGCGCCCAGTTGCGTGCGTTCGGCTTCCGTCATATTCGTCAAATTCCCGATCGGCATGGCCTTCAATTCGATCGCCTGCTTGTAGATCTGTGCCGCATGCTGGCGTATCAAGGGCTCGCTATCGAGCATGATACCGGATGGCGCCGTCGCAAAACCCGGCTGCGTCGGATGCGCCGAATGGCAGGTGGCGCAGCGCTGCGTGATAATCGCCTGCGCCGCCAGGAACTGCGTGGCTGCATCGGATGCGGGTGTCGCCGCCAGCGGCGCCGGTGCCTTCGGTGCGATGGCCACCGCCACCGCTATCAGCAGCGCCACGCCGATGACGGGATAACGCCACTCCACGCGGCCCTTGTGGCGCAGGTTGAAGAAGTGGCGGATGAACACGCCGGCCGCCATGATCATGGCCAGCACCAGCCAGGCGTGATCGTTCCGGTAGGTCATCGCGTAGTGGTTGCTGATCATGATGAACAGCACCGGCAACGTAAAGTAATTGTTATGCACGCTGCGCTGCTTGGCCTTCTGGCCGTGGCGCGGGTCGGGCAGTTTGCCGGCCGCCATGGCTTCCACCATCTTGCGCTGGCCGGGAATGATCAGCATCAGCACATTGGCCACCATGATGGTGCCGATCATGGCGCCAACGTGGATGTAGGCGGCGCGTCCGCTCAGCAGATGCGTCAGCCCATACGCAGCGGCGACGATCAGGGCAAACACCGTCACCCCGAACCACAGCTCATGTCTGGCCAGCGGCGAGCGGCACAGCAGGTCATACACGACCCAGCCGATGACCAGGGTGGCGATACCGATGGCGATGGCCTGGCCGCTGCTGATGTCGGCCACGGATTTGTCGATCATCATGGCTTGCGCGTTGAAGTAGTACGCGATGGTCAAGAGCGCGATACCGGACAGCCAGGTGGTGTAGGCTTCCCATTTGAACCAGTGCAGTTCCTTGGGCAGTTCGGCCGGCGCCACCAGGTATTTCTGTGGATTGTAAAAGCCGCCGCCATGCACGGCCCACAGCTCGCCCGAGACGCCCTTCTTCGCCAGGTCGGAGCCAGGCGCCGGCGGGCGGATCGAGTTATCGAGCCAGACGAAATAAAACGAAGCGCCGATCCAGGCGATGCCCGTGATGACGTGCAGCCAGCGCACGATCAGGTTCAGCCATTCCAGGCCATAGGGAATCAGATACGTAAAGACTTCCATACATTTCCTTGAATGAGGCAGTAAGAGGCGAGCGGCGACCGGTAAGCGCACTGTCAACAATGTTGCGCCAGTGTCCACAAGATAAACCGATTCACGGCCCATCACATGAAAAATGCCGTATATTTGACATATCCGTATCCATATACAACCCTGTACAACCAAGCCGCCGCCACATGTCCAGCCTGCCGCAACACCTCGACTTGCACCTGATCCGCATCCTGTACCTGCTGCTGGTGGAAAAAAACGTGTCGCGCGTGGCGCTCAAGCTGAATCAGCCGCAGCCCTCGATTTCGGCGTCGCTGCGCAAGCTGCGCGAGCTGACGGGCGACCCGCTGCTGGTGCGCGGCGCGCGCGGCATGGTGCCGACCCAGCATGGCGAAAGCCTGCTCAATCCGGCCAAGCGCATCCTCGACCAGACGGAAAGCCTGTTCGTCAGGAAGAAACCGTTCGTGGCCGAGGACGAGGCGCGCACCTTCCACATCGCCGCGCCCGATTATCTCGACAGCCAGTTCCTGCCGAACGTGGTGGCGCTGCTGCGGCGCGGTTCACCGAAAAGCCGCGTGGTGCTGCATAGCCTGGGGCCAGGCATCGACCATATCCGCCAACTGTCGGACGGTGGCCTGGACCTGGTGATCGCCAACTGGGATGAACCACCGGCCCATCTGCATATCTCCAAGCTGTTCGAAGACCCCATCATCTGCGCCATGCATGCGGAAACGGCCTATGCGCGGCGCACCGCCAGCGACGCCATGACCTTGGCCGATTATCTGAGCCTGCCCCATGTGGCGCCCTCGCCCATGATGCCCGGCTACCATGGCGTGATCGACTCCTTTTTGGAACGGCAAAACCTGCAGCGCAACGTGGTGGTGGAATCGGCCTATTTCGGCCTGATCCCCTACATGCTGACGCAGACCGACCTGGTGCTGACGACAGGCCGCCAGTTCATGCGCTTTTATGAAAAGAGCCTGGCCCTGAAAAGCTATACGGTGCCGCTGAAATTTCCGCCGATGCGCTTTTACCAGCTGTGGCACCAGCGCGTGCACCAGGCGCCTGAACATAAATGGCTGCGCGACCAGGTCACGGCAGCGGCCAGGGCGCTGGTGCAGCGATAAGCGTTATGCGCGCATGCATATAATGCAAGCATGACCGGGACGCTATCATCACAGCTTGCACGATGGAGACAAGCATGACCACACTTTCAGACTTGAACAGCAGCAGCGACGTCGGCTTCGTCGATCTGCTGCAAGGCATCTATGAGCATTCGCCCTGGATCGCCCGGCGCGCGGCGGCAGCGCGGCCTTTCGAGAGCATTACCGCCCTCAAGCGCGCCTTGCAGGACGTGCTGGAGCTAGCCGCGCCGGCCGAACAGCTGGGCCTGATCCGCGCCCATCCCGAACTGGCCGGCAAGGCCGCCATCGCCGGCCAGCTGACGGTGGAATCGACGCGCGAGCAAGCCAGGTCCGGACTCCATCTGTGCAGCCCCGAAGAATTCGCTACCCTGCAGCGGCTCAATAACGAGTACAACGCAAAATTCGGCTTTCCCTTCATCCTGGCGGTGAAAGGCCCGTCTGGCGCCGGCCTGACACGGCAGGACATCATCGCCACCTTTACGCGACGCCTGAAAAACCGCCGCGCAGATGAACTGGCCGAGTCGCTGCGGCAAATCAAGCGCATCGCCGAACTGCGCCTGAACGATTTGTTCGACGTGCGCCTGGCTTTCGGCCCCACCATCATGCAGCAGGCCGACACCCTGGCCGGCTGGAGCGACAGCGCCTATAACCTGACCTGCGCCTACATGACGCCGGCCCACCGCCAGACGGCCGATCAACTGGCCGAATGGATGCGCGAAGCGGGCATGCAGGTACATATCGACGCCGTGGGCAATGTGGTCGGGCGCTATCTGTCGGACGAGCCGGGCGCAAAAACCCTGATGACAGGGTCGCATTACGACACCGTGCGCAATGGCGGCAAATACGATGGCCGCCTGGGCATCCTGCTGCCGATCGCCGTCGTGCGCCATCTGCAGCAGCGTGGCGAAAAACTGCCGTTTCACTTCGAGGTCGTGGCTTTCGCCGAAGAGGAAGGCGTGCGCTTCAAGAGCACCTTCCTGGGCAGCACGGCCGTCACGGGCAAGTTCGACCTGTCGCTGCTGGAACAGCGTGATGCCGATGGCGTGAGCATGCGCGATGCACTGGCGGCTGCCGGCCACGATGCGGCCAGCATCGCCGCCATCGCGCGCGATCCGGCCAGCCTGCTCGGCTATGTGGAAGTGCATATCGAGCAAGGCCCCGTGCTGCTCGAACGCGATCACCCGCTGGGCATCGTCACGGCGATCGCCGGCAGTTCGCGCTATCTGCTGAAACTGGGCGGCCTGGCCAGCCATGCCGGCACCACGCCGATGGGCATGCGGCGCGATGCGGCCAGTGCGGCCGCTGAAATCATCCTGCTGGTGGAGCAGCGCTGCAGCCAGGGCGAGGCACTGGTGGGCACCGTGGGCCAGCTGCACGTGCCCAATGGCTCCGTCAACGTGATCGCTGGCGCCTGCCAGTTGTCGCTCGATATACGCGCAGCCAGCGACAGCGTACGCCAGGCAGCCGTGGACGATATCCTCGACGGCGTGGCCGCCATCTGCGCGCGACGGCAGATCGACGTGGACATCGAGTTGCTGCTGTCGGCCAGCGCAGCGCCGTGTGCACCGTGGCTGATGGCGCAACTGGGCGAGGCGGTGGAATCGGTGGGCCTGAAAGCGTTCCCGCTGCTGTCGGGCGCCGGCCACGACGCCATGGCCATGGCGGCGATCACTGACGTGGCCATGCTGTTTACCCGCTGCGGCAATGGCGGCATCAGCCATAATCCGCTGGAAACCATGACGGCAGACGACGCCGATATCGCGGCCCACGCGCTGCTCGCCTTCCTGCGCCGGTTCCAGCCCAGGGCCACCTAGCATGGCGAACGAGGACAAGGCCGCCGAACTGCGCCGCAGCAAGCGACTGGCCCTGTTTTTCCTGCTGACCGCAGGCGCCATCTTTATCGTCACGGCCTTTTTGCCGCGCAACCTGTGGAGCGAGGGCTTGAAAGCCGTCTCGGAAGCGGCCATGGTGGGCGCACTGGCTGACTGGTTCGCCGTCACGGCCCTGTTCCGCACGATACCGATCCCCTTCATTTCACGCCATACGAATATCATCCCCAGGGAAAAGGACAGGATCGCCGTCAACCTGGCCAGCTTCGTCAAGGATAAATTCCTCGACACGGACTCGCTGGTGACGCTGATCGCGAAATATGATCCGGCGAGGATGATAGGGGAATGGCTGGCGGCACCGGCCAACGCCGACCTGCTGGGCGGCTACCTGGTGAAAATGCTGTCGGCCGCGCTGGATATGACGGACGATGCACGCATCCGCCCCTTCATCAAGAAGGCTTTCGACGCAGCGCTGTCGAAGGTGGACCTGTCGTCATCGACGGGCGCCATCCTGGAAACGCTGACGGCCAATGGCCGCCACCAGGACTTGCTGGACGAAGCCATCGCCAAGCTGGTGGCCATGCTGCGCGAACCGGACAGCCGCGAACTGATCGCCGACAGCATCGTCCACTGGCTCAAGACGGAACATCCGCGCAAGGAAAAGGTATTGCCGACATCGTGGCTGGGAGAACACGGCGCAGAGCTGATCGCCAGCGCGTTAGACAGCAGCATGCGGCGCATCGCGCAAGACCCCGAGCACCAGTTGCGGCACAAGATAGACGCATCGGTGCACACGCTGATCACACGCCTGAAAACCGACCCGGTGTTTCTCGCCAGGGGCGAAGCGCTACGCGAGCATATCAGGAACGATGTCATGCTCACTTCCTATGTGAACGGCCTGTGGGAACAGCTGCGCGGCTGGCTGAAGCAGGACCTGGCGGCGAGCGACTCGGTGCTGCATGCGAAGGTAGCCGGCATGGGCGGCTGGCTGGGCAAGGAGCTGGCGCAAAACCCGCAACTGCGCGACTCGCTCAATGAGCGTTTGCAGGATGCGGCGCGTACGATGGCGCCCGAGTTCGCCCAGTTCCTGACGCGCCATATCGGCGACACGGTGAAAAACTGGGACCCGCAAGACATGTCGCGCCAGATCGAACTGCAGATCGGCAAGGACCTGCAGTTCATCCGCATCAACGGCACCATCGTGGGCGGCCTGATCGGCCTGCTGCTGTTTGCCTGCACCCAGCTGATTACCGTCCTGCGCGCCCTTTAATTACACCGCGACGGCGCGCTCCAGCATCGCATGCAAGAGCACATTGCAGCCCGCCTCCAGGTGCTCCGGTTTCGCATCCTCGATTTCATTATGGCTGATGCCATCCTTGCAGGGCACGAAGATCATGCCGGCTGGCGCCAGCCGCGCTGCATAGATGGCGTCGTGGCCGGCGCCGGAGACCACGTCCATCACGGAATAACCGAGTTTTTCCGTGGCATTGCGCACGGCGCCCACGCAGTCGGGGTGAAACGGACAAGGCGGATAATAAGAGACTCTTTCCAGCGTAATGCCCAGGCCCGTCCTGTCGCGCGTGGCGTCGATAAAGGCCGTGATTTCGCCATGCATGGTGTTGAGCAGTTCATCGTTCACATTGCGCAGGTCGATGCTGAACTTGACCTCGCCGGGGATCACGTTGCGGCTATTCGGGAACACCTGCACCATGCCCACCGTGCCGCGCCCATACGGCGGATAGCGGTTAGCGATGGCGACGACTTCCTGCATGATGGTGGTGGCCACCTGCAGCGCATCCTTGCGCAAGCCCATGGGTGTAGGACCCGCATGCGCTTCCATGCCCGTCACCACGCAGTCGTACCACGACAGTCCCATCACGGCCGGCACTACGCCGATGACCTTACTGGCGTCTTCCAGCACGGGGCCTTGTTCGATATGCGTTTCAAAGTAGGCGCCGATCGGATGGTCGCCCGGCACTTGGTCCCCTTTGTAGCCGATGCGCGCCAGTTCCTCGCCCACCGTCCGGCCTTCCGTGTCTTTCGCCGCATACGCCGTTTCCAGCGAAAAGGCGCCGCAGAATACGCCCGAGCCCATCATCACGGGCACGAAGCGCGAGCCTTCTTCATTGGTCCAGAAAGCCACTTCGATGGGCGCCTGCGTCTTGATTTTCAGGTCGTTCAGGGTGCGCACCACTTCCAGGCCCGCCAGCACGCCGTAATTGCCATCGAACTTGCCGCCCGTGGGCTGGGTGTCGATATGGCTGCCCGTCATCACGGGCGGCAAGGAATTGTCGACGCCATCGCGCCGCATGAAGACATTGCCGATCTGGTCGATGGTGATGCTCATGCCTGCTTCACGGCCCCAGCCCACCACCAGGTCGCGCCCCTGCTTGTCGAGGTCCGTCAGGGCCAGGCGCTTGACGCCGCCCTTGGGCGTGGCGCCGATCTGCGCCAGTTCCATCAGGGCTGCCCACAGCCGTTCACCGTTGATGCGTAGTTCACTCATTGTTTTCTCCTTATGCACTCACGGCAGAAAAAGCAGGACGTTCGACATAGCGCCCTGCACCTTCGACTGCCATCAACTCACCGTTGTGGAAGACCACCTTGCCAGCGGCAATCGTGGTGCTGGGGATGCCGCGCACGGTACGCCCTTCGAAGACATTGAAACCGCCTTTGGCAAATTGGGTGGCAGCCGAAATCGTGCGCGTGCCTTGCGGGTCCCACAGCACGATATCGGCGTCGCTGCCGGAGGCGATCACACCCTTGCGCGGATACATATTGAAAATCTGCGCCGCGTTGGTGGACGAGACCTTGACGAATTCCGATGGCGTCAGCAAACCCGTATTGACGCCGGCATCCCACACCACGGCCATGCGTTCTTCCACGCCGCCGCAGCCGTTCGGGATGCGCGTGAAGTCGTCCTTGCCAGCCGCCTTCTGTTCGGCGCAAAAGGTGCAGTGGTCGGTGGCCGTGGTGTGCAGGTTGCCGCTTTGCAGGCCATGCCACAGGGCCGCCTGGTGATGCTTGCTGCGAAATGGCGGACTCATGACGTGACCCGCCACATAATCGAAATCGTCGCTCTGGTAGACGCTGTCATCGATCACCAGGTGGCCCGCCAGCGCTTCGCCATACACGCGCTGGCCGTTGGCGCGCGCCCGCGTAATGGCATCCAGCGATTCGGCGCACGAGACGTGCACGATATACACGGGCGTGTTCAAGACATTGGCAATCGCGATGGCGCGGTTGGCCGCCTCCGCCTCCACCGCCGGTGGCCGCGACAGGGGATGCGCCTGCGGCCCCGTCATCCCCTTCTTGAGTAGCGCTTGCTGCAATTGAAAAACCAGCTCGCCGTTTTCCGCATGCACGGTGGGCAAGGCACCCAGCTCCAGCGAACGGGTAAAACTTTTCACCAGCGTTTCATCGTCGGCCATGATGGCGTTTTTATAGGCCATGAAGTGCTTGAAGCTGTTGACGCCATGCTCGCGCACCAGGGTGCCCATCTCTTCATGTACCTGCTCGCTCCACCAGGTGATCGCCACGTGAAAGGTATAGTCGGATGCCGCCTTGGCCGACCACCCGCGCCACTGGTGATACGCCTCGATCAGCGACTGCTTCGGCGCGGGAATCACGAAATCCATGATGGTGGTGGTGCCGCCCGCCAGGCCGGCCGCCGTGCCCGTGAAAAAATCGTCGGAGGTCACCGTGCCCATGAAGGGCAGGTTCATGTGCGTGTGCGTGTCTATCCCGCCCGGCATCACATACTGGCCGCCCGCATCGATCACGGTGGCGCCTGGAGGCGCGGCCAGGTGTTCGCCGACGGCGGCGATCTTGTCACCCTCGATCAGGACATCGGCGCGAAAGGCCCGGTCGGCGTTGACGACGGTGCCGCCACGGATAAGCGTAGTCATATTGCTGTCTCCTTTATTAATGGGTCAAGCCAGTGGTGCGTGCTGCACGTGCGCCGCTGCCTTGCCCTTCATCATGACGCCGTAGACGACTGCGGCGATGGCCACGCCCACGAACCAGGCGTAGGTGTAGAGCGTCTTGAAACCTTCCGCCACGTCGGGGAAGGTCGCGGGGAAAGCGGCGTTCAAAAAGCCCGGGATATTCGGCAGCACGGCGATCACGAATGCGGCGATGGCCGCCATATTCCAGCCATTGCCATACGAGTACAGGCCATCGTCGCGGTAGAGTTGCGCCACGTCCAGGCGCGTCTTGCGGACAAAATAATAGTCGACGATCAGGATGCCGGCGATGGGCCCCAGCAGGGCCGAATAACCGATCAGCCAGGTGAAGATATAGCCTTGCGTCGATTCGAGCACCTTCCACGGCATCATGACGATGGCGATGGAAGCGGTGATGTAGCCGCCCATCTTGTACGAAATCTGCTTGGGCGCCAGCGAGGAAAAGTCGTAGGCCGGCCCCACCAGGTTGGCGGCCAGGTTGACGCTGACGGTATCAATCAGGAGGATGGTCAAGGCGATCAGCACGGCGGCGCCCGTCATGCGGCTGGCCAGGTCGACCGGGTCCCAGATGGCTTTACCGAACATCACCACCGAGCCTGCCGTGACGATCACGGCCAGCATGGCCAGCAGCCCCATGGGAACGGGCAAGCCTATCGACTGGCCGATGACCTGATCGCGCTGCGTCCTGGCGAAGCGGGTAAAGTCGGGGATGTTCAGCGCCAGGGTGGCCCAGAAACCCACCATGGCGGTCAGCGATGGCCAGAAGACGCTCCAGAACTGGCCCGCCTTTTTACCGCCAGGGATGAATTGCGATGGCTGGTCCAGCAGCGCGTTCACGCCGCCGGCCCGCGTATGCACCCAGTACAGCAGCACAAAACAGATGAGAATCTTCAATGGTGCCGTATAGGTTTCCAGCTTGCGGATCGCTTCCATGCCATGCAGGATGTAATAGAACTGGATGGCCCAGAAAGCCAGGAAACACAGCAACTGGCTGCCATTGATGCCCAGGCCCGCGATCTTCTCGCCGCCCAGTTCATGGCCGGCCAATACGCCCATCAGGGTGTAGATCATCTGGCCGCCGAACCAGGTCTGGATGCCGTACCAGCCGCAGGCAACGATGGCGCGCATCAGGGCAGGCAGGCGCGCGCCGGTCGTGCCGAACGAGGAACGCGCCAGCACTGCATACGGAATGCCGTATTTTGTGCCTGCGTGACCGATCAGCAGCATGGGCAGCAGCACGATGGCGTTGGCGAGGAACACCGTGAGCACCGCCTGGTAACCGGACATGCCGCTGTCGATCAGGCTGGCCGACAAGGTGTAGGCCGGGATGCACATCACCATGCCGACCCACAGGGCGGCAAAGTGATACCAGCGCCAGGTGCGCTGCGCAGCCGTGGTGGGGGCCAGGTCTTCATTCCACAGCTGCGTGTTGCCAGAGTAGTCGTGGTTCACAGGGTTGCTCCATCGGTTAGACCGCTGGCGCCGCCAGGGACGCCAGGGATACGGCAGTGGAAACGGCTCGGCTAATCGATCTAGCTTACTGCAAAGTCGGGCCGCTGTTTATAAAAATAAACGCACGCAAAAAGCATGCCCTATGCCGTCTCCACCACCGCGCGTGGATTTCTCGGATCCTGCGTCCAGTTCATGTACGGCTTGCCCGTGGTTTGCGGCACCATCGTGATGCAGCCCTGCACCGGACAGGTGATTTCGCACAGATTGCAGCCCACGCATTCATCCTTGATGACTTCATAGCTGCGCGTACCGGCGGCATCGATCAGCTGGGCGATGGCCTGGTGCGAGGTATCCTCGCAGGCCACGTAGCACTTGCCGCATTTGATGCAGTCGTCCTGGTTGATCTGCGCGATCACCTGGTAATTCATGTCCAGGTATTTCCAGTCCGTCGTGTTGGCCACGGCCTTGCCGGAAAAATCGCTGATGCGCTCATAACCCTTTTCATCCATCCAGCGCGACAAGCCATCCTTCATCTCTTCGACGATGCGGAAACCATGCAGCATGGCGGCTGTGCACACTTGCACGCAACCGGCGCCCAGGGCGATGAATTCGGCCGCGTCGCGCCAGTTGCCGATGCCGCCGATGCCGGAAATGGGCAAGCCGCACGTCTGCGGATCGCGGGCGATTTCGGCCACCATGTTCAGCGCGATCGGCTTGACGGCAGAACCGCAATAACCGCCATGCGTGCTGGCGCCGCCGACGATGGGCAGGGCCACCATGCGGTCCAGGTCCAGGGAGGTGATCGAGTTGATGGTGTTGATCAGCGAGACGGCGTCTGCCCCACCCGCCTTGGCAGCACGGGCCGGCATGCGCACGTCGGTGATATTGGGCGTCAGCTTGACGATCACGGGCAGGCGGCTGTATTTCTTGCACCAGGCGGTGACCATCTGCACATACTCGGGCACCTGGCCCACGGCGGCGCCCATGCCCCGCTCCGGCATGCCGTGCGGGCAGCCGAAATTGAGTTCGATGCCGTCGGCGCCCGTGGCCTCCACCTTCGGCAGGATAGCGGCCCAGTAGTGCTCTTCGCAAGGCAGCATCAAGGAGACGATCATGACGCGGTCCGGCCAGTCCTTTTTCACCTGCGTGATTTCGCGCAGATTGATGTCCAAAGAACGGTCGGTAATGAGCTCGATGTTATTGAAACCCACCACTTCGCGGTTCTTGCCATACAGGGCGGAATAGCGCGACGAGACATTCACGGCGGCCGGGTCTTCGCCCAGGGTTTTCCATACCACGCCGCCCCAGCCCGCCTCGAAAGCGCGCACCACGTTATAGGCCTTGTCGGTGGGCGGCGCGGACGCCAGCCAGAAGGGATTGGGCGACTTGATGCCGCAAAATTCGATGCTGAGATCGGCCATTATGCAGCCTCCACTTTATTCATGATATCGGAATGGATGGCCAGTGCGGCCAGCTTGCCATGCTGGACGGCTTGCACCGTCAAGTCCTGTCCGGGCGCCACGCAATCGCCGCCCGCATAAATCCCTGGCAGCACCGTGCGAAAACCCGCATCGACGGCGATCTTGTCGCCATCGCGCTGGAGCAGCGCCGCCATGGGGTCATGCAGTGCCTCGCTCGCCAGGCTTTGGCCGATGGCCTTGAAGATGGTTTCGGCGACGACATCGAAAGTCTCGCCTGTACCGACCAGCCGCGTGCCTTCCAAACGCGTTTTTTCAAAGCGCATGCCGGCCACTTTGCCTTCCCCATCCAGCAGCACCTGCTGCGGCTGGGCCCAGGTCAGCATGCGCACCTGGTTGGCCTTGGCAATCTCCTGCTCATGGTGGGTAGCCGTCATGGCGTCGAAACCGCGCCGGTACACCAGCGTGACTTCCTCTGCGCCCAGGCGCTGTATCTGCACGGCCATGTCGATGGCGGTATTGCCAGCGCCGATCACGATGGCGCGTTTTGGCACGGGCAAGGAAGCCAGATCGTCGGCCTGGCGCAGCGCGGCAATGTAATCGACGGCCGCCAGCAAGCCCGGCGCATCTTCGCCCGTCAAGCCCAGCTTGCGGCTGGCGCCCAGGCCCAGGCCCAGGAAGACGGCGTCGTACTGGGCGTGCAGGTCGCGCAGCTGCAGGTTCTCGCCCAGCACCTGGCGACATCGGATGTCGATCCCGCCTATGGCCAGCAGGAATGCCACTTCCTTTTGCGCAAAGTCGTCGGTCAGCTTGTATTTGGCGATGCCGTATTCATTCAGGCCGCCCGCCTTGTCTTCCTTTTCAAAGATCACCACGTCATGGCCCAGCATGGCCAGGCGGTGCGCGCACGACAGTCCGGCCGGACCGGCGCCGACGATGGCAATCGTCTTGCCGGTGGCGGCCGCCCGCTTGAACGGGTGGGCCGCAAAATGGGCGTGATCGACGGCGTAACGCTGCAGCAGGCCGATTTTCACGGGCTGGCCTTCCGCGTCGTGGTTGCGCACGCAGACGTCTTCGCACAGGATCTCGGTAGGACAGACGCGGGCGCAGCTGCCGCCCAAAATATTCTGTTTCAAGATACCGGCCGCCGCGCCATTGATATTCTTGTCGTGGATATTGCGGATGAAGCTGGCCACGTCGATTTCCGATGGACAGATGAGGCTGCACGGCGCGTCATAACAGTACAGGCAGCGCGCGCTTTCGATCGCTGCCTGGCGCGCCGTCAGGGGCGGTGCCAGGTCCGTAAAGTGGCCCGCCAGCTCTTCGCTGGGCAGGGTGGGATGCGGTAAATAACTGAGGGATTCGATCATGATCATTCCTTTTCTTATGCCTGCAATGGACTGCCAGCCCTACTTCATCTGTGGAAAAGCAAATTCCACACCAGCGCTGGCCGTGTTGGGCCAGCGCTGCATCACGGCCTTGTGGCGCGTGTAGAAACGCACGCCTTCGGGGCCATACGCGTGGTGGTCGCCGAACAGGCTGCGCTTCCAGCCGCCGAAACTGTTGAAAGCCATGGGCACGGGCAAAGGCACGTTGACGCCCACCATGCCCACCTGGATCTGGCGCACGAATTCGCGCGCCACGCCGCCGTCGCGCGTGTAGATGGCCACGCCATTGCCATACTCGTTGGCGTTGATCAGGTCCACCGCATGCACCACGTCGGGCGCGCGCAGCACGCACAGCACGGGGCCGAAAATTTCTTCCTTGTAGATGCTCATGTCGGGCGTGACATGGTCGAACAAAGTGCCGCCCACGAAGAAGCCGTTTTCGCGGCCAGGCACCACATGGTTGCGGCCATCGACGACCAAAGTCGCGCCCTGTTCCACGCCTTCGCCTATCAGTTTCTCGATGCGCTGCTTGGCGGCGCTGGACACCACCGGTCCCATTTCCGCACCATCGGCCATGCCGTCGCGCACTTTGAGTGCGGCCGTGCGCTGTGCCAGTGCAGCGATCAATTTGTCGCCCGCGTCACCCACGGCCACCACCACGGAAATGGCCATGCAGCGCTCGCCGGCCGAGCCATAGGCGGCGCCGATCAGCGCATCGACGGTCATCTCCATGTCGGCGTCGGGCATCACCACCATATGGTTTTTTGCGCCGCCCAATGCCTGCACGCGCTTGCCGCTGGCACTGCCGCGCGCATAGATATACTCGGCAATCGGCGTGGAGCCGACAAAGCTGATCGCCTGCACCACGGGATGATCGAGCAGGGCGTCGACCGTCACCTTGTCGCCCTGCACCACGTTGAAGACGCCGTCGGGCAAGCCCGCCTCTTTCAGCAGTTTGGCATGCAGCAGCGAGGCCGATGGGTCGCGTTCGGACGGCTTCAATACAAAGGTATTACCGCAGGCGATAGCGACGGGGAACATCCACATCGGCACCATCACGGGGAAATTGAATGGCGTGATGCCAGCCACCACGCCGAGCGCCTGGCGCATCGACCAGGCGTCGATGCCGCGTGAAATCTGGTCCGTGAATTCGCCCTTTAGTAATTGCGGGATACCGACGGCAAATTCCACCATCTCGATGCCGCGCGCCACCTCGCCCTGTGCATCGGCAAAGGTCTTGCCATGTTCACGCGTGAGCATGGCGGCAAATTCATCGGTGTGCTGCTGGCACAGCTGCAGGTAGCGGAACAGCACCCGCGCCCGCGTCAAGGGCGGCGTGGCCGACCACGAAGGAAAGGCGGCGGCGGCCGCCTGCACGGCCGCATCGACTTCGCCGCTGGTGCCCAGTGCAACCCTGGCAATGGGCTCGCCCAGGGCGGGGTTATAGACGTCGCCATAACGGCCGCTGCTGGTATCGACCTTCGCGCCGTTGATAAAGTGAGTAATGGTGTCGAGATCAGTCATCGCTTTTCCTTAATCCAGGTTCTTCAACACCGTCGCCAGCTTGCCGAACAGTTCGTCGATATGTTTTTTCTCCAGCACCAGCGGCGGCGACAAGGCGATGATGTCACCCGTGGTGCGTATCAGCACGCCATCGGCAAACGCCTGCTTGAAGGCGTTAAAGGCACGCGCGCCAGGCTTGCCGGCGATGCCTTCCAGTTCGATGCCGGCGATCAGGCCGATGCTGCGCAGGTCGATCACGTGCGGCAGCCCTTTCAGGGAATGAACGGCGTCGCTCCAGTAGGCCTGCATGCTTTTCGCGTGGCCCAGGATGTCCTGTTCCTCGAACACTTCCAGTGTCGCCAGCGAGGCGGCGCACGCGAGCGGGTGGCCGGAATAGGTATAGCCGTGGAATAGCTCGATGCCGGCCGGGGCATCCATGAAGGCGTCGTGGATATACTGCTTGCTGAAGACGGCGCCCATCGGCACCATGCCATTGGTCAGGCCCTTGGCGGTGGTCATCATGTCAGGCTCGACGTCAAAATAGTCAGCCGCGAACGGCGTCGTCATGCGGCCGAAACCCGTGATGACTTCATCGAAGATGAGCAGGATGCCGTGCCTGGTGCACAGTTCGCGCAAGCGTTTCAGATAACCTTTCGGCGGGATCAGCACGCCGGTGGAGCCGGCCACTGGCTCGACGATCACGGCGGCAATGGTCGAGGCGTCGTGCAGGGCCACGATGCGTTCGAGTTCATCGGCCAGGTGGGTGCCGTATTCCGGCTCGCCCATCGTGTAGGCGTTCTTTTCCAGGTTATGCGTATGCGGCAGATGGTCGACGCCGGTCAGCAGCGGACCGAAGGTCTTGCGGTTGCCGGCGATGCCGCCCACGGAAATGCCGCCGAAACCCACGCCGTGATAACCGCGCTCGCGGCCGATCAAGCGCGTGCGCCCGCCCTCGCCGCGCGCCTTGTGGTAGGCCAGCGCGATCTTCAGGGCCGTATCCACCGCTTCGGAACCGGAGTTGGTATAGAACACGTGGCCGAATTTATGGCCCGTGTAGTCCATCAGTTTTTCCGCCAGGTCGAAGGCGGCAGGATGGCCCATCTGGAAGGTGGGCGCAAAGTCCAGCTGGCCCACCATTTCGCGGATGGCGCCGACAATCTTCGGCTGTGCATGGCCGCAAGGCACGCACCACAAGCCGGCCGTACCGTCCAGAATGGTGTTGCCATCGACATCCTTGTAGTACATGCCTTCGGCCGAGACCAGCAGGCGCGGATGGGCCTTGAAATCGCGGTTGTTCGTAAATGGCATCCAGAATGCCGACATTGATGCCGGCTTGCTCTCATTCATGACATGCTCCTAGAGGTGAGGCGCCACGCCGTCCATGTATTTTTGACGAAGCGTAAAATAATTTACCAGTTGGCAAAAAGCTGGTCTAATCATAGTCAGGCCACCTGCAATGGCACAGATACACAAACGGCAAAGTTACCCAACCGTACAGGTCAAGAAACCACTACAGTTTTTGTGCAAGGCAGCATAAGGAGCCACCGGTGAAGCACAGTGACAACATGGAAGAGCCATCCTGCAACGTGAGCGGCTGGCCCGTGCTCGATATCGGCCGCCACAGGAAAGGCGGGCTGGTCGAGCAGATCGTGATTGCCGTCAGCGTGATGGTAGGCAGCCGCGCCTTGCGCATCGGCACCAAAATGCCGTCCGTACGCCAGTTTGCCAAATGCAATGGCGTCTCCACCTTTACCGTCGTCGAATCGTATGACCGCCTGGTCAACCTGGGCCTGCTGTCGTCGCGGCGCGGTTCCGGCTACTTTGTGGCGCGCCATGATCTGGCCAGCTCGCCACAAACCGCCGTACAAAGCAGCCCGGCCGCCATCGACGCCCTTACGCCAGACCTGTATTCCGGCGTATCGGAAGCGCTGCCCGTGGGCACAGGCTGGCTGCCGCCGGAAATGTATGGCGAGGCGACCGTGCTCGACGCCGTGCGCCAGGCCATGCGCATACCCGCCAGCCGCCTGCGCGGTTATGGCCATCCGCTGGGTTTTCCTTCGCTGCGCCAGCACCTGGCCAGCACCCTGTCGGAAGAACTGTTCCAGGTGGAGGCGGACCAGATCCTGCTGACGCACGGCGCCACGCATGCATTCGATTTGATCTTGCGCAGCCTGACCAAGCCGGGCGATACGGTACTGGTGGAAGATCCTGGCTACAGCAACCTGCTGTCGCTGATACGCCACCACGGCTGCATCCCCGTTGGCATCAAGCGCGGCGAGGCGGGGCTCGATCTCGATGCGCTGGCGCTTGATGCGGCACGCAGCCAGCCCAAGCTGATGTTCGTCAACACGGTGCTGCAAAATCCGCTGGGCACCTCGCTGTCGCAGGCGCAGGCGCACCGCTTGCTGGCACTGGCCGAACAATTCGATTTCTGGCTGGTGGAAGACGATATCTACCGTGAACTGGCGGCGCGCGGCGACGCCTCGCTGGCCGCCATGGATGGCTTGCGCCGCGTGATCCGCGTGGGCAGCTTTTCCAAGACCCTGTCGCCGGTGCTGCGCGTGGGCTCGATCTGCGCCTCGCCTTCGCTATTGGCTGAACTGGTGCGCGTGAAGATGCTGACCGGCTTGACGACCTCGGAAATCAACGAGCGCGCCGCCTATCACGCCGTCTCTGCCCGGCCGTACAAGCGCATGGTCGAACGCTTGATCTCCCAGCTCGGCGACGCCCGCGAGCGCAGCATCGATAGCCTGGCGCAGGCAGGCATGGCGCCCGTGGCGCGGCCCCGTGGCGGCATGTTCGTCAGCGCCGGCTGGCCCGACATCCAGACGCCGGAATGGAATGGCAGGCTGGTGGCCGACATGGCATTAAAGGCAGGCATATTGCTGTCGCCGAATGAATTTTTCATGCTGCGTCCGCCCGAAACGGTGTGGTTCCGTTTCAACGTGGCTTACACCGACACGCCCGTGCTGCAGGCGTTCCTGCAATCGATCCGCCCCCGCTAGCGAGACACCATGGATAGCGAAAAACCTGTCATCACGCCAATCAAAAGCGCCAGCGGCCGGCGTCTGCAAAACCGCGACCGCCTGGAAGCGGACGTCCTGGAACAGGCCGTGCGCGTGTTTGCGGAAAGCGGCTACGAAGGCGCCTCGATCGCCACCATCGCCGAACGGGCGGGCATGTCGAAGCAGAACCTGATGTACTACTTCCCGACCAAGCAGCAGTTGTACCAGCGGGTGCTGGACGACGTACTCGACGACTGGCTGGCGCGCATGGACAAGCTTGCCAGTGCGGCCGATGGCGAGGGCAAGCATGCGCCGCAGGATATGCTGCGCGCCTACATCGCCGCCAAGCTGCGCTTTTCACGCGAACAGCCATGGGCCTCGCGCGTGTATGCACTGGAAGTGATCAATGGTGCACCCCTGTATGGCGCGCAGATACGCGAACGTGTCGTGCCCCTGCTGCGCAAGGATATCGCCATGTTTGAAGCGTGGAGCAAGGCGGGCAAGATCGCGCCCGTCAACGCCACGCACCTGATGTTCGCCATCTGGGCCATGACGCAATCGTATGCGGATTTTTCGGCGCAGATGACACTCGTGCTGGACCGCAAGGAACTCACACAGCAGGATTTTGATGACGCCGAAGCGCTGGTCGTGCAAATGGTGCTGGCGGCAGTGGCGATCTGACGAATCTGCAGCCCTTCAGGGTGAAAAAAAAACCGCCATGACGGCGGTTTCTTCAGCCAAGCCCGCGAATCAGGCGACCTTGTTTTGACGGCGGCGCGCCATGAAGCCGACCAGTCCCAGGCCTGCCAGCAGCATGGCGTAGGTTTCCGGTTCCGGCACGGCCGACACCAGGCCGGCCACATTGGTCGGCGTGAAGTAATGGTTGGAATTGACCTGGATATTCGAGTCCCAGTTACCTACCACGACATTGCCATTGATCTGGCCATTGCCGCCAGAAACGGTCGCCAGTGGCGCCAGGATGCTGCCATACAGGCCCACGCCGTTGAGCGTGATGTTTTGCGCTTCGTAGAAGTTGTACAGCACGTTGTACTGGCTGAAGTTGCCATAGCCGCCGCTCAAATTCACATTGCTGCCGCTGATGTTGAGGATCAGCGTGTCGTTCGCATTGAGGTTGCTGAAATTGAAGTAGTTCACAGAATTCAGGGCGGACGACGTCAGGTTGAACACTTGCACACCGCCCGTGCCACTACCGCCAGTCAGGGTCATGCCGCCGTACTGCACGTTGCTGGTGCCGGTGGCAGCGACTGTCGACAAGGAGGTCGAGGTGCTTTTCAGCTGGGCCGAGGTGGCAGCGAACGATACGGGCGACGTATCCGACCTGGTCGCATTATTGAAGCCCACGCTGCTGGTCGAGGTGCTGCCGCCCACGTAATAGCTGCCATTCTTGATCGAACCGGAGCTGTAGTTCAGGTTGCCGCCAACCACCAAGGAATAGCCGTTCGTGCCATATGCATCCTTGTTGTTCTGGTTGATCGAATAGCTCGATGCGGTCAGGTTGCCGCCGACCAGCACGGCGCCTTCCACGTCGCTGCTATTGGCGGTGAAATTATTCAGGGAATACAGGTTGGCGCCGCCGATGCCCAGATCGACGACTGCTGCCTGGGCAGCACCGGCAACAAACACGGTAGACAGCAAGAGTAACAGTGGTGCTTTGGACATCGTTGACATTTTGTTTCCAAATTGAAAATTAAGTTATACGGAGAATATCATAACTGCTGAGCTTGATATGTCTCAAAACTACCACTCTCATAATAAAAATTGAAACTATGTTGCATTATGAGAATCATTTTCACTTGCCCACCTTTAACTTATTTATAGACGGCAACAAACGGAACCATCGGTGGCGTAATATCATTCTCATCGGCAACTGATATAGTGTTTCGATCTCGGGCGAACTTGATGATACGATCGCGCCAGCGCCAGCAATGGCATCAGCCGCAACTCCCAAGCGGGTAATTTAAGGATAAAAAGTGCAATGAAACGATGGTCATTTGGCGCCTTGCTGCTGGCTTATGCCTGCGGCGCGCAAGCAGACGTCTTTAACGTCATAGAAAACAAGCCGCTCAGTGAAACCTGGCTCAATGCGGGGTTTTACTCGTATCACTTCCAGCGCGACAAGAACCTGAACGACAGCAATCCCGGCCTGGGCGCCGAATACCGTTTTTCCACCGTGGCCTCGGCGACCGCTGGCCGCTTCTACAATAGCGACCGCGCGTATTCGAACTACCTGGGCGTGTACTACCAGCCTATCCAGATGGGTCCGCTGCGCCTGGGCGCCGTGGTCGGCGGTTTCAACGGCTACCCGAAGATGCGCGATGGCGGCTGGTTCCCGGCCCTGATTCCCACCGTCAGCTATGAATACCAGCGCGTGGGCGTGAATATCGCCATCGTGCCGTCCTACAAGGACCGGCTGTATGGCGCGCTCAGTTTTCAGCTCAAGCTGAAGGTGTTTGAATAACAGTTTGTCGTGGCATACCGCCGTTGATGCCGCCAAATCCTCCATTCGTCGCAGACCCGGTGTGCCAGCGCGATGACCACGCTACAGTGCAGTCATCGCCAGGCCGCAAGCGCGGCAGGCACATCGACGATCACAGGAGAGCAGCATGAAAGACATCAACTCGGCACCTGGCAGCCATTCCTTCTCGGCCTTCTGGCAAGACCTGTGCCGCTATGCGCGCCAGGGGTTCGACGCCGTGAGCGCCATGCCCTGGCCCATGCTGCTGGCCTGCGCCATCGGCCTGGCCTTCATCATCACCCTCCTGCCGCTGGTGATCACCCTGTTCGCCATCTTCCTGCTGCTGAAATGGGCCAGCAACATGGGCGGTTCCGGCTGGGATAAAAAAACCGCCGCGGCGGAACAGCCGGGCAAGCACGAATAAGCAGGAAGACTGCTTGTGACGGGGCTGTGTGTGGCTTATAGTTTAAACACTTGAGCACGATCATGACAGGCATCAACTCCATCAGCATGGAGCGCGCAGATACTGAACGCTGCGCGGCGTGCATGATCGAAGTTACTCCCTTCCCTGTCACAGGAGTTCCCGCATGTCCAATACCGCAAAAGCTACCCGGGCAACCACCATTCCTTGCGTGCGCTATCACGACGCACCGGCGGCAATCGACTGGCTCTGCCAGGCCTTCGGGTTTGAAAAACAATTAGTCGTACCCGATAACAATGGCGGCATCGCCCATGCGCAACTGAGTTTTGGCAATGGCATGATCATGCTCGGTTCCGTGGTCGACAGCGAATATGGCCGGCTGATGAAACAGCCAAACGAAATCGACAAGGCGAACACGCAAGGCTGCTACCTGGTCGTCGAGGACGCCGATCAGGTCTACCGGCGCGCCCTCGACGCGGGCGCCGAAATCGTGCTCGACATCAAGGATGAAGACTACGGCGGACGCGGCTTTACCTGCCGCGATCCGGAAGGCCACGTCTGGAGCCTGGGAACCTACGATCCATGGTAAAACGCAAAACCATCTTCATCGGCGCCAGCGCCATCGGCCTGCTGCTGGTCGGCGGCGTCCTGGCTGCACCTATCCTGGTCGACCAGTCGCTCAACAAGGTGTATCCACCGTCGTCCCGGCCTGTCTCGCAACAGGCGCTGGCCCTGCATCAGCGCCTGTGGATCGCCGACCTGCATGCGGACAGCCTGCTGTGGCAGCGCAACCTGAACCAGGCCAACGGGCGCGGCCATATCGACTTCCCCCGCCTGACTCAGGGCAACGTGGCGCTGCAAGCGTTTTCGGCGGTGACCAAGACGCCGCGCCATATGAATATCGACCACAATGGCAGCGATAGCGACAACATCACGGCGCTGGTGATCGCACAGCGCCTGCCGCCCGCCACCTGGACCAGTTTGCTCGCGCGCGCCACTTACCAGGCGCAGGAACTGCATCAACTGGCCAGCCGCAGCAATGGCCAGGTCAGGGTGATCGGCAGCCGCGCCCAGCTACAACAATTTATCGCCGCGCGCGAAGCCACGCCGGACCTGGTGGCAGGTTGGCTGACACTGGAAGGCGCCCACGCGCTGGAAGGCAAGCTCGATAATCTCGATGTGCTGTACCGCGCCGGCTACCGCATGATCGCGCCCACGCATTTTTTCGACACGGAGATCGGCGGCTCGGCGCATGGCTTGCGCCAGGGCGGCTTGACGCCGCTGGGCAAGCAATGGCTGCGCGCCATGGAACAGCGCAAGATGATCGTCGACCTGGCGCATGCCTCGCCGGCCACCATCGACGACGTATTGAGCCTGGCCACGCGGCCCATGATCGTCTCGCACACGGGCGTGCGCGGCACTTGCGACAATGGCCGCAACCTGTCCGATGCGCAGCTGAAAAAGATCGCCGCCCAGGGCGGCCTGGTGGGCATCGGTTTCTGGAGCACCGCCGTCTGCGGCCAGGATGTGGCAGCCATCGCACGCGCCATCGGCTACACCGTCAAACTGATCGGCGTGGAACACGTGGCCTATGGCTCGGACTTCGACGGCGCCGTCACTACCGCCATCGATGCAGCCGGCTTGCCAGCCCTGACGCAGGCGCTGCTGGACGCGGGATTATCGGAGGTCCAGATACGCCGCATCGCCGGTGAAAATGTGCGCGACTTTTTACTGAAGAATTTACCCGATGACGATGCCTGAAACGCAAACTACCTATCCGATGGCAGCCACCAGCGCGCGGTCCGCTACCTGCGTGGGACGCACCTGGATGATGTTGCGGTAGAGCGGAGGCATGGCGCGGCACAGCGCCAGCAATTCCGTTTGCGGCATGCTGGGCCGCACATACTGGAATTGCGCCGGATTATTCTCCGGCAGCGCCCCTTCCATGGTCGAACCATACGCCCCCAGGGTCATGAAACTGGCGGCGCCCGCATCCGGGCCGATGGCCAGCACGAACGTGCCATGCTTGGGATGGCCCAGATAGCGCTTGATTGCATCTTGCAGCGGGGCGTCAGCGGCCGCCATCAATTCATAACGCAGCTGCGCGTACTGGCGCGTGCATTCCATGAACGGCGTGCGGATCACGGAACTGGCCAGCTGGCCCGGCATGCATAACAGCAGATTGCCGAAGGCGTCGAGCAAGGCGGCCGCATCGCCCTGGCCGCCGTCGCGTTTGTCCTGCTCCATGGCCGCCTGTAAAAACGGCGCCAGGCCCGCGTCGGGCGCGTGCGGCGCGCAGCGGTAAGTGAGCGCATCGGGATAACGGCGGCGCAAGGCGCGCACCACCACGTGCTCGGGCGGCAAGCTGGCCGGGTCCAGCAGGGCCGCATCATCGCCCGCATGCAGCAGGCGCATCACCTCGGCCGAGGTGGACTCGAACACCAGCGAGCACAAAGCCTGCGTCGCTTCATGGATGCTTTTGCCGATAAAAAAAGACCTGGGTGCGGCGCCCGAAGGCGGGCGCGCATATTCGGTGGCGCCACGCACGCTGGGATAGGCAAAGCGCTTGCCCGCCAGTTCCTGCAGCGGCTGTGGCAAGGCCGTGAAACTGGCCGCGCCATCGTAATTGATGCCGGCCTTGGCGTCGGGCGCCGCCACCACTACATTGAAGCCCGCTTCCAGGATGGCGCCCGTGCACATGCAGCACGGGTCCAGCGAGGTGACGATGGTCAGTTCGCACGGTGGCGGCAAGGGCGTGCCCTTGGCCCGTTCCGCAAAATACCAGTCGACCAGCTGGCGTTCGCCATGCGCGGTCGGATCGAATACCAGGCCCTGGCGCACGACATTGTTGTGCATCGATTGCAGCACATTGCCTGCGCCATCGAGCAAGACGCCGCCCACGCCGAACGTGCCCTGCGTCTTGGCGGCCATGGCTTCGGCTGCCGCGATGGCCACGGCGGCCTGGATATCGATCGTCTTGTTCAAGATGGTCCTAGCGCTGCATGTCCAGGTCGGAATTGCCGAAACCATGCGGCAGCAACCAGCCCGCCGTCACTTCCATGACGTCGTTTTTCACATTGGTCAGCACCACCGGCAAATCCTTGCCCCCCAGTTCGAAAATCACCTGGCGGCAGGCGCCGCACGGCGAGATCGGTTCGGCAGTATCGCCCGTGACAGCCAGCATGGCAAAGTCGCCCGGCTTGCAGCCATGCGCGACGGCGCTGAAAAATGCCGTGCGCTCGGCGCAGTTGCACAGGCCATACGCCGCGTTCTCCACATTACAGCCACGGAACACGCGGCCATCCTTGCACAACAACGCCGCACCAACTTTAAAGCGCGAATACGGCGCATACGCCAGTTCGCGGCCGGCGTTGGCTTCGGCGATCAGTTCTTGTTTGTTCATTTTTTTGTCTCGTCTAAATCGGGGGGGCAGACCCGGCGGGTCTGACCCCATGGCTACTTTACGGGCGTATCGTACGGTAAATCACCGGATTGGCCGTCAGCGCCACCGGGCTGATCTCATACGCCGCCTGGATTTCCTTCACCGCCTGCTCAGCTGCTTCCTGCGTACGCGCATGCACCATGGCCAGCGGCTGGCCGGCGGCCACTGGCTGGCCCAGTTCGACCAGTTCCGTCAGGCCGACGGCAAAGTCGATGGCGTCCGTCGGGCGGCGGCGGCCACCGCCCAGTGCGACGACGGCCAGGCCGATGCCGCGGCAATCGCGCACATTGGCAAAACCCGCGCTGAGCGCTGGCGCGGGCACCACGACCGGTGCTTTTTCCAGGTGCTTGTCCGGATTCTCGATCAGATCGGCCGGACCGCCCAGGGCGGTGACCATGCGCGCAAAGCGCTCGGCTGCTTCACCGGAAGCGAGCACCGCTTCGAGCTTGGCACACGCCTCTTCTTCCGTGGTGACCACGCCACCCAGCACCAGCATCTCGGCGCACAGCGCCAGCGTGACTTCGTGCAGGCGCGCGGGACGCGAACGGCCCGTCAAATAATCCATGGCGCCGCGCACTTCCAGCGCATTGCCTGCGTAAGGCGCCAGCGATTCGTTCATGTCCGTCAGGATGGCCGAGGTTTGCATGCCCGCGCCATTGCCGACGGTGACGATACTTTCGGCCAGTTCCACCGATTTGTCGTAGGTCGGCATGAAGGCGCCCGTCCCCACTTTCACATCCATCACCAGCGCATCCAGGCCGGCCGACAGTTTTTTCGACAGGATGGAGCCGGTGATCATGGCCACCGATTCCACCGTCGCCGTGACGTCGCGGATGCTGTAGAAACGCTTGTCGGAAGGCGCCAGCTGGGCCGTCTGGCCGATGATGGCCACGCCGACTTCCTTCACCACCTTGCGGAACAACTCATTGTCCGGCACCGTGCAATAGCCGGGAATCGCATCGAACTTGTCGAGCGTGCCGCCCGTGTGGCCCAGGCCACGGCCCGAGATCATCGGCACGTAGCCGCCGCAGGCGGCAATCATGGGGCCCAGCAGCAGGGAAACCACGTCGCCCACGCCGCCCGTCGAATGCTTGTCAACCACCGGGCCCGGCAGGTTCAGCGAGCGCCAGTCCAGCACCTCGCCGGAATCGCGCATGGCCAGCGTGAATGCGACGCGCTCGTCCATGTTCATGTCATTGAAAAAGACCGCCATGGCCAGCGCCGCGATCTGGCCTTCGCTGACGCTGCCGTCAGTAATGCCACGCACGAAAAACTGGATTTCCTCTGCGCTCAAGACGCCCTTGTCGCGTTTTTTGCGGATGATTTCTTGGGTTAAAAACATGGAATAACTCCAATAAAAATAGGTTTGGGGCCAGACCTGACAGGACTGACCCCAGCTTTGCGAAACTAATTGTCTACCGCTTAGACGCCGTAAGGTATCCAGACGTTTTTCACTTGCGAGGCATGCGCCAGCACGGCGCGGCCGCCGCTCTGGGCTGCGCTGTACCAGTCGCGGCCCTTGGCGCCACTGACCCAGGTGCGCTTCAGCGTGCCGGCCGACAGGCGCTCGACTTCGGCGCAACCCTCGGCCGAGCCATCGTGGCGCCAGACGGCGTCGATATCGGCGTGGGTGGCCAGGGTGCGCGCCAGTTCATCGGCATTGCCGCTGATGATGTTGACCACGCCACCGGGCAGGTCGGACGTATCGAACACCTGGTACAGGTCCAGCGCGGACAGCGGGTGCGCTTCCGACGGCACCACCACCACGCGGTTGCCCAGCGCAATGGCAGGCGCCACCAGCGAAATGAAACCCAGCAAAGGCGCTTCGTTCGGGCAGACGATGCCGATCACGCCGACCGCTTCGTTCAGCGCCACCGTGATGCCCTTGGTCGGCGGCTGGTGCGCCAGGCCGTCGTACTTGTCGGCCCAGGCGGCGTAGTAAAACAGACGTTCGATCGACGCCTGCACTTCCTTCTCAGGGTTTTTATTGCCGGTCATGGCGGCGATGCGGGCGGCGAATTCATCCGCGCGGGCAGCCAGGTTTTCAGCGATGTAGTACAGCACTTGCGCGCGGTTGTGCGCGGTGGCGCTGGTCCAGCCAGAGGCTTTATGGGCTGCCTCGACGGCGTTGCGGATATCCTTGCGGCTACCCACGCCCACCTCGGCCAACAGGGCGCCATTGGCGCCGAATACGGGCGTGCTGTAAGCGCCGTCAGGGCGCGCCTGTTTGCCGCCGATATACATCTTGGCCGTGCGGTCGATCGCGAACGGATCGGCGGCCACCGGCTTGGTCGCGGCCTTTGCCTTCACTTCCACCACCGGCGCGGCCGGGCGCGCATCTTCGGCCAGGGCCGTCATATATTCCAGCATGCCTTCGCGGCCGCCTTCACGGCCAAAGCCCGATTCGCGGTAGCCGCCGAAGCCGCAAGCGGCGTCGAACTGGTTGGCGCTATTGATCCACACCACGCCAGCCTTGATGGCCGGGGCGATGTCCAACGCCAGGCTGATCGACTCGGTCCACACGCTGGCGGCCAGGCCGTACACCGTGTTGTTCGCCAGTTGCACCGCTTCAGGCGGGGTGCGGAAGCTCATGGCGACCAGCACCGGGCCAAAGATTTCAGCCTGCGCCACGGCAGCCGAGGTCGAGGCGCCCGTGATCAGGGTCGGCGGGAACCAGGAACCGTCGGCTGGAATCTCGCAGGCCGGTTGCCATACGTCGCAGCCTTCGGCACGGGCCGAATCGACCAGTGCGGCGATGCGCTGGCGCTGTACCGGATCGACCAGCGCGCCCACGTCCATCGACTTGTCCAGTGGCGAACCCAGGCGCAGGTTTTCCATGCGCGCGCGCAGCTTGTTCAGGAAACGCTCCTGTATCGATTCCTGCACCAGCAAACGCGAACCGGCGCAGCAGACTTGTCCCTGGTTGAACCAGATCGAATCGACCAGGCCTTCCACGGCGCCATCCAGGTCTGCATCTTCAAACACGATGAAAGGCGATTTGCCGCCCAGTTCCAGCGACAGCTTCTTGCCGCTGCCAGCTGTCGCCTCGCGGATCAAGCGGCCCACTTCGGTCGACCCCGTGAAGGCGATCTTGTCGACACCCGGATGGTTGACGATGGCGCTGCCCACGCGGCCGTCACCGGTGACGATATTGACCACGCCGGCCGGCACGCCCGCCTGCAGGCACAACTCGGCAAACAGCATGGCCGTCAGGGACGTGAATTCGGCGGGTTTGAAAACGACGGTGTTACCGGCCGCCAGGGCCGGAGCGATTTTCCACGACAGCATCAGCAGCGGGAAATTCCACGGCACGATCTGGCCCACCACGCCCACGGCGCGGTAGTCGGCGAATTCTTCCGATTGCAACTGCGCCCAGCCGGCGTGATGGTAGAAATGGCGGGCCGCCAGCGGCAAATCGATATCGCGCGTTTCGCGGATGGTTTTGCCATTGTCCAGGGTTTCGAGCACGGCGAACAGGCGCGAGTGCTTTTGCAGCAAGCGGGCCAGCGCGTACATGACTTTCGCGCGGCCATGGCCTCCCATGCCTTGCCAGACGGGCAGCGCGCGGCGGGCCGCTTCCACTGCGCGCTCCACGTCGGCGTCCGACGCCTGCGTCAGTTCGGCCAGTTGCACGCCATCGGCAGGATTGGTCGAGGCAAACAGGTCGGCCGGCTCGCTCCAGGCATTGTCGATGAACAGGCCAAATTTGCGCTGATGGCCGTCCAGCCAGGCCAGCGCTTCTTTTTGACTTTCGGGTGCGGGGCCGTAGTCCATAGTCGTGAGGATCTCGTTAATTGTAGGCATGACGATTATTCTTTAAGGTTGTGCGTGACGATGATTCGCCGAGTAGCTGCCGGTGACGTAGTGCTCGAGTTGGCGT
The DNA here is from genome assembly GCF_049319705.1 of Janthinobacterium sp. Mn2066. Lineage (NCBI taxonomy): Bacteria > Pseudomonadati > Pseudomonadota > Betaproteobacteria > Burkholderiales > Oxalobacteraceae > Janthinobacterium > Janthinobacterium sp. Mn2066. Next base: position 12,811 of record NZ_JBMOUF010000007.1, on the reverse strand, counting down.
TCGATGTCGGTCAGCAGGCTGGAAGCGCCGATGCGGAACAGGTGCGGCTGCAGCCATTCATTGCCCAGTTCTTCCTTCATCAGGGTCAGGTACTGCAGCGCGCTCTTGGCCGAGCTGACGCCGCCAGCGGGCTTGAAGCCCACCTGGAAACCCGTCTGCTCGTGGTATTCGCGGATCGTGCGCACCATCGTCAGGCCCACGGGAATGGTGGCGTTCACGCCCTCCTTACCGGTGGAGGTCTTGATGAAATCAGCGCCCGCCATCATGCACACCCACGAGGCCTTGGCCACGTTTTCCAGGGTCAGCAAGTCGCCCGTGGCCAGAATCGCCTTCACGTGCGCTTCGCCGCAAGCCTTGCGGTAGGCCAGCATTTCGTCGTACAGCACTTGCCAGTTGCCGCTCAGGACGTGCTGGCGCGTGATGACGATATCGATTTCGGTGGCGCCTGCGGCAACCGACAATTCGATCTCGCGCAGTTTGGTTTCCATGCTGGTCAGGCCAGCCGGGAAACCGGTCGACACGGCGGCGATCGGCAAGCGTCCCTGGATCACCTGCACGGCAGGCTTGATCATCTCGTGGTACACGCACACGGCGCCGGTGCTCAGTTCCGTCAAGCCCAGCGCGGCCATCAGGTCGGCGCGCAGCGGGCGCATGGCTTTCATGCACAGGCGCTCGACGCGGCCCGGCGTATCGTCGCCGCCCAGGGTAGTCAGGTCGATCACCTGGATGGCTTTCACCAGCCAGGCGGCCTGGTATTCCTTTTTCACCGTGCGGCGATTCGCCAGGCTGGCCGCGCGGCGGTCCGTGGCGGCGCGGTTCACGCGGATCTGGTTGATCCAGCCCAGGTCGAGGCCGATGGCTTCGTTACGCTTGAAGTCGGGGTGCATAAGTGTCATAACAAACTGCTTCCATTTGCAAGTGGTGGTACGCCAAGGTGCTTGGCGAGAGTCTGGCCGATATCGGAGAAGGTCTCGGAAATGCCCAGCGAGCGGGGGGCGAGACCAGGGCCGAAGAAAATCATCGGGATATGTTCGCGCGTGTGGTCGGAACCGTGCCAGGTCGGGTCGCAGCCATGGTCGGCGGTGATCACCACCAGGTCGCCCTCTTTCAGCTTGGCGATGAATTCCGGCAGGCGAGCATCCATTTCGCGCAGCGCATCGGCATAACCTTCGACGTTGCGGCGGTGGCCGAATGCCTGGTCGAAATCGACGAAATTCACAAAAGTGAGCGACTTGTCCTGCACTTCATCGGCCGTTTTCAGCAGCGCTTCGAACAGGGCCATATTGTCGACGCCCTTGACCACGCGCGAGATACCCTGGGTAGCGAAAATGTCGCTGATCTTGCCCAGGCCGACGACTTCGCCGCCCGCGTTTTTGACGTGATCGAGCAGGGTCGGGGCCGGTGGTGCGACGGCGTAATCGTGACGGTTGCTGGTGCGCGTGTAATTGCCGTTGCTGCCGGTGAACGGGCGGGCGATGACGCGGCCGATGTTGTACGGCTCGACCAGCTTGAAAGCCATTTCGCACACTTCGTACAGGCGCTCGAGGCCGAACGATTCTTCGTGCGCGGCGATCTGCATCACCGAGTCGCCCGAGGTGTAGATAATCAGTTTGCCGGTGGCGACGTGTTCATCGCCATGCTTGTTGATGATGTCGGTGCCGGAAGCGTGGCAGTCGCCGAGGAAACCGGGCACGCCGGCCAGCGCCTTGAGCTTGTCGGTCAGGTCGGCCGGGAACGAAGGCGTGGTGCGGGGGAAGTAGCCCCAGTCGAATTCGACGGGCACGCCGGCGATTTCCCAGTGGCCGCTCTGCGTATCCTTGCCGGTCGAACGTTCGCGCGCGGCGCCGTAGGCACCGGTAAAACCGTCGCGCTGGTCGAAGCCGGCAGGCCATTCGCCGCTGGCCAGATGCGCGGCAGCGCCCAGGCCCAGGCTTTCCATGACAGGCAGTTTCAAGGTCTTGCCGCTTTTGGCGACAGTGCTGGCAATATGGCCAAGGGTATTGGCGCCTGCGTCGCCATACTTGGCGGCGTCTGGCGTCGCGCCAAGGCCGAAGGAATCAAGCAGGAGGATAAATGCGCGTGACATGATAAGGCTCGCTTTATGGAATGATGCAAAGATGATGCGGTCAGTGTAGGCCGGATTTCCCCGGCCTGCCGCGCGGCAGCGCCGGTGAGTGGCGCTGCTGCTGGTGCTTAAAAAATAAAGCAGTTACACGCCTGACAAAACCGTAGCGAGCGAAAGTGAGTTGTGGCCGAGAAGCGCAGCTGTGCTTTGGCACAGTGAGCATCGCAAGCCGCAAATCGCTACGCGCAGTAGGTTTTGACAGGTGTGCTTAGGCTTGCGGTTTTTCAGCCACTTTGGCCAGGAAAGCCAGGATCAGGGTCACCAGGTCTTTCGCGCCGATGGCCGCGTATTTCAGGGTTTGTTCGTGCGACAGAGCGAATGGCGACAGGCCTTCGGCCAGGTTGGTGATGACGGACACGCCCACCACTTTCAGGTCGCAATGACGGGCCGACACCACTTCCGGCACCACCGACATGCCGACCGTGTCGGCGCCCAGGCGCGACATCATGCGGATCTCGGCAGCCGTTTCAAAGTTCGGGCCAGGGTAGGCGACAAACACGCCTTCGTGCAGAGTGATGCCGTTCGATGCAGCCGTTTCCTTCACCAGGTTGCGCAGGTCGGCATCGTAGGCGTTGGCCATGCTGAAGAAGCGTGGGCCGAAACGCTCATCGTTCGGGCCGACCATCGGCGTGCCTGGCAACAGGTTGATATGGTCGCTGATGGCGACCAGGCTGCCAGCGTCTACTTCGGGGCGCAGGGAGCCGGCGGCGTTGGTCACGAACAGCATTTCGCAGCCCAGCAGTTTCAGGGTGCGGATGGCGCTCGTCATCACGCCCATGCCGTAGCCTTCGTAGAAATGGCCGCGGCCTTTCATGCAGACGACGGCGACGCCCGACAGGGTGCCGATCACCAATTCGCCGGCGTGGCCGTGCACGGTGCTGATCGGGAAACCTGGCAATTCGTCAAAGCTGATGCTGACGGCATCCGTCATTTGCTCGGCCAGTACGCCCAGGCCGGAACCGAGGATCATCGCCACGCGCGGCTTGAAGTTTTCAGGGGCGCGGGCACGGATGATTTCGGCGGCGTGGAAAGGGGCGTTGTTCGACATGGTGATCCTCTGCTGGAATAAGGTAATGGTTAGATGTTCGTCGGTCTGCGGCGCTGTTATGCCCGCTGATCGGCGATACAGGCGTGTCTGAGGGTGTTCGCTGAAAATGCGCTACTGAAATGCCTAAAATGCCATGGACGCCACTATGCATCAGGCGATTATGTATGGCAAATACCATTTTTTTTGCGCATTTATATCAAACACATATAAATGGCCAATATTATAGTGCAAGCATGATCCCGCCTGCCAACGGCTTCACACAGCGATTGACAGCATCAAGACAAATGTTTAAAGTTTCAAACAATTGTTTTCAACTGATGACCGCCGTGACCGATATTTCAAAAAAAGACCAGCTGTATGCCCTGATACGCGGCAATCCCTTCATTTCGCAGCAAGACCTGGCGAGCGAACTGGGCTTGTCGCGCTCCGCCGTGGCCGGCCATATCGCGGGCCTGATCCGCGAACGCCGCCTGCTGGGCAGGGCCTATGTGCTGCCCGACAGCCGCCCCGTGCTGTGCATCGGCGCGGCGAACCTGGACCGCAAGATGCGTACCCTGGCCACCTTGCAGATGGGCACCTCGAATCCCGTGCGCTCGGAAGAAGTGTTTGGCGGCGTGGGCCGCAACATCGCCGAAAACCTGGCCCGCCTGTCCATCCCCGTCGCCTTGCTGACGGCGCTGGGCGACGACGCGGCCGGCCACGCCCTGCAAACCCATGCAGAGGAAGCGGGCATCGATATGCGCGGTAGCTTGCATTTAAGTAATACCGGCAGCGGCACTTATACCGCCGTGCTCGACGAGCATGGAGAAATGCTGCTGGCCATGGCGAACATGCAACTGTATGAAGAGCTGACGCCGGCCTTTTTGCACAGCCGCCAGCCGCAGCGCGCTGCCGCCGCCCTGACCGTGTGCGATCTGAACCTGGGGCACGACAGCGTGGCGACCCTGCTGGCCGACGCACGCAATGCCGATGGCCATGCCGCGCCGCTGGTGATCGTCGCCGTCTCGCAGCCGAAGATGGCCCATTTGCCACGAGACCTGACGGGCTTGCGCCTGCTGATATTGAACCGTGGCGAACTGGAAACGCGCGTGGCGCGGGCCTTGCCCACGGCGGCCGACCTGCGCGCCGCCTGCCGCGAAGTGCAACGCCAGGGCGCGCGCCAGGTGATCGTCACCTGCGGCGGCGAAGGCGTGTATTTTACGGATGGCGACACCCTGGACGCCCCGATTGCCCACCTGGCCGCGCGCGAAGTCGACGCCGTCGACGTGACAGGCGCCGGCGACGCTTTCTCGGCCGCCGTCTGCTGGTCGCTGTATCACGACAGCAACGATTTGAAACTGGCGTGCCGGCGCGGCTTGAAGCTGGCCGCCATGACCCTGGAATCCGACGCCACCGTATCGCCGCTGATCTCGGCCGATGCGCTGGACGATATCGACGACGCCGACCTGGCGCCCCCTCCCCCTACCCTTTTCCAACAGGACTGAACCATGACACAACTGAATAGCTTCCTCTCGTTTTCGCAAGAAGTGCTGGACGCGCGCGCGGCCGGCAAAGCCATCGTGGCGCTGGAATCGACCATCATTTCGCACGGCATGCCCTACCCGCAAAACGTGGAAATGGCGCGCGAAGTGGAACAGATCATCCGCGACGGCGGCGCCGTACCGGCCACCATCGCCATCATCGACGGCAAGATCTGCGTGGGTCTGTCGCCGGAACAGCTGGAATTGCTGGGCACCTCGCCCGACGCCATGAAAGTCAGCCGCCGCGACTTGCCGTTTGTGCTGTCGCAAGGCAAGCTGGGCGCCACCACCGTGGCCGCCACCATGATCTGCGCCGAACTGGCCGGCATTGCCGTGTTCGTCACGGGCGGCATCGGCGGCGTACACCGTGGCGCGGAAACCAGCTTCGACATTTCCGCCGACTTGCAGGAGCTGGCGCACACCTCGGTCGCCGTCGTCTGCGCAGGCGTGAAATCGATCCTCGATATCGGCCTGACCCTGGAATACCTGGAAACGCATGGCGTGCCGGTGATCAGCGTGGGCCAGGAAGGTTTTCCTGCCTTCTTCACGCGCGAAAGCGGCTTCAAGGCCGATTTCCGCCTCGATACCGCCGCCGAACAGGCTGCCTTCATCGCCACCAAATGGCAGCTGGGCCTGAAAGGCGGCGTGGTGGTCAGCAATCCCGTGCCCGCCGCGCAAGCCATGCCGAAGGAAGAAATCGACGCCATCACGGCACAAGCGTTGCAGGAAGCCGACGCCGGCGGCGTGAAAGGCAAGCAGGTCACGCCGTTCTTGCTGGCACGCATCAAGCAATTGACGGATGGCCGCAGCCTGGCGACCAATATCGCGCTGGTCAAGCACAATGCCAAGGTCGGTACGGCATTAGCCATTGCCATGCCGGCGGTGCTGGCACGATAATAGGACGGTAACAAGACGCGCCGGACTCCCAGCACTGGCGCGCCCTTCCCTAGCCTCCAGCAACGCCAAGGAAAGCATGTCCATCGATCTGAAACAGTTAAAGTATTTTCTCGCCGTGGCTGAAGAGAAAAGCTTCAGCCGCGCAGCGGAGCGCCTGCACATCTCGCAGCCGCCCCTGAGCCAGCAGATCATGAAACTGGAAAGCGAACTGGGCGTGCGCCTGTTTGCGCGCACCACCCGCACCTTCGAGCTGACCGTGGCGGGCAAGGCGCTGATGAATGAAGCGTCCGACTTGCTGGCCAAGATGCGCATGACCATCGACACCATCCGCCAGATCGACCGTGGCGAAGTGGGCCGCTTGCGCGTCGGCATCGTCGGCTCGGCCATGTGGGGTCCCATCCCCAGCCTGCTGGAAGAATTCCAGACCAAATTCCCCCGCGTGACCTGGACTTTGCATGAGTCCGGCCCCACTGCCCAATACGAAGCGCTGCGCGCCAAGCAGATCGACGTCGGTTTCTGGCGCGAACCCAAACTCAACGATGATGACTTGCGCCACGACAATCTGCGCCAGGAACTGTGCTTCCGCGAAAACGTCTGCGTGGCCATCAATGAACATCATCCATTGGCGAAACAGACCGCCATCGAGCTGATCGACATCGCCAACGAACCGCTGCTGACCCTCAACCTGGACAAGTCGGCCTTTCCCCGCTACCTGGTGCAATGCTGCGTGAACGCCGGCTTCGAACCGGTGATTTTCCAGGAAGCAAGCGAACCGCAAACCCTGCTGGCCATGGTGGGCGCCGGCCTGGGCGTGACCCTGGTGCCGGAAACCACCAGCCGCATCGGCTGGCCCGGCGTGGTCTTTTTACCGATCAAGACCAATCCCCCGTCCGCCAACCTGTATATCAGCTACACCACGCTCGATGATGCGCCCGTGGTGCGTGCCTTCCTGAATATCCTGAATCCGCCTGCCGCCTGATCCTGGCTTGATGATTTATACGTGATACATATAAATCCATAAATAAAAACGTATTTGTCATACATATCTGGCATGATGCATAGTGGTCTGGACGCCCATCACGGCGCCGGTGCTGCTTTTGCCTTTCAGCCAGTTCCGGCGACCGATACGATGTTGTAACCATAAAAGAGACGCGGGCGACTGTTGCATGAGCATCACACTGTAGATATAAAACCATGCTGGAGCTGCAATGTTCTTGCCTGATACGGTGCAATGTTGATAAGGAATCATTTCCTTGTGTATGAAAAACAGCTTAAATCGGCCCCACATTAGATGTTTCCCCTATAAAAAATATACAATATCGGTCTTCCAGGAGCCAATTCATGAAACTTACACAATTTAGTTTGACGATCGCAGCCGCGTTGCTGGCTGCTCAAGCGTCCGCGGCTACCCCTAAACTGGGTATCGTGTATGACGCGGGCGGCAAGTTCGACAAGTCGTTCAACCAATCCGCTTTCGAAGGCGCAGAGCGCTTCAAGAAAGATACCGGCATCTCGTTCATCGAAGTGCAGGCGTCCAGCGATACCCAAGCCGAGCAAGTATTGCGTGGCCTGGCGCGCAAAAAACTCGACATGATCGCCTCGATCGGTTTTTCCCAGACACAAGCTGTGCAAAAAGTCGCCAAGGAATTTCCTAACGTGAAATTCGTGCTGATCGACGGCCAGGCCACGGGCGCCAACGTCAACTCGGTGCTGTTCAAGGAAGAAGAAGGCTCCTATCTGGTGGGCGTGGCAGCAGCCATGGCCAGCAAAAGCAAAAAAGTCGGCTTTATCGGCGGCATCGACATTCCCTTGATCCGCAACTTCGCCTGCGGTTACGCGCAAGGCGCCAAGTCGGTCAATCCAAAAGCTGAAATTACGCAAAACATGGTCGGCACCACGGCCGGCGCCTGGAATGACCCGGCCAAGGGCGGCGAACTGGCCCGCTCGCAATTCGAGCGCGGCGTCGACGTGATTTTCGCCGTTGCTGGCGGCAGCGGCCTGGGCACCTTGCAAATGGCCAAGGAAAAAGGCAAGCTGGCCATCGGCGTCGATTCGAACCAGAACCATCTGTATCCAGGCACCATCCTGACCTCGATGGTCAAGCGGGTCGACAACACCGTCTATGACAGCTTCATGGAAGTCAAGAACGGCACCTGGAAAGGTGGCGTGGTTTCCAAAGGCTTGAAAGAAGGCGGCGTGGATTGGGCGCTCGACGCGAACAACCGCAAGCTGATTACGCCGGAAATCGAGAAGCGCGTGTTGGGTGCGCGTAAAGATATTATCGATGGCAAGGTCAAAGTGATCGACTACCGCGTCGGCAGCAGCTGCCCGGTCTAAACTCACTCTTCATCACTAAGCGCGCCGCCGGGGCTGGTCCCCGCGCGGCGCGTTTCCATGAAACTATCCTTTATGAACCTATGCAGCCAGCAGTAGAATTTCGCAGCATTTCCAAGCATTTTGGACATGTGAAGGCGAACACCAACGTCAATTTTTCCATCGCCAAGGGCAGCATCCATGGCCTGGTGGGGGAAAATGGCGCCGGCAAATCGACCTTGATGAGTATCCTGTACGGATATTACCGTGCCGATGGCGGAGAGATCCTGCTCGACGGAAAAGTACAGCCGATCCGCAACAGCCAGGAAGCGATCAACCTCGGCATCGGCATGGTGCACCAGCATTTCATGCTGGTCGAAAACTTCACCGTCCTCGACAATATCATGCTGGGCACGGAAGGCGGTTTCCGTTTGGCCAGCCACCGCGCCGAAGCGGAAGCCAAGCTGCGCGAGATTTGCGAGCGCTACCGCCTCGACGTGGACCCGCTCAGCAAGATCGAAGACTTGTCGGTCGGTGCGCAGCAGCGCGTGGAAATCCTCAAACAGATTTACCGCAGCGCCAATATCCTGATCCTCGACGAGCCGACGGCCGTGCTGACGGCGCAGGAAACGGCCTCGCTGTTTGAAATCCTGCGCCTGTTCAAGGAACAGGGCAAGACCATCATCCTGATCACGCACAAGCTGCAAGAGATCCTGGAAATCACCGATAACGTCACCGTCATGCGCGGCGGCACGGTGGTCGGCGCCGTTCCTACGGCGGGCACGTCGAAGGAAGAGCTTGCCAATATGATGGTGGGCCGTCCTATCCAGAGCCATTTGCCGCGCGCGCCCTACAATCCGGGCGCCACGGTGCTGGAAGTCGCCGACCTGCAACTGGCTGATGATCAACAGGTAAAACTGCTGGCCGATATCGGCTTCAATTTGCGCGCCGGCGAAATCGTCGCCATCGCGGGGGTGTCGGGCAATGGCCAGAGCGAACTGCTGGAAATCCTCTCGGGCATGCGTTTGCCGACCTCGGGCAAGCTGCGTTTCCTGGACAAGGACTTGCCGTTTGGCAAGCGCACCGACGCCGACGGCTTGCCATTGACTTTCCGCAAGCTGGGCATCGCCCATATTCCGGAAGACCGCTTGCGCGACGGCGTAGTAAAAAGTTTCTCCGTCATGCACAACACCATCCTCGGTTATCAGGACAGCTTGAAAAACCGCTGGGGCCTGTTCAACTTCAAGGCCATCGGTGCGCGCTGCGCGGAACTGCTGAAAACCTTTGACGTGCGTCCGGCCAACCCGGATCTGCGTATCGGCCTGCTGTCGGGCGGCAACCAGCAAAAAGTGGTGATCGCGCGCGAAGTGCTGGCGCAGCCGAAACTGATGCTGGTGGGTCAGCCGACGCGTGGCGTCGATATCGGCACGATAGAAAGCATCCACCGACAATTGCTGGCCCTGCGCGATAGCGGCGTGGCCATCCTGCTGGTGTCGGTCGAACTGGAAGAAGTACGGGCGCTGGCCGACCGTATCCTAGTCATGTGCGGCGGACGCATCACTGGCGAACTGAAAATTGAAGAATTCGATACCACCCGCATCGGTCTCTTGATGGGGGGAATGCATAAATCATGAATAACGACTTGCCACGCTGGGCGACAGCCTTTGTCATGCCCATGTTAAACCTGCTGTCGGCCTTGCTGGTCGCAGCACTGGTGATTCATCTGCTGGGTGAAGACCCGCTCGAATCGCTGTCCATCCTGCTCCACAGCGCCGTGCTCAATCCGGAAGGCCTGAGCTACACGCTGTTCTACGCCAGCACCTTTATCTTCACGGGCCTGTCGGTCTCGGTGGCGATGCAGGCTGGCCTGTTCAATATCGGCAGCGAAGGCCAGATGTATATCGGCGGCCTGGGCTTGACGGTGGCCATGCTGGCCTTCGACCATACGCTGCCCGCCTGGGCTTTGATTCCCGTGGCCATGATTGGCGCCGCCCTGTTCGGCGCGCTGTGGGGCTTCCTGCCCGGTTATCTGCAAGCCAAGCGCGGCAGCCACATCGTGGTCACCACCATCATGTTCAACTTCATCGCCGCCAGCCTGATGAACTTCGTGATCGTGAAGTACCTGATCCCGCCAGGCGAGCAGAACACGGCCAGCCGCGTGTTCTCGGACGCCGGCGCCATGCCGCTGCTCAATACCTGGTTCCCGTCGCTGGGCGACACGCCGCTGAACATCAGCTTCCTGCTGGCGATCGTGGCACTGGTCATCTACGGCGTGATGGTCTCGCGTTCCTCGTGGGGCTTCAAGCTGCGCGCCACTGGCTTGAACAAGCACGCGGCCCACTATGCGGGCGTGTCGATCAGCAAGATGATCATCATCGTGATGCTGATCTCGGGCGCGCTGGCAGGCCTGGGTTCCGTCAATTCCGTGATGGGTTCGACCCATTACCTGTCGCTGAACTTCGTCGGCGGCGCCGGCTTCGTCGGTATCGCGATTGCCCTGATGGGCCGCCAGCACCCGGTCGGCATCTTTTTGTCGGCCGTGCTGTTCGGCGCGCTGATCCAGGGCGGCTTCGACCTGTCGCTGGAAAAACCGAATATCCCGACGGAAACTTTCATCTTTATCCAGGGCTTGATCATCCTGTTCTGCGGCGCGATGGAAAACTTCTACGCCCCGGCGATTTCCGCCCTGCTCAAGCGCATCAAAGGCTAACACCATGACACTCGACGACTTTCATTTCGCCAGCATCCTGGTATCGACCGTGCGCAATGCGCCGGTGCTGATCTTCGCCGCCATGGCCGGCCTGTTCGCCGAACGCAGCGGCATGATCGACATCGGCCTGGAAGGCAAGATCCTGGCCAGCGCGTTTGCTTCGGCGGCCGTGGCCTACACCACGCAAAACCCATACTACGGCATGGCCGTCGGCATGCTGGTGTGCGTGGCGCTGGCGCTGCTGCAAGCGTATGTCAGCATCACGCAAAAGGGCAACCAGCTGGTGGCCGGCATGGCGATCAACATCGCCATGAGCGGACTGACCTTTGTGCTGGCGCAATTTTTCTTCCAGCAAGGCGGCCGCACGCCCGACCTGGGCAATGCGCGCCTGTTCGACGTAGTCTTGCCGGGCACCCAGTATGTGGAACACATCCCGTTCATCGGCTGGGTCTACGCCCACCTGATCGGCGGCCACTCCATCCTGGTCTACCTGGCGTTCCTGCTGATCCCGCTGGTGCACTGGCTGCTGTACCACACGCGTTTTGGCCTGCGCCTGCGCGCCTGCGGTGAAAACCCGCATGCGGCCGACTCGGCCGGTATCAGCGTGGAAGCGACCCGCTACATGGCCATGCTGGTGGCCGGCATCCTGTGCTCGTTCTCGGGCGCCTACCTGGCCATCGTGCAAAGCGGCTTCTTCCTGCGCGACATGTCGGCCGGCGCCGGCTACCTGGCCCTGACGGCGATGGTATTCGGCAACTGGCGCCCTGTGTACACCTTCCTCGGCTGCCTGATGTTCGGCTTCTTCAGCGCCATCCAGATCCAGATCGAAGGCGTGGACTTGCCGGTCGTGGGCCGCATCCCCGGCTCGCTGATCCAGATGGTGCCCTATGTCGTCACCGTGATCGTGCTGGCAGGCTTGATGGCCAAGTCGGTCGCACCGAAGGCGATCGGTATCCCGTTCGTCAAATCGCGCTAATTCTCCATTAGCCTGATGCACCAAGCGAAGCCCACGGGCTTCGCTTTTTTTATGCCTGTGTTATCTCGTCGAGCGAACAATACACGGGCAGCCCCAGGCTGCGCGCCACGGCCACCATCTGGTCTGCGCCAGCCGATGCACCACCGATCCGCAACACGGCGTCGCAATGGCTGAGCAAGCGCGTTGCATGCGCGTGGAACAATTCCTCATACACGACATCCCCCACCTGGCGCGAACCGGCCAGCGCCAGCATGGGCAAGGCCAGCCATTCACCGAGTACCGGCAAATGCCCTTGCGCATACAAGGGCAGGCAGACCGCTTCCATGGCCGCCACATTGGCCGCCATCAACGCCGGATCGTCACCCGTGCCCGAGCGATATGGGCCAGCAATCAATATCTGCAGACCACGCTTGACCGGCATCAAATGCAATTGCACATGTTGCAGCAGCATGATGGTCTTGCCGTCGCAGATGTCGCCATCGGCCACCATCTGCAGTGCCTGCGCGAGCGGCAACTCCAGCACTTCGATATCTTCACCCTCGTGTGGCAGGCCGCCGCCATCGCTGATCCGGCTCGACGGCGCATATTCCGCCACGAAGAAATGCAGACGCTCCGTCACGGAACCCGGACTCATGAAGGCGTCGAATACCTTGTGCACCTGGCCTACCTGATATCCCGTTTCTTCCTCGACTTCGGCACGGATGCGCTGCTCCGGGCTGGCCTGTTCCAGCAAGCCCGCGGCCGATTCGATCAGGAAACCATCATGGCCCTCGCGATACGTCGGGAAACGAAACTGGCGTATCAGGATCACCGTGCGCTTTATTTTGTTGTACAGCAAGATGGTGGCGCCATCGCCACGGTCATAGGTTTCCCGCGTCTGCGTCTGCCACTGGCCGTCGCGGCGCAGATAATCAAAGGTCGTCTTCTGCAATAAATACCAGTCGTGCGACAGGGTCACCACGCCCTGGATGCGTACCCGTTGCTGCTCTGTATTCTCTGCGCGCATCTCATCTCCTTATGTTTGCATCGAACAACTTTATCATGCGAATACCACCCTTCATACGGCCATAAAAAAGGCTCTGTCCTCGATAAATAGGGGAATCTTCCTGCAAGGCTGAGGTCTGACTCATCAGACCAGTCAAACCGGGAGATCAGCATGCAACAAGCGCAATGGCAGGCATGGCTCGCACAGTTCGCTGAGCTTTCTCGGCATCAACGTCTG